>DKXD01000075.1:34342-34931 GCA_002492075.1 Ruminococcaceae bacterium UBA7135
GTTGACGACGATGACGAATAGGCTAATTTTTGTATCGGACGGAAAAAACCGTCTTGATAAGCAGATTGCGGAAAATTCAGAGCTTACAAGAAGCGCGGCGGTAAAGCTCTTAGAACAGGGTCTTGTGACCGTAGAAGGCAAGACTGCGGGAAAAAAGGACATTCCGAGGCTGAATGCCGAGATCGAAATAATTCTGCCCGAACCCAAATCGGCGGATATCGTTCCCGAAAACATATCGCTTGATATAGTTTATGAGGACGACGATGTTCTGGTGGTAAATAAGCCCAAGGGTATGGTGGTTCACCCTGCGGCGGGGCATTATTCGGGTACGCTTGTGAACGCGTTGATGTATCATTGCGGCGATAGACTTTCGGGAATAAACGGAGAGGTACGTCCGGGGATAGTTCACAGGATCGACAAGGATACAAGCGGTCTGCTTATGGTCGCGAAGAATGACACGGCGCACTTGAAGCTGTCAGAGCAGATAAAAGAACACTCGTTCACTCGTGAGTATCAGACAGTGGTTATCGGTTCGATAAAAGAGGACGGAACGATAAACGCGCCAATCGGGCGGCACAAAACCGACCGC
>DKXD01000075.1:35236-43454 GCA_002492075.1 Ruminococcaceae bacterium UBA7135
ATCGGGCGGCACAAAACCGACCGCAAGAAGATGTGCGTGACGCTTGAAAACTCGCGCGAGGCGGTAACGCATTACTCCGTGATAAGGAATTACGCGGGCTATACTCACTTGAACGTTAAGCTCGAAACGGGCAGAACTCATCAGATACGCGTACATTTAAGCTACATCGGGCACGCGGTCGCGGGAGATGAGGTCTATGGAAACGGCAAACCGAAGTGGCTTTGCGGGCAGTGCCTGCACGCGAAGAAGATCGGATTTGTTCACCCCCGAACGGACGAATATATGGAGTTCGATTCGGAGCTTCCTAACTATTTTATGAAGTTCCTTAACAGTATTGAGTGAGGTGTTTTTGAGTGGATGTCGGAAGTTTGCCAAAACCGGTTAATCCTACGATAAGGATAGACAAAAAGGAAACGACAGTAGATCTGCTTGGAACAAAGCCCGAAGATGTGACGTATCTTTGTGTATATTCCAACGATAAAAAAACCGATCTTGGTTTTTTAAGAGAGTATCCCAATGTGGAAACTTTGTTTGTAAACGGCGATTTTGCCAATGTTGACGGAATTTCGGAGCTGAAACGGCTGAACAGACTGATTTTGGTGCTTTCCGCAGACGTTGATCTTTCGGGGGTATGTGTTCTCGAGTTGAAAAGTCTGACTGCCTATCATCAGATAAACAATGGCTTTGCAGAGATGCTGACGGAGAATGTTGAATATCTGAAGCTTTTGGAAATGCGCAGAATTACGGACTTATCGTTTATTGAAAAGGCAAAGGGATTGAAAAAGCTGTATCTGTGTTCGTTGCCCGCAGTGGAAAAGCTTCCCGACTTCGGCAAGCTGCCGAATTTATATGGGCTGAAGCTCTACGAGCTGCACAAACTGAACGACATTGATAATCTGACGCGTTCAAATTTGCGTTATCTTGATTTCGCGTTGGTCGCGGACAAGCTCAGCGGTACAAAGCTCGCGGACGTTCTTCTTGGTATGGAGCGCTTGGAATGGGCGCATTTGATACCCGACAGAAGCAGCGACCGCCGCTATAACGTAATGGAAAACCGTTTGAGAAAGGCTGGTCGGGAGCAGCTGCTCGTATACTGCAATATGGATAAGTGGCAGAAATTATAATGAAAGAGGTTTGCCGAATTGGATTTCAATAAAGTGATTTTTATGACCGATCTTGACGGCACTCTTCTCACCGACGATAAGCGTATTCTTGATAAGGATATGTCGGCGATAAAGCGTTTCCGCGAGGGCGGTGGCATTTTTACGGCGGCAACGGGGCGTGGTTACGCCATGGCTCGGCGAATAGTCGAGGACGTGCTGCATTTGGACATACCGAGCGTTCTGTTTAATGGTGCGGGAGTTTATGATTTTAAGCAAAATCGGTTTTTGTGGCAGTGCGAGATAGGGTCGATTGCGCGGGAGTATATTCGCAGACTGAACGCGATGTTCCCAGAAAAGCTGGGGTTTGAGGTGCTTCACGAGCAGACGGTTTTCGTGCCTTTTATCAATCAGACGGAGCAGGAGCATTTGGAAATGGAAAGTGTTGTTCCCGACAGACGACCGCTTGACGATATACCTGAGGGTGGCTGGCTGAAGTTTGTTATAGCCGCCGAGCCGAGCGATCTTGACGAGGTTCAGAAAAAGGTGGAAAGCGGAGGCTTTGAGGATGTGCAGTGGGTGCGCAGTGCGCCGCATTATTTCGAGTGTTTGCCAAAAGGCGTAGACAAGTCGCGCGGTTTTGCGGAATTGATACACATTCTCGGTGTGGAGAACAGATTTTCCGTGGCGGCGGGCGATTTTATGAACGATACCGCGATGATACAAAAAGCCAATCTTGGAGCTGCTGTTGCCAACGCACAAGAGAGCGTAAAGCAAGCCGCCGATTTGATAGTTTGCGACAACAACAGCGGCGCAATATCCGAGATCATTGACTACATTGAGAAATTGTGAGGTAATTATGTTTGATTTCCTAAAACAGCTTGGCAAGTCGCTTGCGGACGGCATGGGGTTAAACGCTCAAAAAAATACCGCGAACGATGTTAATTCCAAAAGCGGCGAAAATAACGCTTCGCCGCCGGTCAACGGGTCTTTTCCCGAAGCTGTGCCGGACAAACCCGTGCCGTTCGGCTATAAGAACTCGTGGCTGTGCATCAAGGCAGATTCGCCCGAGGAAGTTATCGAAAAAATGTGCTTGAATAATCCGCGCGTCAGCAGTTGGAAGGACGGCGTTTACGGAAAACACGGTGGAGTGTTCGTATCGCCCGTGCTGGACAGCTATGTGCTTGTGGTCGGCTGGGAGGGAGATATTCTCGAAACCGACCCCGCGCTGCTCGATGAGCTGGCGAAGAAATTCTCCGAGCTGCATTTTTTCAGCACTCACCGTGTCTCCGATTATCATGTCTGGGTGAAATATGTCGGCGGCGAGATGATACGCGGTTACGGCTATTGCGGCGGAGAGGGCGAGGTGTTTCTGAATAAAGGCGCGGTGACCGCCGAGGAAACGGAGCTGGGGCTTACGGAGCTTATCCCCGATACCGAAGCGGATTGGGACAGTTACGAGTTCCCGGACGAGCAGAATGTTCTTGACGTTGCTGCCGCGTGGGGCGTCGATACGCTTTTTCAAAGAAAGACATATCCCGAATCAACTGGTTTTTTGTGCGATATAAAATAACTTTACTACGGAGGAGATCATTATGGGATTTTTAGACGACCTGTTCAACAACAGCAAATATCTTAACAAAGAAAAGCAGTCGGCGAAAAAGGCAAAGCCGTCTACTGAGGAGTGCCATGCGGAGACTATTTCGCGTCCCGAGACCGGCAACGACCCCGATTTCCCCATACCGTTCGGATATAAGTGTAATTGGCTCTGCGTTAAATCGGATTCACCGCTTGAGGTGATAGAAAAGCTTGGATTGAAAAATGCCGAGCCGTCGAACTGGGATAAGGGTATTGAAATGGCTTACAACGGCTATCGTTTTGTGTCGCCCGCGTTGGACGGCTATGTGCTTGTGGTGAATATCGGAATGGATATTCTGACGCTTGCGCCCGAGCTGCTGGACGATAAGGCAAAGCTGTTTCCCGAAATGCAGTTCTTTGTAACTCAGCGCGTTTCGGATTATCACGCGTGGGTCAAGTATGTAAACGGCATTATGGTGCGCGGTTACGGCTGGTGCGGCTGCGACGGCAAGGTGTTCCTCAACAGGGGTGCGCTTACTTCCGAAGAAACGAAGCTTGGCTTCACAAATCTTCTTCCCAATGAGGAAGCGGACTGGGAAACGCACGAAACGCCCGATGAGGAGTATGTTATCGAGCTTGCGGCGGCATGGGGCATAGATCCCGCGTTTTCTTCAAAGGATTATCCTAAAGGAATGGGGTACATTTGCAGATAGTTATTAGTAGTTAGTTGTGGGGGAGATCGAATGATTGAGGTAATTTGCGAGGACGGCATTTTTAAGGCTAAGGGCAGTTTTTCGCTCGGTATCGCGGGAACTTTTGTGAATGAGGACTTTGACGGGGAGATGATCTCGTTTTCCGAGGATATGCTCGATCAGATATTGGAGAGCGATGACTTTTTTGTTGAGCCGCTGCTGCCGTTCATAAAGTCCGACGATCCCGATGAGATCGCAAAGGGCTTACCGAGTATTATAATCAAAAGGAACGCGAGATCGCCGCGAATGAGAAGGAGATAAACGACTGTATATTGTTTCATCTTTTTAACGATATGGAGGCGTGCGGATATCCGTTCTGGGAGATAAAGGAGGCGCTTTTGCCGGGCTATCTCGAAAAGTACAGCGAGGACGAGTATGATGACGTTGTGTATTGTCATCAAGACGGCAGCATTTACGGTCTGTATGAATATTTTGATGATAATCCGAACAACGGTACTCTTGAAAAGCCCGATGTTGAAGCGCTGATACGCAGGCTGTATCCGATGTTCAACTTGGACGGATTTATAAAGTCGTTCAAGCCGGAGGGTCTTGATTTCAACGGCAAGTTTATGTCGTTTCAGTTCAGCGACGGCTGGGGCGCACAGCTTGCCTGCGCCGCGTATGACGAGCTTGACGAGAACTTCACGTTTACCGATTGGCATAATCACTGAAAAGTTCGGCAATGGCGCGGATTTGATGATTTTTCCGCCGCGGATGAGTAAAAGGCTTATGAAACCGCTTATTAAAAATATAGATCGGCTTTGACCGATACATTTTGAAAGAGAACAAATTTTAGGAGGCAACTATGGACGAAAAACTTGTAAGACAGCTTCAAATAGATGCTGCCAAGGTAAGGCTCGGTATTATCGAGGGTGTTCACGCGGCGAAAGCGGGACATCCGGGCGGTTCGCTGTCGTGCGCCGACCTGCTTACTTATCTTTATACACATCGCATGAATGTCGATCCGAAAAAACCGAAAGATCCCAACCGTGACCGCTTGGTTCTGTCGAAAGGGCACAGCGCTCCCGCATTGTACGCGACGCTCGCTTTGCGCGGTTTTTTCCCTATGGAGGAGATGAAAACTCTGCGAAAGATCGGTTCCAGGCTGCAAGGTCATCCGGACATCAAAACTCCCGGTATAGATATGAGCACAGGATCTTTAGGGCAGGGAATTTCGGTAGCCTGCGGAATGGCTCTTTCCGCGAAAATAACCTGCGACCCGTACAAGGTCTTCGCGGTTCTCGGCGACGGTGAGATAGAGGAGGGCGAGGTCTGGGAAGCGGCGATGTTCGCGGCGCATTATAAGCTCGATAATCTTGTTGCGGTAGTCGATAATAACGGTTTGCAGATCGACGGCAAGGTAAGCGAGGTCATGAGCCCATACCCGATAGATGAAAAGTTTGAAGCGTTCGGCTGGCACGTTATAAACATCAACGCTCATGATTTCAACGAAATGGAAAAGGCGTTCAATGAAGCAGAAACCGTTATGCAAAAGCCCACTATGATCGTTATGCGCTCCACAAAGGGCAAGGGAGTTTCCTATATGGAAAACAGCGTGGATTGGCACGGAAAAGCTCCGAATGACGAGGAATACGAGATCGCCGTAAAGGAAATAAAAGCGTATCTTGCGGAGCTTGAAGCGTAAAACGAGAATAAGGAGTGTATAAATATGGAAAAAAGAGCAACTCGTGAGGGCTATGGAGAAGGCTTGTGCGCTCTCGCCGAGGTAAGACCCGATCTTTTGGTGCTTGACGCGGACTTGGCGGCGGCAACAAAGACAAATATATTCAAGAAAAAATACCCCGAAAAGCATTACGACTGCGGTATCGCAGAAGCCAATATGATGGGCGTCGCGGCGGGTATCGCGTCTACGGGAAAGCTGGTGTTTGCAAGCAGCTTTGCGATGTTCGCGGCGGGCAGAGCGTTCGAGATCGTCAGAAACTCGATATGCTACCCGAACCTTAACGTTAAGATAGGCGCAACTCACGCGGGTATCTCCGTCGGTGAGGACGGCGCGACACATCAGTGTAATGAGGATATCGCGCTTATGCGAGCTATCCCGAATATGACCGTGATAAATCCCGCGGATTATGTGGAGGCGAAAGCAGCCGTCCTTGCAATGGCGGATTATGTCGGACCCACATATATGCGTTTCGGGCGGCTTGCCGTGCCGATCTACAATGACGAGGCGACTTATAAATTCGAGGTCGGCAAGGGGATTACTATAAAGGACGGCAAGGACGTAACCATAATAGCAACGGGTCTTATGGTCGCCGAGGCTATGGATGCGGCGAACGCTCTCCACGAGCAGGGAATAGACGCGCGTATAATCAATATTCACACGATAAAGCCCATAGACCGCGATATAATCGTAAAGGCGGCAAAGGAGACGGGTAAGATAATTACCGTCGAGGAACACAGCGTTATCGGCGGTCTTGGCTCCGCTGTCGGCGATGTGGTGCTTGAAGAGTGCCCCGTGCCCGTTATCAAGCTCGGCGTAAAGGACGTGTTCGGTCACAGCGGTTCGGCTAAGGACTTGCTCAAGGAGTACGGTCTTTGCGCGGAGAATATCGTGGCTGTCACAAAGGCGGCGCTTGGGAAATGATACGATGGGAATGGGAGGAGAACAGCGTATTATACAATAAATCTCCGTATGTTCCTCCGCGCGAGATATTTCAGGCGGTCTGCAACGAGCTTGGGAGATATTTTTCCCAAAGCGGTGCGAAATACACAAAATCCAACCGAAAAATCAAATTCGAGCTTGGGGCGGCGCGGCTTGAAACAGTGTTCTGGTCGTCACACAGCAATACGGCGGGCGAGTGGGTAAACCTCGAGATCGTTTCAACCGTATATGCCGCAGATAAAAGCGGGCTGGAGCGAAACGGGCTTCTTTATTTCAATATCAGACCCAAAAATTTTAACGTTTACGGAATTGACGAAAAGCTGTTTTCGGAGATAATCGAGTATATAAACGGAATTTATAAAACGGCTCAAAATTTCAATACCCGCGAGGGTATAAGGAGATTTCTTGCGAAAAATTCCTGCTCTGAAGCATGGTTTCTTGATGAACACCCAAACAACCGTGTTTATTTTGACAGACTTCCGGAGGATTGACCGCGTATGGTAAAGGATTTGGTTCATGATCCGATATTTCTGGCACAGAAGTCCGCACTCGCCGATGAAAGCGACGTGTCGACTGCGCAGGATCTGTTGGATACGATAACCGCACACAAGGACGCTTGCGTGGGAATGGCGGCAAATATGATAGGCGTTTTGAAGCGAATTATTGTGTTTGATAACGGAGGAACTTTTGAGGTTATGTACAATCCCGAGATAGTGAAGCGTTCGGGAGAGTATAGGACCGAGGAGGGCTGTTTGTCGCTGCTTGGAGAGCCTCGCCCCGTAAAGCGTTACAGAAGCATAAAGGTAAAGTTCCAAAATAGTGAGTTTCAGGAACGTTTCAAGACGTTTACTGGATTTACTGCGCAGATAATCCAACATGAAATTGACCATTGCAACGGAATTTTGATTTGAAGAATTTTCCCCGCTGTCTTAGGGCAACGGGGAATTTTTCGCTTTGTTAAGCCAACCGCAACCGAACGCAACCCGAGGTTGACAAATTGAAAGCTGCCGGTTGGTGGAATGAAACCATGAAAAATGCTAGTATAAACTCACGGCAAGGAAATATCCGCCGAATAATTTTAGAGGTGATAATATGATTTTAGCAGACAAATTGATACAGCTCCGCAAAAGGAGCGGAATGTCGCAGGAGGAGCTTGCGGAGAAGATGAACGTATCGAGACAGGCGGTATCAAAGTGGGAGGGAGCGCAGAGTATTCCCGATCTCGACAAGATATTGCAGCTTTCGGAGCTTTATGGTGTAACTACCGATTATCTTTTAAAGGACAGCGTCGAAAATGAAGAGTTTACCGGCAAGGACGCCGATGAAAACATCAGAAAGGTAACTCTTGAGGAGGCAAACGAGTTTCTGGCGCTGCGGAAAACCGCGTCTGTGCGTATCGCGGCAGCGACTTTTTTGTGTATTATATCGTTGATACCGCTCTTTATTCTGGGCGGTATGTCCGAGCTGCCCGACAAGCCGATCTCCGAGAATACGGCGGGCGGTATCGGAATGATAATAATGCTGGTTTTGACGGCGATAGCGGTCGGAATATATGTTTATACGGGCTCACAAAGCGCGAAATATGAGTTCCTTGAAAAGGAGCCGTTTGAAACGGAATACGGCGTTTCGGGCGTGGTACAGGAGCGAAAGAAAGCGTTTCATAATACTTATGTTAAGTGCAATGTTATCGGAACATGTCTTTGTGTGTTGTCTCCCGCGGCACTGTTCGCCGCCGCAATCAATGGTGTGGATTTCTTCGCGGTGATAATGCTGTGCGTTATGTTTGTGACAGCGGGCGTGGGCGTGATGTTCTTTATTTACGCGGGCGTTCGCAATGCGGCAATGGATAAGCTGTTGAAAACGGGTGACTATTCCGAAGAAAAGAAACCGTCGCCTTTTAAAAGGATAGTGTCTACTGTTTATTGGCTTGCGGCGACAGCGGCGGCTATTATGTGGCTGCTTATAGATAAGAGCGAGGATTCCCGTTTCTGGGTGATTTTCCCTGTAGCGGGAGTGCTGTTTCCGGCAGTTATGGGAATTTGCAGTCTTGTTGAGCGTAAAAACAAAGACAAATAACAAAAAATATAGTTTACCTTACAGCAATGTTTGAAAATCAGCAGCGTTGTGGCGGCGCATAAAATTTGCGAAAGCGAGTAACCTTGCCG
>DKXD01000082.1:0-1424 GCA_002492075.1 Ruminococcaceae bacterium UBA7135
CTGTAAGCTAAACTATAATTTATCACGTTCAAGACCTGCAAGAATATCGTCTACCGCCGAATCATCTGCCCGTCTTGGTGCGGGTACGCGTTCATCATCATCGGAAAACAGATCGTCCAGCCCTTTTGACGCGAGTATCTGCGCGCTGCGTTTGCCTGATGGTTTTGCGTGAGCAGAATGCGTTTGCGCGTCGTCGCTTGGTATCTGTGAGGCTTTTTGCCTGCCGATTTGCGGAACCGTTTTCACTCCCATTGATGACTGCGCAAAAAATGCGTCGTCATCCAGTTTTTTGGAATTGAGAACAGGGATCTCGGCGGTCTTTTCCGAAACCTTATCGTTTGACGATTTCTCAGAATTTGCAATGTTTATGGAAACTTTGAGTTCTGGCTTGATAGCGGCGGGGTTCGGCTTTGCGGAAGCTCGCGTGAAAAGAGGCTCCGTGGTCTTTGCTGAAGCAGCTGTTTCTGCCAACGGTTTGCTGTCATTAAGTTCGAGTGAATTGCTGTGCGGTTCGCTCTCCTTGTTTATCGGGCGGGTTTTCTTGTCTGTAAGCGGAATAATGGGGCGCTCACTGCGCGGAATGTTCTTGGGAACGCTTTTTTGTCTGCCCAAATAACTGAACAGCACATCGCTGTCTTTGGGGAGCGGTTTGAGGCTGCGGTCTTTGGCATACGACGCTTTTCCCTCCGTGTCTACAGAAAGTTTAACGTCGGTATGCGGCGGTTCTTCATCTGCGTTTTTGATTTTGGGAACGACCTCGGGTTCGGGTCTGTTTGCAGCCGCGGCGCGGGCGATATCAAACAGAATGAGCGCCGCGCATGGAAGTATTGCGATCACCATAACGCCAAGCGGCGTCTTTATAAACCCGATAAGTCCGCCCCAAAATTTGCTGGAATAATCGGCTCTTCCCACTAATTTGGATTCGGAAAACTCATACGGTTCGTCCTTATAATTCACCGTGATATAAGCCACACCATCGCGCGCGGACAGTTCCTTTACATATCCCAAGGTAGGCGCGTCATTCGCGTCAGCCTTAAGATACAGCACAAGTTTTCCTTCCTCCAAACTTGCAGCGGTGCTTTTTTTTACCAACACCGCGCTGCCCTTCGGAGCGCTTTGTATGTCGTCAGTCTCTACCAGATAAATATTTGAGCCGAATATGTCCACAGTTTTTTTGGCTCCAAACATCGAGGACGCTATGATCAACAGAATGCACAAAATCATTAAGATCGCGCATAAAACATATCCCAAAATTCTGAAAAATTTTTTCTTCAATTTTATCGAAATCCCCCTTTTTTGTACTTGACAAATCGGAAAAAATGTTATATAATAATATAGTCGCATTAATACATCTTAATTATATCACGTTTTGCGGTGATTTGCAAGTGTTTTTTATAAATTTGCTAGTGTAGCTCAGTCGGTAG
>DKXD01000082.1:1793-2239 GCA_002492075.1 Ruminococcaceae bacterium UBA7135
TTCGAGTCCGTTCACTAGCTCCAGTTTAACAAGTCAGCCTTATGCTATGCGTAGGGCTGATTTGTTTTGCGCAATATAGTTTCCGCCTCGCGAAATCGTAAAAACAACGCTGGTTGACCTTCTGACCAAATCTGAGCTTCCGTCTTGACAACCGATCGAAAATGTGCTATAATTCTTTTATAAACAACGGTTTCGAGGAAGAATTCGGAACGGAGAAAATTATGCACAACACAAGAATCTCTGCCGCAAAGGTGTTTGAAAAGCCGGTAACAAGCATTAATATTTGTCGGCGGTATTTGTTGTTTATGGGGCTTATCTACCATAAAAATCTGAAAAGGCTCGCGGCGAATGTGGTGTGAATTTTTCGGATTTTCGCGGTAAAATTATTAAGTGTTAAATCGGGAGTTAGCGAATAAGTGAAAGGTCATATCTTTAAGTTAGAAGTT
>DKXD01000082.1:2490-2779 GCA_002492075.1 Ruminococcaceae bacterium UBA7135
TAGAAGTTGAAAATTATAAGAAATGTTCTAATATTTGGGACATGGAAAAGGATAACAAATTTGCGGAACAGTTTTATAACGAGTTGCTATCCGGCAACAGAATTACTTATGTATATGCTTTTGATGATGAATACATCGCGGAAATATCGTTGGCGTATGATACGAATGATAGTGATTACACTATTCCAAACAAAAGAGCCAATGTTTCACGGCTGATTGTAAAACCGGAATATAGAAGAAAAGGAATTGGTAAAGCACTTGTTGATTTTATAAAACATAAGGCAAATGA
>DKXD01000082.1:3045-3329 GCA_002492075.1 Ruminococcaceae bacterium UBA7135
AATAGGTGTAGATATTGATAATTATTCTGCGCTTAAGTTATATGTAGAATCTGGATTTGATAAGATTATCTACGTTGGGGAAGATGAACAAGGTCAATATGTAAAATTATTATGTGTTATATAAATTCCTGTTTATAGGGTGGCTATCTCTTATGGATAACCGCCTAATTTTGCATAAAAGCAGAAACGGTGTTTCATAGCTTTGCCCGCCAAGGTCATAAATTTGTGAAAAAGCTATAAATAGCAAGCGCCGCAATCAGTGCATTATTACAAAAACCTCACAG
>DKXD01000082.1:3518-5529 GCA_002492075.1 Ruminococcaceae bacterium UBA7135
ATTACAAAAACCTCACAGTAAAATAAATTTCGCTGTAAAAATTATTGCAAATCCAACCGATATGTGGTACAATATCAATTGTAAGAGTTCAACATATAGAAATTTATGGAGGTGATGTTATGAGCAACAAGCAGAACAACGCAGACCGCTTTTCGGGCTTTGCGGACATCTATGAAAACGCCCGCCCGAAAGTTCCCCGCTACCCCGTGGACGTTATCTGCCGCTACCTGGGCGAAACTCCGCGGCTCGTTGTGGATATGGGGTGCGGCACGGGGCTTTCCTCCGAGGTTTGGCAGGGGGTCAGCGAAAGAATTATCGGCATTGAGCCGAGCGACGATATGCGCGGTATCGCCGAGAAAAAATCCAATGCGGCAATGAGCTTTATAAAAGCGTTCTCGGACAACACGGGACTGACGGACAATTGTGCCGACGCGGTGGTGTGTTCTCAGTCGTTTCACTGGATGGAGCCGCGCTCCACACTGAAAGAGGTCGACCGCATACTGAAAAAGGGCGGGGTCTTCGCGACTATAGACTGCGACTGGCCTCCCGTGGCAAAATGGCAGGCGGAAAAATCGTATGAGTGGATCTACGGACGGGTAAAGGAGATCGAAGCCGAAGTCCCCGAGGTGCGGGACAGTTTTGTAAGATACCCCAAGGATAAGCACTTGGAGAATATTATCGGGAGCGGATATTTCACCTACGCACGGGAATTGCTGTTCAGCAGCAGTGAGTCCTGTACAAGGGAGCGTTTCTGCAATATAGTCCTGAGCCAGGGCAGCACGCAGACCATACTGAAAAAGTGCCCGGAGCTTATTGAAAAGGAGCTTGCCGAATTTCATGCGGAGATCGACGCCTGCTTTGACAGTGAGCCTTTTGAAATTGAATTCTGTTACAGAATGAGGGTAGGGATCAAATAAGCCGCTCTCTTTTCACTTGACAATAGAGCAAAATTATGCTATAATTTTCTTATCAACAACAGTTCCGAAGAAGAATTCGGGACGGAACGGAGGAAATTATGCACAACACAGGAATCCCTGCCGCAAAGGCGCTTGAAAAACTTAAGGACGGCAACAAGCGTTATCTGAACGCTTCAGCGAATCCGGGCGACGTATCCCCCGCGATCAGAAAAAAGACCTGCGATGAGGGGCAGTTCCCCTATGCTATCGTGATAACCTGCTCCGATTCGAGAGTTATCCCGGAAGCGATATTCTCGGCGGGAATTGGCGAGATATTCACGATACGTGTTGCGGGCAACGTTATGGACAATCACCAGCTTGGCAGCGTGCAGTATGCTGCGGCACACCTTGGAACAAAGCTTGTGGTGGTTCTCGGGCATACTCACTGCGGCGCTGTCGGCGCGGCTTTGGGCAGCGGAGAACCCGAAAAATATGTAAAAACTCTTACCGATGAGATCAAAAAGGCAATAGGCGGCGAGACCGATGAAAACACGGCGTGCCGCAAGAACGTTGAAAGAAGCGTTTCGATCATCAAAGAAAGTCTCGGCTACAACGGAGGAGCGGAAGGCGCGGTAAACACTATCGGCGCGATCTACAATATCGAAAGCGGCGAGGTAGAGTTTCTTTAATTAAAACAGCTCAAAAAACCCCGCAGGATTATAATTAAAAGCAGATGGCATTATCTTGTTTTCTCCTCCGCTTCGTGGGGAGAAAACAAAAACCTCCTTTGGTTTATCGTACCACAGGAGGTTTTTTGATAAATTTATTTTCCACATTGCATTGGACTTGCAAACTACTTTATAAGACGAATGGAGCCGATAATGGGAAGCTCCTTTGTTTCGCCGTTTACTGCGTTTAATATACCCATGATAGACATAATAAGGCAGATAAGATCAAACAAACCGCCAACAATACCAAAGATAACTCCAATTATCGGCATTTTTGCCAAAATACAGATAAGCGCAGTGAAAATAACCTCAATTATTGCAAGTATCAGACCTTGATTCGCATGAAATTTCGCGAATTGCGTTTTGCCCGCCACAAGAGGGATAAGT
>DKXD01000082.1:5824-17805 GCA_002492075.1 Ruminococcaceae bacterium UBA7135
TTTTCCCCGCCACAAGAGGGATAAGTACCAGAATGCTGAGATATGACAGCACACCATACAGTTTGTCATTAGAATCTTCCATTGAAATTACCTCCATAAATGTTATTCTTTACTAAATACTATATCAAAAAAAGCGGGCGATGTCAAGCGAAAAAATTCTCGTTTGAGAATTATTTCGCTTTTTTGTAGGTTCGCCTCAAAAAACGATACTTTGCAGCTCTAATTCTATGCAATATTAAAGGGAAAATCACAGCTCCAACAAGTAGGGATTCGTACGTTTTTCCGTATTGATATCGGTCGGGTCACCGTGCCCGCAGAATATCTTGTAATTATGCTCGATAAGCATTATTTTTTTAAGTGTTTCCCGTTCCTGAACCGGGCTTCCCGAATAACCGTCCGTTCTGCCTACGCTTCCGCAGAATATCACGTCTCCCGAAAAAATGCAGTCCCACTTGTCACAGAGCAGCAGGCAGCTGCCCGCTGTGTGCCCGGGTGCATTCAGCGCAAGAAAACTTGTGTCGAACAGTGAAAACTCCTCTCCGTCCCCGAAAAGATGATCGGGCTTTATCGGTTCAAACGGTATTCCGCCCATAAACCAAGACCAGCTTTTGTCCGCGCTTTGAAACATTTCGCTGTCGAGGTCAGGCGCATAGATAGGCGCACCGGTCCGGTTGTGCAGCGAAGCCGCTCCCGCGAAATGATCGTAATGTCCGTGCGTAATTATTATGGCGCCAAGCTCCCTGTCGTTAGAGTCAATGATCGCCATAACCTCTCCGGTGGATGCGGGGTCTACCACTATTACCTTGTTGTCGTCCGCGGGAATAAGGTAACAGTTTGACGCCAAAGCTCCCAAGGGAAGTCTGATTATCTTGTCCATAAAATCACCTCATAAAACTCAGTCCGATTGTCATCCGGCATATAGACTTATGTGAATGGAAAATGCATAACGGATAATTTTCTGTGCTTCGCCGCTCATTGCTTTTTAGCGCCGCCCTTGGTTTTGTTGTAGGAGTCCGTTGCGGAGAACGCTTCGATAAGCGCCGTTTCCATATCGTTCAGCCGCTTTGTTTTTACCGGAACTATCCGCACATAGGCATACTTTCCGTACTTGATATCGGCGTAAACATCGCCCTTGCCCTTGCCGTTAAAGTGGTTGTGTACTCGCTGGCAGACGTTCACCGATTGTCCGACGTATATATTCTCCCAGCCCCAAAAACGCTTTCCGCGTACGGGTCTTTCAAAGATCAAGATAACGTAGCAGCCCGAAAAATCGTTGTACTTCAGCCCTAAGTGCTCTTTTTCGCTGATTATCCATTGCTTTTCAAACTCTTCCCAATAGGTGAAGCCGCCGCGTTTGACTTTTTTTCGCAGCCGAGCTTGTTTCGCTTTGGAAGTGTTGTGAGCGGCTGTCCATAAAATTATAAGCGCCGATAAAGCCGTGAGCAGAAAAATCTGTTTTGGTTCCATAATGCCGATATTTGTCCGTTATTGTTTCCCGGTTCTTTCCACGGAAATGACCCCGGGTATCTTCCGCAAACGAAGCATTAAATTCGCAAGCTGCTCCACACCCGCTATTTCGATGGTTATTATAAGCTCGGTGTTGCCGTTTTTCAGGCGGTGCATGTTCATTTCGTTCATAGAAATGCGGTTTATTGCTATTGCGGCGGTGATATCCGCGATAATGGAGCTTTTTTGCTCGGCGATGATATTGATAGTCGCGCGGTAGGTTTCGTCATCTACGCCCGCCCATGACGCTTTTATCCAGCGATCCTTGTTTTCGGCGCTGTCCATATTGTTGATGACGTTTATGCAGTCCTGCTTGTGGATCGACACTCCGAAGCCGCGCGTTACGAAGCCGATTATCGGGTCGCCCGGAAGCGGATTGCAGCACTGCGCGAATTTGATAAGGCAGTTATCCACGCCCTCTACTATTATGCCCTTTTGACGCGAGCGGCGGTTGGTCGCCTCGGTTATTTCATCACCTGTGGGCAGCGTCTGTGATTGTTCCTTTTGGGCGCGCGACTGCGCTTCTTTTATGCGCTGTATTATCTTCGACATTGAAACGCCGCCGTAGCCTATCGCCGCATAAAGATCGTCGACCGAATCGAAACGCGCTCTGTGCGCGGTATCCTCAAGAAGCTCGGGAGTGTTTTGTATGCCGTTTCGCTTGAATTCGCGCTCAAGCTCGTCGCGGCCGCACACGATGTTCTCCTCGCGGCGCTCCTTTTTGAACCACGAGCGTATCTTGGTTTTCGCGCCCGTAGTCTTGGCGATATCAAGCCAGTTTCTGTTGGGTCCGTAGTTTGGCGAGCCGCTGGTGAATATTTCTATGATATCGCCGGTCTTAACCTGATAATCAAACTGCACCATGCGCCCGCCGACTTTCGCGCCCGTCATTTTATTGCCTATCTCCGTGTGAATGGCATAGGCGAAATCGATAACGTTCGCGCCGTTGGGCAGCGCGAAAACGTCTCCCTTAGGGCTGAACACATACACCTCGTCCTGAGAGAGGTCGGTCTTGATGGCGTCTGTTATCTGCTCTACATCGTCGGATTCCTGCTGACGTTCAAGAAGCTGACGTATCCAGTCGAAGCGCTGTTCGCCCGCTACCGAGCCATTAAGCCCCGCCTTGTATTTCCAATGCGCTGCGATACCGTATTGCGCGGTGTTGTGCATTTCCACGGTGCGTATCTGTACCTCGAACGGTATGCCCTCCTTGCCGATAACGGTGGTGTGCAGCGACTGATAGCGGTTGGGTTTGGGCGTCGCGATGTAATCCTTGAAGCGATAGGGCATGGGGCTGAACAGGTCGTGTATAACGCCGAGAACGTTGTAGCACTCTATGACGGAATGTACGATTATTCTTACAGCGTAGATATCGTATATCTCGTCGAACGGCTTGTTTTTGACGTACATCTTTTTATATATCGAGAATATGGACTTCACGCGTCCCTCAATTATGGGTTCGGGTTTGATATCGGTGATACGCGAACGGATGCGCTCGATGATATGGTCGATAAACGAATCGCGTTCTTCCTTGTGAACGTCCAGAAGACGCTCTATCTCCTTGCAGCCGTAGGGGTCGAGATAGTGTATGGCTATACTCTCCATTTCCTCCTTAACATCGCTCATACCCAGACGGTGAGCGATCGGCGCGTAGAAGTTCATCGTTTCAAGAGAGGTCTTGCGCTGCTTGTGGGGAGGACGCGCGTAAAGAGTCCGCATATTGTGGAGACGGTCGGCAAGCTTTATGATGATGACGCGGATATCCTTGCTCATTGCCATCAGTATTTTGCGGATATTTTCCGCTTGCTGTTCCTCTTTTGTGTTCAGCGGCACCTGACCTATTTTTGTAACACCGTCCACCATTAGAGCCACATCTTCGCCGAATTGACGGCGTATATCTTCAAGAGACGTATCGGTGTCCTCAACAACGTCATGGAGAAGCGCCGCGCAGATAGTATCGGTGTCCATGTGGTAGTCGAGAAGAATGCTCGCTACAGACAGCGGGTGAGTAATGTATTTCTCTCCCGACGAGCGCATTTGCCCCTCGTGAGCCGCGTCGGCAAGCTCGTAGGCGCGTTTTATTTTTCCGATATCGTATCGCTTGTCGATCTCGTTTATTTTCTCTATCAGAGAATCTATCGTTATCGTATCCATTAAGCTCCCCCAATGCAGTATACAGTTGATAGTGTACAGTTAATGTGCGGCGCTCCGCACCGCGGCGGCTGTATAATATTTATTTGTTCTCTTCCCGTTTTGCGGGGGAGAAAATGCTGATTTAATGCGCTTTTTAACGGTACAGCAACCGTCAGCTTTTAACCGTCAATTGTTTTCTCAGTTCCGCCAGCAGCCCGCTTTGGAACAGATCGTGCTTTTCCGTTACGGGAACGGTTTTCGGAGCATCGTTTGTGTATTCTATCATACCCGCCTCGAAAAATGCGTCCAGCGTTATCCGCAGCATGCAGTAATTCGGGGCGCCCTCCGACATTGCAAGCTCCATGGGGGTACACGCTCCGTTTGCTTTGCGCACGATATCGTATATCGCCATAAGCTCCTTGCGGCTTTGCGGAATAACTCGCGGCGCCAGTCTTTCGTCACAGCCTTCGCCGCGGGATATTTCCTCGTAAACGCGCTCGGCGGCGAGAAACCTGTCCTCTCGAAAGCCTGCGGGTCGATAGTCGACAAGTCGCAGCTGAACGCTTTCACTGTCGTTGTATTCGTTTATTTCAGCAACGGCAATGAGGTCTATTTTGTCGCCGACTTTCGGGAAAAATTTGGCGAACGGTATCTTGAACGTTATAACGCGCAGCGAATGGTTATCCTGCTCTATTTCGAACGAGGTGTATTTTCCGTCTTTAAGCGAACGTTTGGACTTTATTGAGCAGTTTCTCAGCAGAAAGAGCGGTATCGGGTTGCGCACTCCGCAAGGTTCCAGCAGCGAAAGTTTTTTTACATTATCGACAGTAAGTGTCGATACAGGTACTTCCATATCCGCGTTAAGTGAGACTGTCGGCATTTTGGGATAATGCTCTCGCGAGTATTCGTATATCTGTTTTGTAAATTCGTCGATCTTGTCCGCAGGCAGCGAAAAGCCGCCCGCGCCCGGGTGTCCGCCGAATTTTGTAAGGCACGCCGAACACTCGGAAAGCATTTTGTGTGCTGAAAAGCCCTCGATGCTCCTCATAGAGCCGCGAGCCTCATCGCCCTCCGTGGAAATGATAACGATGGGTCTATCGTACTTTTCCAATATATTTGAGCAAACTATCCCTATAACTCCGCAGTGCCAGCCCTCACTGCTTAATACGATAACTCGCTGCTTTGCAATAAGCGGGTCGCGGGAAATTTGTTCGTTTATCTCGCGGATTATCTTGTCTTCCTCCGATTTGCGTTTTCCGTTCAGATCCGAGAGTTCTTCGGCGATGCGTTTGGCGGTTTCGGCGTCATCATCGCACAGCAAGAGCCGCAGGGCTTTTTCCGGGCTGTCCATTCTTCCGGCCGCGTTTATTCTCGGGCACACTGTGAACGCGATGTCCGTGGACGTAATATTATCCGCAGAACGCGACGCGGAGTGTATCAAAGCAGTAAGTCCCGCGTTTTGTTCGTTTTTGATGTTTTCAAGCCCGCGCTGTACTATGTATCGATTCTCGCCCTTAAGCGGCATAACGTCGCCGATAGTTCCCACCGCCGCCAAGTGAGCGTATGTGTCGAGTACAAACTCCTCGTCCTCTTCAAGAGCGATAATGAGTTTCAGAGCAACTCCCGCGCCGCACAGATCCTTAAACGGCGAACGGTCATCGGCGCGGTTGGGGTCGATACAAGCGCCGCAGTCGGGAAGCTCCAAGCCGGGCTGGTGGTGATCGGTGACGACAAGCTCCACACCCTTTTCTTTCAAGAACCGAGCCTCTTCAAGTGCTGAAATGCCGTTATCTACCGTAATGACAAGCTGTGTACCTTTGCTTATTATCTTTTCCAGAGCGGGAATGTTCATACCATACCCCTCACTGCGTTCGGGTATGTAGTAATTAACGTTTGCGCCCTGCGCTTCAAGATAGCTGTACATTATGGCGGCGGCGGTAACTCCGTCGCAGTCATAATCTCCGTAAACGGTTATCATTTTGTCCTCGTCAAGCGCTGAACATATTATTTCGACAGCTTTATCGACGTCGCGCATAAGAAGCGGGTCGGAAAGGTTTTTGCAGCCGAAGAAGCTTTGCGCCGCCTCAATGGTGTTTATTCCGCGGCGTACCAATATCCCTCCGAAAAAATCTCCGAATTCCCTGACAACATCATTGCCGCCGTTTACCGGGACGTTTGTAACTGTCCATTTTTTCATATAACTACCTCTTGTTTTAGAATTGCAGTCCGTTTTGACTGCGTTGTTATGTGTTGTCGCTTGTTTCGGGGACATTAGAGTTCATCGCGTTTCGCGCATATCAAACTCATACGCTGCCGGGCGTTCGAGAATGAACTCTCACGCCCGAACCTGCTCGGGCGTGATTTTAAGATCAAACACTAAGCTCCGCAGTTTCTCCGAGGATATCTTTGTTGGCTTCGAGTATAGGGTCAATAAGCTCGTTGAGGAATTCCGTGACCTGTTCGGGGGCGCATCCAACGTACAATTCGGGAACGAGAAATTCGTCTATTTCCTCGCGGGAAACCCCGAAGATCGGGTCGGCGGCAATCCTGTCGGCAAGATCGTTCTCCTTTCCGTTGACGCGTATCTCGTAGGACGCGTTGTGAGAGTGAACTCTCAGGTGCTCGTGAAGCTCTTGGCGATTTCCGCCGCGCTCTACGGCTCTCATCATAATGTTTTCGGTAGCCATAAACGGCAGCTTTGCCATAAGGCGGCGGCGGATCATTTCGGGGTAGACTTCCAAGCCGTCGGTGACGTTCAGCATAATGTTCAGTATAGCGTCCGTGCCGAGGAACGCTTCCGCTACGGAAACGCGCTTGTTCGCGCTGTCGTCAAGCGTTCTCTCAAACCACTGCGTGCCCGCCGTGAACGCGGGGTTCAGCGAATCTATCATCACATATCTCGCAAGCGAGGTAATGCGCTCGCTGCGCATGGGGTTGCGCTTGTACGGCATAGCCGAGGAGCCTATCTGCTTTTTCTCGAACGGCTCCGCCATTTCCTCAAAATTCTGGAGAAGTCTGAGGTCATTGGAGAATTTCGAGCAGGTCTGCGCCACTCCCGAAAGAGCAGCCAGCACTTGACTGTCCACCTTGCGCGAGTATGTTTGACCGCTTACGGGCACACACGCGTCAAAGCCCATTTCCTTGGCGATCATATTTTCAAGCTCTTTTATTTTGAAAATGTCGCCGTTGAACAGCTCCTTAAATGACGCCTGCGTTCCGGTAGTGCCTTTTTGCCCAAGCAGCTTGAGATTGCTTATGCGGTATTCGACCTCTTCAAGATCCATAAGCAGCTCGTTCATCCACAGCGTGGCGCGTTTGCCGACCGTAGTGGGCTGCGCGGGCTGAAGATGAGTGTACGCCAAGCACGGCATATCCTTGTATTCATCGGCGAACTTCGCAAGATTTGCAAGCACATTGATAATCTTCTTGCGGACTATTTTTAGAGCGTCGCGCATAATGATGATGTCGGTGTTATCGCCGACATAGCACGATGTAGCGCCGAGGTGGATTATTCCCGCCGCCTTAGGACACTGCACCCCATAGGCATAAACATGGCTCATCACATCGTGGCGAACCTCTTTTTCGCGGGCTTCGGCGACGTCGTAGTTGATATCGTTTATGTGAGCTTCAAGCTCGTCTACCTGTTCTTGAGTAACGGGCAAGCCGAGCTTCATCTCTCCGCGGGCCAAAGCCACCCACAGCTTTCTCCAGGTGGAGAACTTTTTGTCTGCGGAAAAAACGTATTGCATTTCTTTGCTCGCGTAGCGTGTGCAGAACGGACTTTCGTATGAGTTTCTGTTATCGGACATATTGAACACTCCTTAAATTACGATCGGAAAATCGCCGTTCGGATAGCTTTCGTAACGATAAGCGTTATTTTATGTGCTTTTCCCCGCCAAGGGCGGGGAAAACGAAAGTTAGATCGGTGTTTTCTTAACTTAACTTTTATTATAACATATTTGGCGGATTTAATCAAGGGGTTTGCGAAAAAAACTCCGCTCCCGTGGAGCGGAGAAACCGTTTAAAAGATCTCATACAGTTCATCGACGTTTGTTATGGTGTAGGTCTGTCCCTTGTAGGTGATCATAATGTTAGGGCAGTCGCGGAACGCGCCCGTTCCGATCTCTTTCAGGCTGTCCGGCAGGGACACCAGCGTAAGCTTGGGGCAGTCAGCGAACGCATAGTCTTCTAACGTTTTCACTCCGTCGCCGATGGTGAGCTGCTCCAGCTTATCGCAGCCCGAAAACGCGTGAGTTTCTATCGTTCGGATAGCTCCGGGAATGATGACGTTGGTTATCTCCGTGCCGCGAAACGCGTGTTCGTCTATTTTCAGAACCGATTTGCCTCCAATGACCGAGGGCACGGATATTTTGCCGCCCTCGCCGCGGTAGCGGAGGATATTCACCCCGCCAAGATCGTCCTCGACTTCATAATCCTCCTCCACCTCGGACGTGGATATATAGTTGAACCTCGAGGACTTGCTTGAAGGTGTGCTTGTTGGCTCGCCGATTATCGCCGCGCCTCCGCCCCCGCTTGTAACAGGCTCTTTGTATGGCGTTCCTTTGGACGAACTTGTAACGGCGGGTATCACGGTCGTGTCGTTCTTCTTTTTGCACCCCGAAAGTGTCAGAACGGCGGTTCCGCACAGTAATATACACAGCAGCCTTTTCATTTTTATATCTCCTTATTTGTTACGTTCTTTCAGAGCGCGTTCGATGTCGCGTCCCGCGTCGCGCTTCGCCATATCGTCGCGCTTGTCATAGAGCTTCTTGCCCTTGCACAGCCCTACCTGTATTTTAACTTTGCTGTCTTTAAAGTACATAGAAACGGGTATCAGCGTGAAACCACCCTGCTTTACTTGCCCGAAGAGCTTCATTATCTCTTTTTTGTGCATAAGCAGGCGGCGAACTCTGTATGGGTCGCGGTTGAATATGTTGCCCTTTTCGTAAGGCGCTATGTGCATTCCGCGAATAAACATCTCGCCGTTGTCTATGGATATCCACGAATCTTTCAGGTTCACTCCGCCGTTTCGTATAGATTTTACTTCCGTGCCGAACAGCTCTATTCCCGCTTCATAACTCTCTATAATAAAATATTCGTGCCGAACCTGTCGGTTTTCGGAAATCGTTTTTGTGTTCATTGTTTTCTCCTTACTGTAATGCAGAAAACCCTGCTTTTAGTATTATATCATAATCTTTCGGAAATTACAAGCGGTTACTTGAAAAATCTCTGTTTCTTTTAGAGATGAGCGGGCGAAAGTCATCGTATGTGTGTCGAAAATCGTGCCGATACGATAATTTTTACAAAAGCCGTGCAATACGCTTGACAATTCCTTTAAAATGTGATAAAATGTATAAAGAGGTTAAAAAATCCCCGGCGCGGGGCGAAAGCTTTTCGGAGGTTGCCATGAGCGAGAGAAACACGATACTTATCGTTGATGATTATGAATTTAACCGCCTGCTGTTAAGCGAAATGTTCCCCGAACGGGACATTTTGGAAGCTGCGGACGGCGCTGAGGGTATAACAACATACGAAAAAAACCGTGATAAAATATGCGCGGTGCTTACAGATATAATGATGCCGCGTGTAGACGGACTGGGTCTGCTGGATTTTTTCAGCAAGGCAAAGTATATTATGGAAGTGCCGGTGTTCGTTATCAGCGCGGACAGCTCCAACAAGGTCATCACCAAGGCGTTTCAGCTGGGGGTTGAGGACGTGATAACAAAACCTTTCAACGTAAATTTCGTCAAGAAGCACATTGATCATATCATCGAGCTTTACGAGCTTCGCAGAGTGGTTGAGGGAATGGACGGCGCAGATATAACGGACGACGACTTTGTGTAAACGTAAATAACGAGGCTCCCCCGTGCGCGGGGAGCGTTTTTTGTGGAAAATTCCAAAAAAACGCGTAATTTTGCAAGATTTCAAAAAAACACTTGCAAAATTTTTGAGAATGTGTTATAATTGTTTTTAGTGACGGTGGAATATATCCGCTTAATATTCTTGGAGGAAAATATTATGCTTTATACGGAAATGAACAAAGAACAGCTTGCAGCCGAAAAAGCCGCGCTTACCGCAAAATACGAAGAGTTCAAGGCAAAGGGGCTGAACCTTACTATGGCGCGCGGAGTTCCCGCACCCGAGCAGCTCGACCTTTCGATAAATATGCTGCTGCACTGTCTTGACGGAGACACCAAGTCGAAAAGCGGCGCGGACTGCCGTTCTTACGGTGTGCTGGACGGCATTCCCGAGGCGAAAGAGCTGTTTATGGAGATGCTCGGCGTGGGCGCGGACGAGGTCATAGTCGGCGGCAACTCAAGCTTGCAGATGATGTACGATACTATTATTAGAGCGCTTCAGCTCGGCGTTCTGGGCAGCGAAAAGCCATGGTGTAAATACGATAAGATAAAGTTCCTTTGCCCCGCTCCCGGATATGACCGCCATTTCGCGATGTGCGAGGCGTTCGGTATTGAGATGATAACGATTGAATACAAGGAAGACGGTCCCGATATGGACGAGGTGGAACGTCTTGTCGCGTCCGATGAAACGATAAAGGGTATCTGGTGCGTGCCGATGTACTCAAACCCGACGGGCATTACATACTCCGACGAGGTAGTCCGCCGCTTCGCCAATCTGAAGCCCGCCGCAAAGGACTTCCGCATTTTCTGGGACAACGCGTACTGCGTACACCACCTTGTCGATAAGGAACAAGATCATCTTCTCAATATAATTGACGAGTGTAAAAAAGCGGGCAACCCGAATATGGTGTTCGAGTTCAGCTCCACCTCTAAGATCAGCTTCCCCGGCGGCGGTCTGGCGGTCATCTGCGCTTCAAAGGACAATATAGATTTCATCAAAAAGCAAATGGCTATTCAGATAATCGGCTATGACAAGCTCAATCAGCTGCGCCACGCGAAATACTTCAAGAATTTTGAGGGCATTACCGAGCATATGCGTCATCACGCCGCGATAATCCGCCCGAAGTTCGAGGTCGTGCTCTACAAGCTGGAGCAGGAGTTGAAGCCCCTTGGCATAGCCAACTGGACAAAGCCTCGCGGCGGCTACTTCATTTCGTTTGACGGACCGGAAGGCACGGCGAAGCGCATAGTGGCTCTTGCGAAAGAGGCGGGCGTTACGATGACCGACGCGGGTGCTACATACCCCTATGGCAAAGACCCGCGCGACAGCAATATCCGTATCGCGCCGACTTATCCGTCCGTGTCCGAACTGCTTCAGGCGATTGATCTGTTCTGTATCTGCGTTCGTTTGGCTAGCGTGGAAAAGCTGCTTGAAAAGTGAGCTTATCCCCGAATAAAATCACGGAGCGCGTTACAAGGGCAACGCGCTCCGAATTGTATAAAGAGAGTTGTTTTTCGTCCTCTCCTCCGCTTCGTGGAGGAGAGGACGCTGTTTTAAGGCGATTTTTTAGGCTCATGCGTTCCGGAACATAGATCATTTGCCGAGGTTTTGCCTTTTTCCGTAAAATTGGGAAAAAGCCTTTTTATCAACAAATACAACAAGTAACCTATGACCGCTCCCAAAGTATTGCAGATCAGATCATCAATGCTGCTGTCTCGATTATCAATAAAGCATTGCAGAAACTCTATTAAAAAGCTGCTTGAAAAACCGATCACCGCTGCCTTTAACAAAGAGATTTTTTTGAATACAAACGTGAGAGCAAGTCCCAAAGGTACGAACAACGCGACGTTTACGGCAAGCTCAAGAATAGTGAACCTTGAATAAAACAGCCACTCCAAATGTCCTTGACCGATAAAATGCGCCACAATGGGAATAAATTGAGGGGGCTCATAAGAAAACCGCCAAATGTCGTGAAAGATATTTTCCCCGTTGATCATATTCAGCCAGACACCTTGCCAGAAATACGCCGGAGTTAAAGTCACGCATACTGTCCCGACGCTCCACCCGACAAATAATAATCTGATTATTTCGTTGAGAAGCAAACGGCGGCGGATATCCTTGTATTCCGCTCCGAGCTTGTGCTTTTGCAAAGCGCGCCGAACGAACCAATAAACGAGCATTACAGTCAAAACGACGGGCAATGAGAAAAAAATATTATCAAAAACCCCCGTTTTTCCGTATATCCAGTCGTATATTTTTCCCAAAAACTGTTTCATATTGCTCCCTTGTTGTAAGTGTGGATATTTTGAAATATTTCCGTTTCCTGTTTTTTATTATTCCCCCGCCTACGGCGGGGGGACGCACTATGTATCAGTAATTCTCCGCGTTGATCTCAAAATACGACTGCGGGTGATTGCAAACGGGGCATACGTCGGGGGCGTTCGTGCCAACCACAATATGTCCGCAGTTGCGGCATTCCCACA
>DKXD01000082.1:18125-18316 GCA_002492075.1 Ruminococcaceae bacterium UBA7135
TCCCACACCTTGACCTCGCTCTTTGCGAAAACTTCCTGCATTTCCACGTTTTTCAGCAGAGCGCGGTAACGCTCCTCGTGGTGCTTTTCGATAGCGGCTACCGCACGGAATTTCTCGGCAAGCTCCGTGAAACCCTCCGCTTCGGCGGTCTTGGCGAACTCCTCGTACATGTCCGTCCACTCGTAGTTCTC
>DKXD01000082.1:18650-25925 GCA_002492075.1 Ruminococcaceae bacterium UBA7135
CCACTCGTAGTTCTCGCCGTCGGCAGCAGCCTTGAGGTTCTCCGCCGTATCGCCGATGCCCGAAAGCTCCTTGAACCACATCTTGGCGTGTTCCTTTTCGTTGTCGGCGGTTTTGAGAAACAGAGCAGCTATCTGCTCGAAGCCCTCTTTTTTCGCCTTTGACGCGAAGTAGGTATACTTGTTGCGTGCCTGTGATTCTCCGGCAAAGGCTGCCTGTAAGTTCTTTTCGGTTTGAGTTCCCGAGTATTTGTTTGCCATTGTTTTGTCCTCCTAAAATAATGTTGTTTTATTGCCGTTTCCCCCGCTGACCGCGGGGGAAGATCAGCAGCGCAAAAAGCGTCTTGTCGATCGCTTATCTGCGAACTTTTCTTATCTTTACCTTAGCGGGCGTTTCAAGCTTTTCGGCGCTCGCCGCGGGAGCGTTCTCGGACGGCTTTTCGGTGCTTTTCTCGGACGTTTCGGGAACCGCTGTTTCCGCCGCCTTATACGCCTCTTCATAGAAGAAGCTTTGAGAGTTCAACGGAGCTTTCCCCGCATTGGAAACGCGTCTGTACTGTCCATCAACGCACAACTCGCGAGCCTTTATGTTGTCGCACAGCATCGTGTCGAATATGCCGCACACGCGGTCGGCAATAGTCTTGTTTAAAATCGGCGCGGCAACTTCAACGCGTCTTTCGGTGTTTCGCGTCATAAAATCGGCGCTGGAGATGTACACGCGGCGGCGGTCGTCTTTGCCAAATATATAAATGCGCGAGTGCTCCAGAAAACGTCCGACTATGGATATCACGCGGATATTTTCGGTCTCTCCCTTTACCCCAGGGATAAGGCAGCAGATACCGCGTACGATAAGCTCCACGCGAACTCCCGCGCGGGAGGCTTCGGCAAGCTTTTCTATAAGATCGCGGTCGGTCAGCGAGTTTATTTTTATTCCGATATAACCGTCCTTGCCATAGGTTATCTCGTTGTCTATGAACTCCACAAGGCGGCTCTTCAAGCCCTTGGGAGCTACAAGCAGACGATTTGTGCTTTCCACCGTGGAGCCTATCATAAGGGCGTTAAATACAACGGACGCGTCCGAGCCGATATCGCGGTCTGCGGTCATCAGCGTAAGATCGGTGTAGAGCTTGGAGGTGCGCTCGTTGTAGTTGCCCGTACCGACCTGCGTGATATAGCATACATCGTTGCCGCCGCGCAGCGTTATCAGCAGCAGCTTGGAGTGTACTTTAAGCTCCTCCAGTCCGTAAATGACGGTAACGCCCGCCTCTTCAAGCTGTTTTGACCAGCCGATGTTGTTCTCCTCGTCGAACCGCGCGCGAAGCTCCACAAGCGCCAGCACGTCCTTGCCGTTTTCGGCGGCTTTGTTCAGCGCATTGATTATCTTGCTGTCGCGGGCTACTCGGTAAAGCGTTATTTTTATTGAAGAAACATTGGGGTTTACCGCCGCCTCTTCAAGCAGGTTTATAAACTGGTTGATATTTTCATAAGGGTAATTCAGCAGGATATCATGCTGCTTTATTTGCTCTATCAGAGGTTTGCCCTGAACAATAGCTGGCGATTTCTGCGGCGTGAGCGGTTGGAAGAACAGCTCGGCGTTTTTCTCAAGACGCTTTTCAAGAGCGGAGATAAAGCTCATAGAGAGCGGCGCAAATTGCTTGAATACAAATTCCTCGTCTATCTTTAAAATCTTCGCCATTGTAGAAACGATGTCCTTATCGGGGTCTCCCTGAAATTCCAGACGCACGGGGCAGAGCTTTTTGCGTTTTTTAACAAGCTTGCTCATAATATCGCGGAAGTCCACGTCCTGGTCGAACAGCCCCTCGTCAATGTCGAGATCGGCGTTGCGCGTCACACGGAGAATGCACCGGCTTACGATATCGAAGTTGCCCCATACCAGCTTTGCATAGCGGCAGATAAGTTCTTCGATGAGGATAAACTTGCCTGTGCCGGGCAGGAACACCACGCGCGGAAGATTTTCCGAAGCGGGCAGTATTCCAATGGTAACCTTGCCGGCGCTGTCCGTTTTGTTGCGGAGCTTGCAGCCTATGTATATCTCGCCGCTTTTAAGGAAAGGCACGGGGTGCTTTTTATCCACAACTCCTGTAAACAGCAGCGGACGAACCTCGCGCGTGAAGAACGCTTTCAGAAACGCGTCCTCCTCGGGGGAGAGCGAGTTCTCGGAAATATGCTCTATGCCGTATGCGGAAAGCCCCTGCATTATGTCAGCGTATGCCTCGTCTTTTATCGGCAGAAGTTCCTTGACCTTTTTCGCTATTTGGGAGAGCTGCTCTTTGGCAGTCATATTGGTCTTGTTTTCGCGGTCTTTCGGGTCGTAGAGCATTTTGTCGTGAAGCGACCCCACGCGTATCATAAAGAACTCGTCGAGGTTGGAGCAGAATATCTGCACGAATCTTAAGCGTTCGAACAGAGGCGTGCTTTCGTCCTCCGCCTCCTCAAGCACACGCGCGTTGAATTTCAGCCACGAAAGCTCGCGGTTATCGTAAAACGGTTTTGACATAACATTAACTCCCGGAATTTATTTTTAGCGTAAGCGTTTAAATCTGTTTAAAGTCCCGCTTCCGCTTCTCTGTTCATATCCTCTTCCACCTGCCGGCGCGTTATTTCAAGCGATTCCAACCAATTGTCCAGAAATTCGAGCGATGATGGTTCGCCGTCGTGGTAAATTTCAAGCCGCGCCCCCGCGTTTAACAACGAATCCAACATTCTGCGGAATCCTTGCTTTCTGTCAATGCCATTGAGATCGTCCAAAACGTCGTATTCCTCCAAATCGAACTCCACGGCAAAATCGCCGTTTTCAATTTTCCGCTTGATATCGCCCATTGACATAGAACCTTCAAACTCCCGTATGATTTTGACGTATTTTATTACCGACGCGTCCTTTTTGATCTTTAATTGAATTAAGTCCATTTTCTCCTCCGCGCTTATAGCAATCCACGCAATTAAGCACTGCCTAAACAGAAAATGTCACATAATCTCAAGAAAAACTGCTTGAAAATTGTGCAAGCTTTTCGTGGATTGCTATTGTGGTGTGAAATATTATTTTTTATTAAGGTTGTTTTCCTTGTTGAAAAATGCCTTTGTCAACATCTCCAACTCCTCATCGGAGCAGACTTCTCTGCATTTTTCCTCGTATTCCTTTGAGCGTTTGAGCATATCGGATATCTTGCCGCACGGGAACTCTCCGCATTGGCTGCACTTTTCGACGTTATGCGTTTTGGTGCACTCCACCAACCGATATGTACACTCTTTATGCGATGAGCACCCCGAACAGGCTATCTCTTCGTTTGAAACGATCGTTTCCCGCCAGCCTATCCTAAACCATAATTCCGCCGTCTTTTTCAGCTCCTCGCCGCTGTGAGCGTTATACCGAGGACAGTAAAGGCAGTTGTCACCGCATAAGGTGATTTTTTCGTTCATGGTCTTCTTCTTTCAAAATTATATCAGTTATTTTGTTTACGCTGATTTCTTGTTAAAAGCAGCCGCATTATCTTGTTTTCTCTTCCCCTGCGACGAGGGGAAAGAAAACGAATTTTGTTATCAATTGCCTTTAAGCTCCGAAGCAGTCTTGATAAACTCAGTAAACAGCGGGTGCGGACGGTTCGGGCGCGACTTGAATTCAGGGTGGAACTGCACCGCCACAAAGAACGGGTGAATGTCACGGGGAAGCTCCACTATTTCAACGAGCTTTCCGTCGGGAGAAAGCCCCGCGAACTTCAAGCCCTTTTCCATTAACTGTTCGCGGTAAACGTTGTTGAACTCGTAGCGGTGACGGTGGCGCTCATAGATAAGCTCCTCGCCGTAAACGCGGCGCGATATGCTGTCATCTGCGAGCTTGCACGGGTACAGACCCAGCCGCATCGTGCCGCCCATATCCACGCCCTTTTGGTCGGGCATTATGTCTATTACGGGATACTCGAACTCGCCGAACTCCGCCGAGTTTGCGCCCGTAAGCCCCGCGACGTTCCGCGCGAACTCAACGACCGCCATCTGCATACCCAGGCACAGTCCGAGATACGGTATGCTGTTTTCGCGGGCGTAGCGCACCGCCTCTATCTTTCCCTCTATGCCGCGGTCGCCGAAGCCTCCGGGAACGCATATACCGTCGCAGTCACCAAGCATATCCTTTGCGGTTATCGCGTTGATCTCCTCGGAGTTTATCAGCTTTATATCAACGTTGCAGCCGCATACCGCGCCCGAGTGCCGTATGCTCTCCATAACGGAGATGTACGCGTCGGGAAGCGACACGTATTTCCCCACAAGACCGATAGTCAGCGGCTTTGTGGCGTTTTCCTGTCTGTGAACCATTTCCTGCCATTCAGTAAGGTCGGGCTTTCTGTCCTCAAGCCCAAGATGATAGCAAGCCGAATGAGCTAAGCCCTCTTCCTCCAGCATAAGCGGAACGGCGTACAGCGAACTTGCGGTGAGGTTCTGTATAACATCCTCGCTGCGCACGTTGCAGAACAGCGCGATCTTTTCTTTCATCTCGCGCGGAACGTCCTGTTCGCTGCGCAAAACAAGTATATTCGGCTGAATTCCCAGCGAGAGCAGCTCTTTTACGCTGTGCTGAGTGGGCTTTGTTTTCAGTTCGTTGCTGCCTGATATGTAGGGAAGCAGCGTCACGTGAATGTAAAGTACGTTCTCGCGACCTTTTTCGTAACTCACCTGACGTATCGTTTCCAAAAACGGAGTGCTTTCGATATCGCCGACAGTGCCGCCTATCTCGGTGATAACAACGTCTATGGGATCGGCAGCGGAATTAGCCGCGCGGTAAACCCTGTCCTTTATCTCGTTGGTGACATGAGGTATTACCTGAACCGTGCCGCCGAGGTAATCTCCGCGCCGCTCCTTGTTCAGAATAGTCCAGTATATCTTGCCTGTAGTGACATTGGAATTGACGGACAGGTTTTCGTCGATAAAGCGTTCGTAATGTCCGAGGTCGAGGTCGGTTTCCGCGCCGTCGTCCGTTACGAACACCTCGCCGTGCTGATACGGCGACATCGTGCCGGGGTCTACATTAAGATACGGGTCGAACTTCTGAATAGTCACGCGGTAGCCGCGCATTTTAAGCAATCTTCCCAAAGAAGCCGCCGTTATTCCCTTGCCAAGTCCCGAGACCACTCCGCCTGTGACGAAGATATATTTTGTTTCCATTATTTTACATCCTCCGTTTACATAAATACACTTGTAATTATTATAACACGTTTCGTCTTTTTTTTCAATAGATTATTCAAAGAATTTTGATCGAACTCGGAAAATCGGTACAGCTTTAGGGAACGGCGCGTTATCTAATGCAAGCGCTGAACAAAACGGCTTTTTATTTTAAGTATGGTTTCATCGGTGCATCCCTAAAGCAAGCATCCGCCCTGAGAATATTCTCGGGGCGGACGTTGTTTTTTGAGTGTAGTTTTGGCGAGCCGTCAATTGCGAACGGTCTTCATACTCCCCGCGTAAAACTCCTCGGGCGGACTTTGGTGCGACTTCATCTCGCGCTTTGTTTCATACATACGTTTGTCAGCCATATGGTACGCATCCGTTATCTGTTCAACACCGCACTCGCTGTCATAGAGAAAGAAGCCGTGCGCTATGCTCACGCGGAACCTGCTGTCGGGAGCGGAGTTGTGCAGAGTCGTCAGCTCCTCGAATATCAGCATACCCTTTTCGTAGCGGCTTTGTATATCCTCGCCGCAAATTATCACCGCAAATTCATCGCCGCCTATTCTGAAGCACTCTTCCTTGTCTTCTCCGAACGCGGCGCTTATCGTGTCGGCGGCGGCTCGTATCATGCTGTCGCCAAGGGGGTGTCCGAGATTGTCGTTTACAAATTTCAAGTCGTTGACGTCGAACATAACTATTCCTATGGAAATGGAAGCGTCGTTGTTTTTCTCCTCTTCAAGCTCCGCGATGCGCTCCTCAAAGGCGGTTCGGTTTCCGACGCCCGTCAAGCCGTCTTGATAAGCGAGTCGGCTTATAAATTCAGCTTGAACGCCCTTTTTGACGGCTTTTATGGTGCTTTCGAGACTGGAGCTGCCATAGCAGATAGTAAAGATGAGCATACCAATACGAACGAACATTGCGCCGTCGTTCGTGTGCCCGAAATAGTACCGCCCCATATCGACAATAGCGGCGACCGCGATACTGCACAGCCCCACCGCTCTTAATATCTGATATATTTTAGCACCTTGCTTTTTCCTCTTTTGTACAGTCGTTTTTATGACTGTATACACCAACAGCACCGACGCTATCACTATGTTGATATGCGAAAAAGTAAGCGTTTCGTGAATGTCCTTGATCTTGAGGAAATGAAGCGCCCAGCACACAATAAATCCCAGCGAACAAAGCCCGCAGATGATGGGAATGACTATCTTGTTTTTAAACCCGACCGATGAGTTCAGATACAGCACCAGCGAGAAGGGAATAAGCATAAGCGAACAACAGGAAATGACCTGCATAAGGCGGCTGTCGTCGAAGAAGAACTCGATCAAATGCAGCTCCGTTAGACACCATATCGCAACGAGTATCGAAAACATTCCCAGAAACAAAAGCTCATGATTTTTTTGAGTGCGCATATTTATCGGAATATCGGCGATGACCAGAAGAAGCCCCGTAAACATCAGCAGAATACAGGTGATAAACGCCACCATATTTTCCTTGAAAATATTCAGAACAACGCCGCCCGGACTTCCTATGCGAAAGCCATCGACTCCGCACCGCGCGTTCGAGTAGGCGGCGGTAAGCCGTATCTCTATTTCCTTGCCGAGCTGTTCGGGGGAGATGTCAATGCTGTTCCAGCGCGTTCCGGTTGCGTTCGTGTAGAAAATGCTCTCGCCGAATTCGGGCGCGTATACCTGTTCCCCGTTGATATAGACGCTGTAAAAGACGTTTTTAGCTCGGAAAAAGAGCGATTTAGCCGCTTCTTTATCGGTAGGCAGGGTATTGAATATGCTTATTTCCTTGTTCTCGGATACCTTATTTATCTTGCGGAGCGACTTTTCGTCCAGTTCCGTGCCGTCGGCGGTATGCCAGCCCTCCGTAAACGGAGCGGTCTTTTCGTATTCCGTATCAGCCAGCGATTGGGGCTTGGGCTTTGCCGCGACAAATATTATGACAAATAAAAAGAACAACATCATTATGCCGTATATAAGATGAAACCCGAAACGCTTTTGTTTCATACCGCTATACCACCTCTGTTATTTTTATGCGATGACCCGCCGCGCACATTCGGCGGAATGATACTTTGGTTATCTACATATTATAACA
>DKXD01000082.1:26208-26385 GCA_002492075.1 Ruminococcaceae bacterium UBA7135
TTGGTTATCTACATATTATAACATACAAATTGTCAGATGTCAAGCATTTGCATAAACGTTTCGCGTTTCGTGGAAAAAGCTCTTGTTATTCGCCGCTTTCTCGTTCCTCACGCTCTCTTTTTTTGTAATTGCGAACGCTTACCGCCATAACTACCCCCGCCGCAAGCAGAAGCGCGC
>DKXD01000082.1:26706-31544 GCA_002492075.1 Ruminococcaceae bacterium UBA7135
CCCCCGCCGCAAGCAGAAGCGCGCATTTTCAGCAGCCCGCCGAGAGACGCCGCCGCTATTCCTTTGCTAAGTCCCGAAACCACTCCGCCCGTGACGAAGATATACTTTGTTTCCATTGTTTTCCGTTTTTCGATGAGTTTTTCAATAGCTTATTTAAGAATTTTGAAAAAAGCTGCTTTATTGATTTTACAACTCGCGTCTGACTGTACAAAAATGCATACGTTTTTTGTGCAAAAAGCAGAAAAAATTACCATTCACGCAGTATTTCTGCCGTTTGCGCAAAGCAATAAAAAATCTATTGACAAATTTTAATTGTCAATGTATAATAATGCTATATGAAACGGCAAGGTTTAATCCTGCATAACAATCAGATTTTTGGAGGCGATTATCTTATGAAAATCATTAAGAAACTTTTATGTGTTATTTTGAGCATTGCAACATTGCTTTGCTGCTGCGCTTCGGCTTCCGCTGCAGAGCCGAGGATAACGTTTGTGGGCACTCTTTCGATTTTCGCATGCAGTGATGGTACAGGTTCGTCTCTTGGTACAACCGATCACGCGTTTATATCTTTTAAAAACACATCATCACAACAGATAAGGGTGGGTGGATTAAACGTAAATCCCGGTCATGAGATTACTGTTGGAGCTTGGGGCACTAAACCTGCCAGCCATGAATTGGGAAACAACGAAACATGGCAAAACGGGATTTGTTACAATATCGAATCACACCTTGTGAATTATGACAACGGGTTTTCAAATAGAGTTTCTTTAACGATGAGTGTTACAATGAGTGATGTTGAAACGATTAGAAAGGCTATTTCAACAGCGGGTTCTTATAATCCCGCTTCCAACAACTGTGCTACGTTCGCGGTGAAGGTGTGGAACCCCGTGGCTGCAAGCGGTTGGCGATTGAGTTCTGGATTTCCAAATCAACCCGTAACATTATACAACAACATAAAAAACAAATCCGGATACCAATCTAACAGGTCTATTATGAATATAACGCCGGTCGGTTATGTGAATGGCAGTGGTAATTTTGTAGCTCTTACATTAATATGCGCTCATGGCGGCGGCGGACAGCATCGTTCTGCTGAAAATATTTGCGCGCCCGATACTATGGAGGTGTCTTGATTGAAACGCATAAACAAAATTTTTACAATGCTTAATATTCTTCTGATCTTTGCAATGCTTTTTCATATCGGTTATGCGTACTCTCACGCGGATTTCCATGAACCGCCCGAGATCGTGTTTTACCTTGCTTTCATCTATATGCTCCCGCTGACGATCATCAACGGTATATGGCTGCTGATACGAACGGTTCGCTCCGGCGAACGAGCGCGAGTTTCCAAACGGTCTGTCTCGGACGAGAGCGAAATGCTCCGATCTGACCGTGTAAACTTCATTTTTATATTGCTCAACATTTTACTTGCCGCCGCGATAGCTGTTCACACTGTAATTGCCGCGCTGTCCGCGGGTGGTTCTTATGTGTTGAGCTTTATCGGCGTTGTGCTTTATTACGGCGTTCCTATCGTGCTTATCAACGACGCGTGGCTCGTTATTCACATGAATATGAAAAAGACAAATTAAACCGTATGCTTGTATCCCCGCCGAGATCGGCGGGAATATTTTTTATGCTGTTACAAAATATGTTTATTCAAACTTTGTCCGTATCGGAGCTTTCTTTTTCCTTCTTCTTGTAATTGCGAACGCTCACCGCCATAACTATCCCCGCCGCAAGCAGAAGCGCGCTGTCGAGCACCCACATAAAGTATTCGGATACCATGCCGTTTCTTATGAAAAAATTCGCTGCAACATCGGTGTTGGAATCATCGGTGAGTATCAGAATCGGAATGAAAAGACCCTCCCCGAAAAGAAAACCTATCTGCGAGACGATCGGCGTTGTGCCGTGCAAGCCGAACAGCGATCCATGCTTGATGTTCGCCGCCGTCCAATACAAATGCGCCACAGCCCCGAAAAACGCCGTCGAGAGCACCCAGCTTTCGCACCATTGCGGGCCGCACTCCATTATGATAAGGTTTATCCCCGATGTTATCACGAACAGCCATAACGCGCGTTTCGTGAGCTGCGTTCGTATCATATTTTGCCGCTCGTCGTACACCTCTTTTTCGGAAACGGGGTCGTTGTTGATCATTCTCGCGCAGAAGTCGTCAAATGATTTAAGACTCATCGTTTTCCTCCTTTTTCTCCGTTTCCTCGCGCTTCTCCTCGCGGCGGATAGCTGTAAACATAAATACCCCGCACACTATCATCAGCGCAAAGCAGATCAAAAAAACAAAATCCGCAGACAGCCTGCCGTCCTTTATGAGGAAGCTCTCCTCGCCGATATTGAGCGCGTATCGCAAGCCGTTCAGCGCACCGACCAATACCGACATTACGGCGGAGGTTTTTTGTACGATACGTCCGCTTACTGCGACCAAGCAACCCTTCGCGGCGCAGCGTATTTCCCACCACAGCATACAAAGCACCGCAAACAGCAAATTGACGGTTGACATATACTCCGCCCATTGACGTTCGATAATCATCTCCGCTATAATGCCGTTGATAAATATCAGACCGACGCAGATAAGCAGCGCTTCTATCACCAGCCGCATACGCATAACATTTTGACGTTCGTCGAATATCTCCTTTTCGGAGCCTGGTTCCGCGGTTATCAGTCTCTCGCAGAACTTGTCGAATGATTTCATACTCATTTTTCGCCCTCGCTTTCCCCGCGGTCTGTTTCCCGCTTTTTCCCGAAGTAAAGAACGCAAAGTACAAATATGCCTGCCACAACAAGCATTATATGAGCAAGCATGAACAAAAAGTCTTTGGAAAGAGTGCCGTCCTTGATAACGCTGCCGCTTTCAATAACGTCAAACGCAAATCGAAACGAATTTATCGCCGCATAGAACGTTGTGAATATCGCGCCGTTTCTGTACGCCTTGTTTCCGCTCACGCCGACGATACAGCCTTTAACGGCGCAGCGTATCAGAAACCAGATCAGACAAAACACCCCAATGACCGACATAGCGGCGGTCTCGCTTTCGACCCATTTGCAACAATATTCCAAAACAAAACAGTTGACAAGCGACGCGCCCGCGTAAATTATCAGCGCCTCAATACAGAGCCTTGTGCGAACGCTTTTTTGCCGCTCATCGTAGAGGCTTCCCTGCAAAGTGGGCTCGCCGTATATTTCCGCGCAGCGTTGGTTGAGATCCATACTCATTTTTCTTCCTCACTTTCCCGTGATTTGTTGAATTTGTGCGCGAGTATTATCGTAACTATCCCGCACACGATCACCAATACAAAAAACATCATCATAAGAAACACTTTTGAAACCATTCCGTCTTTTATAACACAGAACGGCTCTTCTTCGTCAATGTTTATAAGAATATATAAGCCGCCTTGCGCTATAAAGAGTATAGCGGTCATGGTCGCCTTTGCCGTGCCGTTCACGCCGAACAATGCGCCGCGCCGCGCGCTGTCGAGCAGAAAAACGAGATAGCTGACCGCCATAAATATCGCGATGGGCGCGAAATAAGACTCGCTCCATTTCAAGCCGCACTCCATAAGCATAGTGTTCGCGGCGCTGAGCGAACCGAAGTTGGTTAGCGCAATTACAAGACTTTTCGTGCGGAGAACGCTCTGCCGCTCGTCGAATATCTCCTTTTGCGGGATCGGTTCGCCCGTTATCAGCTTTTCGCAGAACTTGTCGAAGGACTTCATGCTCATAAAAAATCACTCCTTTTTTGAATTATCGCCGCCGCGCTTTTTCGCTTTCTTTTCGCGCATCAGGAAAACCGCCATTGCAATTCCCGATAATAACATAAGCAGGAACATAAGCTGATTGCAAAATTCGATCGTAAGCATACCGTCACGCGTCATCTCCGGATACCATTTCCAGACTGCGAATTTGATGTGCTCCTCTATTTGGGAGATTCCGGCAAAAAGCCATATTCCCATTATCAAAAGCTCTGAGCGAGCGCCCTTGATCCCGAACAAGCACCCCTTAAAGCCTCTCTTGATAATAATATACAGTCCTGCGATATAAATAGTCAGCATCGTTGACGCACTGTAGCTTTCACACCATTTGTAAAAATGCTCCATAATATTAATGTTAATTATGGCAAGTAAAAAAGCGATGGCGATACCCTCAAGATTAATTTTTGTAGCCGCAAGCTGTTGACGTTCATCAAGCGGCGACTCCACCAAAATATAATCCCAAAAGCTCTTTTTGTGTTTTTTGCGCGTTTTCTTGCTCATTTTTTACCCTCCTCCCAGAATAGCTCATCCAAGGTCTTGCCAAGCGCTCTGCAAATATCTATGCACAAATTTATCGTCGGATTGTAGTCACCGCTTTCCACGGCGGATATCGTCTGCCGCGTCACCTTTACCTTTTTCGCAAGCTCGTCTTGGGAGAGATCGAGTGCGGCGCGGGCGGCTTTCATTTTAAGGTTTTTTGCCATATCCTCACCTCGTAATTGTATTGTAACATATATCAAGAAAAATGTCAAGTATATTTTACAAAAAATCAAAAATATTTACCTTGAACAAAATTTTTGTATAATATATAATGTATATGAGAGAAAAATTTTTGGAATATGTGACAAACCGTCCCGCTCATTCGTGTTATAGGTGAAAGAGACAAAACAGCGCTGCGAAATTCCTTCTAAAAACTTTAGGGAGATGATCTTGTGGACGACAACGGGCTGTGCAGATAACACCGCAAAATATTGAGCAATGATTTTTTGCCCCCCACTTTATAATGTAGGGGGCAAATTCTTTTAAAAAATTTTAAAAATTCCCGTAAAACCCCTTGACAAGCGCAATTAATTGTGG
>DKXD01000115.1 GCA_002492075.1 Ruminococcaceae bacterium UBA7135
CATACCGCCCTCTGCGCGGCGCTCTCCCGTGATTATCAGGTCATAATTCTTTTGAACATTATGTGCAATCTGTTTTTTGCAATAATCGCAGCACTTTGCGCTGATTTTGAAATCGGGCGGATATTCTCCGATAAAATCACGCATATACTTGGACGAGTTGATCACGAGTTGAATATTCGGGCGCGGCTCTCCCGCCGAATTGCAACAGCAAAGGAAATTTATCAAAGTTTCGCATTTCGGATAGCGCTCTTTCAGTTCCTTTCGCTTCGCTGCCTTATCCTCAGCTTGCTCATACTCTTCCGCAATCGACAGTGGCACACCTTTTTTCTGCCATTCAGACAATCCCGCAGACATTATTTTAGATACGAACGGAACGCCATAGGTTCTCGCTGCTTGAACAATGCCGATCTTCGGACGACGCTCCTCAATTTCAACGCCATATTTCTCGGCGGTAGCTTTAACGTGGTCTTTTGTCGCTTTCATCTCCAGTCCCGTGTTGAAAAATACGTATTTTACGGGCGGGAGCGACGGAAAAAGCTCCCGTGTTCTCTCGATCAAATCGATCAGAATGTCGCTGTCCGCTCCGCCCGAATAAGAACATATAGCTTTAGGGTGCTGCTTAAGCCGCGTAGCGATAATGCCCTGTATTGCTTGAAACTTGTCGGGCGCATCACAATCAGCGTATCTGGGTCTATCCGTGTAAACGCGACTTTTGTATACTTCTTTTTTCATCTTGACAAATCCTTTCAAATGTGGTATAATACTATTGTAAATATTTTCTTGACCGTGTCGGATTAGTCCGCGCGGTTTTCTTTTTTATCGGAGGGCTTGTCCTTGTCAGCCTCGACCTCAATATCCCGGCACAAGAACGAGCCCGCTCCCACGGCGGCAAGCCCCGCCACGCACCTGACGATCATTTCCTTGATTTCGGCAGCTCCGTAGCGTTCGCCGTGATCATCGAGATAGTCGAGGTGTCCTACGGCTCCAAGAACTGCCAACACTCCCAGCGCTATAAGCACGCCTCCGATTATGTGCTTTAGTTTCAATTGTTATTCACCCCCACAACCCACCGATGAAGCTGCTCCTTGTCGATGATATACTTGCGCTCCCCCACTTTTCGAGCGGGTATTTCGCCGTTTTGTATCAGTCGTTGCAGCGTTCGCGGCGTGATATTGAGTATTAACGCCGCATAGCCCACTTCCATAACCGCGGGAGCTTCATCCCACGTCCGCGGCGGACGCGAAGCGGGAACGGATCTCGCTCTTGCCATTGATATCACTCCTTTTCTTCGTTGATCTCGCGGCAAAGGCCCGCCGCGTATTGTGTCAGCTCCGCGCCGTTTGTGTTGTCGGGAGCAGCTGATAAACCCTCAATGTAATCAGACGTTTCGCGGAGCTTGTCCGCGTCAAGTATTGTGCGCATCGATATCACCTCGCTGTTATGCCGCTTGTTCCATCGTAGGCAATATGCCGTGTGATTTCAGTAAATCATAAATGAACAGCCGTCCCTTTTGCGTCCAGTATGTATGAACTTTTGAATGAGTACCACCGTTATCATCGAGATAATTGTGTGTTTTAGTGCTTGTGTAACCCTTTTCAGCATATTTCTGATACAGCAGCCATACTCCGCTTTGCTTAAACTGCACACCGTGTTCGCGTAGAAACTCATTCAGCCACTTAGCCGATCTACCGTAATCCTTTGCGATTTCGGTAGCCGACAACAAATCCTTGCAGTTAAGCACCACATCATAGTAGCTTGCCTTGGGTTTAAGTTCCGAGATTTGCTGCTCCTGAACCGCAACAGTGGTTTCAAGTACGGCAGTTTTGGCGCGCTCCTCTTTGAGAGCAGTAAGCGTGGCAATCCCAAGATCAGGGTTCGCAATAAGCTCGTCCACCGCGTACATTCCGTGCTTGCGAATTGAAGGGAGAACCTCATCAAATACCCAACTCTCGAACTTCTCCGCACCGGGAAGCTTGCTGTGAGTTATCAGGCGGTAAACGTTGCCCTCATTGATGAATTTCGCCTGTTGCTCTCTCCCCATACTGTCGATGAGGGGGTAATTCGCCACCCCATCCTCCTTACAGTGTTGAATGACTGCTTTCTTTGGGTCTGCGTAGCCGAGTGCCGTTGCAACATCTTTGCCGCAGAACATCACCTTGTTATTCTCTTCCACTGTTCGGATTTCTCCGAACCGCTCATTTGTAAAAATCTGTAAATCCATAGTTAAATCCTCCTTAAATTTCGATAGGTTCTAAAAGCTGATCGGTAGTACAGTCAAGTATATTCGCCAGCTTTTTCAAGGTAACGATGTCGGGTTTGCGAACACCCGTTTCATACTGCGTAATCGTTGATGGCTTAACACCAAGACGCTCAGCAAGTTCACGTTGTGTCCAACCTTTCTCCTTACGATATTTATAAATAGCTGTCATTTTCTCCCTCCTAACAACAATCTGATATTTGAATTATATCGTATTGTTATATTATCACACTTTGATATTTTTGTCAAGCGTTTTTAAGAAAATAATATCATTTTGTGATATTTGCATAAATTTCACATTGCGTTATTGACAAACATAACACAATGTGATATAATAAAATTGCAAGTAAACTGGCATGTAAGCCGTAAGATGCGAAAAACATAAGTGCGTAAGGCACATTTTAGGAGAAATGAATATGTTTGCCGAGAAATTAAAAGCTCTTAGAGGGATTAAAGGCTTGACACAAAAAGGTCTT
>DKXD01000219.1:0-7614 GCA_002492075.1 Ruminococcaceae bacterium UBA7135
GCTCGTTCAGTTCCATAAGCCCGGTAGCCTCCTTGAGTTTATTGTTTTCTCCCCGCTTCGCGGGGAGAAAACGTTAAAGCTTTTTAAACGTTTACGCCGTAAGCGCGGCAGAGCGCTTCAAGTCCGCCCTGATAACCCGCAGCGACCGCGTTGAACTTCCAGTCGCCGTTGTAACGGTATATTTCGCAGACAACCAGCGCCGTTTCGATAGAAAACTCCTCAACCAGATCAAAGCGGAGAACTTCCTCGCCGTTTACATCGTCGGCGTTGTCTACCTTTACTACTCGAACGTAGGAGTTGGAAACTTGTCCGAAATTCTGGTGCTTCTGCTCCGCGTCGAAGATCGTTACCGTAACCGCGATCTTTTCTACCTCTGCGGGAATCTTAGAAAAGTCGATGATGATAGCCTCGTCGTCGCCGTCGCCGTCGCCGGTTCTGTTATCGCCGGTGTGGACTACCGCGCCGTCTCTTGCGGAAAGATTGTTGTAGAATACGAAGTCCTCGTCCTTCAGCACCTTGCCGTTAGCTCCCAAAAGGAACACGCAGGCGTCAAGGTCAAAGTCCTGACCGCCGTCATAACGGTTGATGTCCCAACCCAGACCGATACGAGCCATAGTTACTGATTTGTCGAGAGATACTCTCTGACCCTTTGAAAGATTTACTGCCATGTTAAATTCCTCCGTTAATTACTTTATTTCTTGTTTTGCCCGCCGTGCGGAGCGGCTCGTTGAAGAGCCGTGCCGCATATCGGGTCAAAACAATGTAACCTTATTTTTCTTTTTTCGATCCCGAGTTTACGATAGCCTTTCTGATAAGGTCTATCGGGATTATCGAGATAGCGGGAACAAGCACTACAAGCCATTCGAGAGGCATAAGCCCCCAGCCCGAAAGTATCCCGCGCCCAAGGTACGTCATCAGTATCTGCACTATCGTTATAATGCCGAATACCGTTAAGAAGCCCTTGTTTTTGTTGATGTTGTCGAACAGGTTAGAGCGCTCGGTGCGCGCGTTGAACGCGTTGAACACAGCTATCAGGATAAAGAACGCGAAGTACGCCGTGTGGAGTATCGCGTGCTGTTCCGCAAAGCCCGCAGCCATATCGTCGCGTAGCCAGCCCCACTGCTCGAGGAAGCTTGTTGCGCTGCCCTTCGGGAGCGTTCCCAGGAGCAGCATTGCAAGCGAGAGAATAAACGTCCAGCCCGAGCCTACCGCTATCTCGGACATCATATAGCTAGAGATTATCGGCTCGTTGCGGCGTTTCGGTTTCTCGCGCATAAAGCGCTCCAGAGGCGGCTCTCCGCCGAATGCCAGTGCCGCAAGAGTATCCATAACGAGGTTGACCCAGAGTATCTGGATAACGTTCAGCGGGCTTGCAATGCCGATAAGCGGGCAGATAAACGATATAAGCACCGCAGCCACGTTGATGGTAAGCTGGAATACGATAAACTTGCGTATTGAATTAAATATCGTGCGTCCATAGAGGATTGCGCGGTCGATAGAATTGAAGTTGTCGTCGAGGATAACGATATCGGACGCTTCCTTTGCGACCTCCGTACCGCCGCCCATTGCGAATCCGACGTCTGCTTTCTTGAGGGCGGGGGAGTCATTTACGCCGTCGCCCGTCATACCGGCTACAAGGTCAAGCTCCTGCGCCAAGCGAACCAAGCGGCTCTTATCCGAGGGCAGCGCACGCGCGATAACGCGAATGTCTCCCAGCTTCTCTTTTATCTCATCATCGCTCATTTTAGCGAGTTCGTCCGAAGTAAGCATCAAGTTGCTTTCGGAATCAATAAGCCCCGCTTCTTTGGCGATAGCAACGGCTGTCTCGCGTCTGTCGCCGGTTATCATAACGACCTGAACGCCCGCGCCCTTGACTTCTTTGATAGCCGTAACGGATTCGGGGCGAACCTCGTCGCGGATACCCAGACAGCCCACCAGCGTCCAGTTGTTGCCCTCGGGGAGCGACTCCTCGCCGAGAGCGTCCTCGCTTGTCGCAAGAGCCAGAACGCGTATCGCGCGGTTAGCAAGCTCGTCTATTTTCGCGTTGAGAGACTTCATATCAAACGGCTGCTTTTTGCCGTCTTTATCATAGTAGTGAGAGCAGCGCTGAAGTATCTTTTCGGGCGCGCCCTTGATAAGCGACAGATCGTACTGCCCCATTACCTGCGTTGCGGAATATTTGTTCGTGGAGTTGAACGGAATGTTCGCTACCGCCGCGACCTCCGCCTTGCACTCGGTGTTCATGGCGTAGCCGAGTATCGCGCGTTCCGTGGCGTTGCCGCCCAGCACCCGTCTGTCCTTGCCCTCGCCCGATATCATCGAGAGCGTGTTCTTGTGAATGGAAAGCGACAGCAGATCGCCGAGCTTTCCTCCGATATCGTCAAACGTTTTGTATTCGTTCACCGCGCCGTCGATGAAGTTTATCGCTTCCAGCTTGCCTTTGGTGATGGTACCGGTCTTATCCGAGAACAGGATGTTCAGCGAACCCGCCGTCTCGATCCCCGCTACCTTGCGGACAAGTACGTTGTCTTTAAGCATTTTGCCCATATTCTGCGCGGAAACTATAGCTATCATCAGCGGCAGACCCTCGGGCACTGCCATAACGATGATGATAACAGCAAGCATAACCGCTTGAATGACCGCTTCAACCAGAGCCGCCCATTGGAACACGCCATCCGCGAACAGGAACGCGCCGGGGTTAAAGCCGGTATCAAACAACAAGGTTTTGGCGAGCATCGCAATTGCTATCGCGATACCGCCGATGTAACCGAACTTCGAAATGCCGTTCGCAAGCTTGCCAAGCTTGACTTTCAGCGGTGTGTCGCGGTCGTCCTCGGTCTGAAGCTCGCTTGCTATCTTGCCGTATACCGATTTGTCGCCGACTACCGTGACCTCCATGGTCGCGTTGCCTGAGCAAACCACAGCGCCGCGGAAAACCTTGTGCTCGTTATCGAAATTCGTGTTTTCGTCGGTGTCCGTCCAGCCGTCGGGGATAGCCGTCTTTTTAGCCTCACGACTCTCGCCGTTAAGCACAGACTGATCGACCTTGACGTCGCCGTCGATGATAATGCCGTCTGCCGGTATTTTATCGCCCGATTGCAGCAGTATCGCGTCTCCGACAACGATATCGTTTATCGGAATCTCCACGATAACGCCGTTGCGGTAGGTCTTAACCATAATGCGCGAAGCCTCTTCCTGAAGCTTTTGGAACGCGTTCTCGTTTCTGTATTCCGAGAATGTGGAAACCAATGTCGCGAGACATATCGCCACGAAGATACCAAGCGGCTCGTACCACTCGGGGTAGCCCTCCTTGATAACGCCCGTGTAGCCGAGAATCGACAGCACGATGTTGATAAGCAGTGCAACGATCAATATCTTGATCATCGGGTCGCCGAGGTTTCCTTTAAGCTTGTCAAAGAAGCCCTCATGCGCCTGCTCGGTCATAGAGTTGTCGCCGTATTTTTGTTTGCTCTCGGCAACCTCTTGATTCGTTAATCCGAATTTTTTCATTTGTTTTCCCTTTCTTGTATTTACTAAGACCCCGGCGGGTCAATAACTAACAACTATCAACTAACGATTACCTCGCACAGCAGTCCGTTTTCTCCGCCTGTCATTTTGAACGCCGCGCCGTTTTTAAGTTCCACGGCGCTGCCTTTTGGAACGAGCCGCCCCGAGGGGGAGGTCATACCGTCGATGTTATTGTTGACAAGAAGTCTCATACCGTTATAATACGCGATATACGCGCTGATATCGGTGTTCGCCTTTTCATCGTTGTGGACGTTGGAGAATACGTGCCATTCATAAAGCGGCATTGTGTCATAGACCACCGCGTCGCTTTTGTCGCGGTAAACTCCCTTTCTGCCGCGCATTTCGCTTTTGAATATAAGCTGTGTTATCGGACTGCGCAAACGCGTTCTGCAGAACGGACAAACCGGGTTCTGCGGGTCTCGCAGAATAAACCATTTCTTTTCGCATTGCGGATTAGCGCACGGCACAAGCCTGTCCCAAGCTCGCAGCAGTTCGCGCTCCCATTCCATTGCGGTGGGACGTTCGGACGGGTCGTGAAGCCCTTTCACGAACGCGCGTATAAACAGCTCTTCAAGCCCTTTGGACAGCGACTGTATAGTAACGTCCAGATCGGGCGGGCGGTTGGAGGGGTCGTTCGGGTCTTCTATGAACGTCGCCATTTCTCCAAGCCCGAGGAAATCATCGTGCTCCGCGTCACGCGGGTCGTATATTTTCGGACCGATAAGCGGGTGCCGAAAGAACAGATACTCGTATATCAGAACGGGCAGCGCGTGCAGGTCTGTCTGAACGCACGGAAGCGCACGGCGCGGGTCGTTAAAATCCATTCCGAGCGTCGCCAGCACCTCGGGCGCTATATAGCCGCGTGTTCCAACGACCTCCGGAGCGTACTTGTTGGGCACTACAAGCGAATCTATGTCGATGACTACCGACGCACCCGTGCGTGGGTCGATAAGCACGTTGTTGCACGATAGATCGGAGTGCGCCAGCCCGGCTTGATGCATTCGCCGCACTGAACGTGACAGCCCTATTGCCGTTCCCAGCATGGTGCGGAAGCTTCCGCGCTCGTCCGGGGAGAGGTACTTGCGGTTTCGCCCGGTGAACCAGTTGGACTTTTTATCTTTGCCCTTTAGATTAAGCACGGTTGAAGCGTCCGCGCCAAAGAAGAAGTTATGCGGGTATGTCGGACACACTATCCCAAACTGCGGCTGCCGAACTATCGCCACGGGCCAGCAAAACCGCTGTCGAAAATAGCCCGCGGTCTTTTCGGTGTTGCCGACCGCTCCGCCGTCCGCTTCGGAAAGCGTGGGATTGTATATCCCCACGATAGTGCGTATGCGGTCTTGCATACGCGGGTCGGCGGCGTTGCGCGGGTCGTTGAAGAACTGTATCGCGTACTGCTTGTCGGGCGTGAAAAACGTGTGCTTCATACCGCCGCGCGGCGCGTTCGCGTCGAACACGTATTCAATTGTATTGCCGTTATCAAGCACGGCGGAAAGCACGGTGCCGCTTCTCATTTTTGTTTCTCCGTATTTTTTATGACCGCAAATTGTAAACGTATGTTTGCAAAGTATGCGGTCGCACATTTTTTAGGGTGCCTTTATTATTACCAGCGTTCTGTCGTCAAACGAGCCGCGCTCGTTGTAGTTATCGAGCCACACGCGAAGCCGCTTTTCCGGCGTATCTCCGATGTTCATCCTGAACGCTTCAAGCGAATGACACCGCAGCATTTCGCGTTTGTCCCACAGCGCGTTTATCGCGGCGTCGGATTTGTCCGAAAGCAGCTGTTTGGCGTATTGCAGAGCAACGCTCGTTTGGCTCATCGACACGGACTTAAATCGTATGGGTGCGGGATCCTCGCCATCCGTAAGCTCTCCCGTCATAGGAAGTATGCCGTTCAGGCACAGGTCGAGATACAGCCGCTTCATCATCGGCGCGGCGGGGAAATAGTCGTCAGCCACACCGTCGCTCATCAGCAGTATGCTGTCCGAGCGTCCGCGCGAAATTCGGGTCTTCGCGCTTATCGCGTCGGGCTTGGTGTTTTTTTCCGAGAGAAAATCCGTTTCTCCGGAGAATGCACCGCTGTCCGCTTCGCCCATTATTTTAAGGCAGTGTTCGCTGTCAGCGGTGCTGTCCAATGCACAGATACAGCCGTCGCCTATCTGAACGCAAGCCATAAAGCACTCTTTTTCGCCGTTTATTTCCAGCGGCACAGCTACCGCCGCGAGAAATGTGGTGTACATATCGGAAAGCACGGGCTTTCTTCCCAAAGATTTCTCGTATATTTCGTTCCCGCAGAGCTTCTCAAGCTCCTTTTGCTGCGCGGCGAACGCCTCACGTGCCGATTGCTGAACCAGCGGAGCGATCATTCCGCACGCCGCCATAAATTCAGGGGAACTCAGCTCTTCGCAAAGCCCCTTTTTTACATCGGGACGCGCCTTGAACATTCCCTCGAGGTTTTCTTTAAGATACGCGGCAGCCGCTTCGCTGGAAACGCGCGAGCCTATCCTCGAAAGCGGTTTCGACCCCGCGCCGTCGCACACAACGGCTATCACGCAGTCGTCGGTGCAAGCTGTCTCGAAAAAGTCGTCGCAGTTTGTTCCCTCGTGCTTGTGTTTCTTGCCGCGAACTCTCGCGCCTATGATATCCGCGCAAGGCGTTTTGATATGCTTTTCGTGGAACTCGCTGTGCTTCTCCGTTCCGTCATCCGTTATTTCTTTATATTGCCATACAGAGGCGGTATGCTCCATGACCTCCATATCCGAAAGCGGTTCGGGCGGCTTTTCGGGTTCGGGAGGAGCTTTGACGGTTTCCGTAGTTTTTTTAGGTTCATGAGAAACCTTTGCGGTTTCGGTGGGCTTTTCGGGAGCGTTTTCGTCGGTAGGCTGCTCCGTATCCTTTGCGTTCGGTGTGTTCGAGTGCTCTTTTTCTGAAGTTTGTCCGTTTTGCTCCCGCAAAGCGGCTTTGACCTCCAAGTACTCCTTCGCCGACATAGGTTTACCATCCCCGCCGCTTTTCTCGGCGAGGTCGTCAAACGTTATCGAAAGCTGTTCCTCTTTTATCTCGGAGATATCGGAGGGTGGGATATGCTCATTATCCATTCAATTCACCTAAATTGCCTAACGATAAAAGGCAGCAATATATTCTTTGACGATTTAAGGAACAATAACAAACCCTTGCGGAGGCGGCGGAAGCTCTATCGCCTCGCCGGGCTTTGCGTCTATGCTCTTGGAGCTTGCTTTGATGGAGCTTGATACCCACGCAAAGAACTGCGCCATATCCCCCGCGGTGAGGTTATTCATCATCAGCACGTTGTTTGTTATCTTCTTCAAAGTGTTGGCGTTGGCGTTTGCGCCCGCGCCGCACGCGATGATATTACCCGTAGAAACCTGTTTAAGCGCGTCGATACCCTCGTCAAGGTTGTCGGTGGGAGCGCCGTCCGTCATAAGGAACACAAGCGGTTTCCAGTCACCCTTTTGGGCGGCGGTAGAGGTACGCACTTCGTTCTTTATGCAATCCGCGAGCACTTTCAGCGCTCCGCCCAAAGCTGTCGCTCCGCCCGCTTGAAGCTGCGGTTCTTTGAACAGCATAAGCTCGGTAAGCGGGCTTGTTTGCCGCGCGGAGCTGTCGAACGTGATGATCGACAAAAACGCGGTCTCCAATGCCTGCGGGTCGCCCTTAAGCTCGGTTATAAGCGTCTTGATGCCTTGTTTTACCGCCTCTATCGGTTCTCCCGACATCGAACCGCTGCAATCCAACAGCAGGTACACCGGCAGTCTTCTGATGTAGTCGGACATTTTTTGACCTCCATGATGTTCTGTGTATTTAAAGTATACAACTTCTCACCTTACATTATAACACGAATTTAACATAGTGTCAATAGTTTGACGCAAAATTTGCACAAATTCTCTCTTTTTGTTGTGAAAAAGCGCGAAAATGAAAAATAGTTGAATGGGCTTGATTTTTTTCGTAAAATATGGTAAAATAAATAAATAAGAACTTGTTCTAAGGAGACGCTGATTTAACGGCGTTTTCTTCCCCGTTGCAGGCGGGAGAAACGCATAAAAAACGCTTGCGAGAATAAAAAAG
>DKXD01000219.1:7931-8639 GCA_002492075.1 Ruminococcaceae bacterium UBA7135
ATTGCGAGAATAAAAAAGCCATTTGAGCGGCAGTTGTTTACAATATTATTGATCACAGGTGGTGTTTGAAATAAAAATAAAGGGCGTTGACGTGGGCGAAGTACTTCGTTCGCTTAAAACAAAAGAGGGAAGAAAAGCGTTCTACGAAAAGTACAAGCCCATGGTGCTGTATTTCTTGTTCGGTATAGGAACGACTATAATCTCTCTTGGCAGCTACTACATTTTCCGCAAGCTGTTCCCGAATGAGGAAAGCGTTCCTCTGTGGCTGGCATGGATATTCAACATAACCGCAAAGCTCAATATCGAAAGCAGCACGATGCTGCCCGTCCTTTTATCATGGATATTGGCGAACCTGTTTTCGTTTTTTACAAGCCGCGTGCTCGTGTTCCAAAGTCAGGCGCGAAAATTTTGGCGGATAATGTTTGAGATGGCGAAGTTTTTTGCATCTCGCATAGCGACGCTGATCGTTGATATGATAGTAATGTTCCTGCTGGTCGATCTTCCGAATATTCACGGCGGGCTGTACGAATTTTGCGCGAAGATATTCTCAAACATCATCGTGCTGATCTTGAATTATATTTTAAGCAAGCTGTTTGTTTTCCGCAAAAAGAAACCAAAGATCAAGAAGCACACCGAAACGCCGGACAATGAATAATAACGAGTTCCCCCGCCAAAGGCGGGGGAACTTTTGGTGTTTTTTCAGCTTTC
>DKXD01000110.1:0-1621 GCA_002492075.1 Ruminococcaceae bacterium UBA7135
GTTTACACATACTCGACGTCTCCCCCGCCGCAAGCGGGGGAGAACACGGTTTATATATTGATTATCGCATGATACGAAAATGCATATTCGGCTCTTGACAAAAAACGTGAAATTTGGTAAAATAAATGTATGTGCAAACGGGCGATCATTTGCGTTAAAAAACTTAGGCGATCAAGAACCATTATTATTTACAAAGCCACCGTATATCGGTAACTGAAAAAAAGGGAGGCATCATGAGCGAAAACGAGAATACCCACGAAGGACACCGCAAAAGGATGTGGAAGAAATATCTTGAACACGGTATCCGCGTTTTTGAGGAACACGAACTTCTTGAAATGCTGCTGTTTATTATGCTTCCGCGTGTAAACACCAATGAAACGGCACATAAATTGTTAGATCAATTTGGCTCACTGCATGGAGTTTTTACGGCATCGCTAAACACCTTGAAAGATTTTAAGGGACTAGGCCCCAATTCTGCTATGGTGCTTAAATTTATCGGTGATATCGCCAATTATATAAGCTGTCAAATACCTGCGGGGATCAAGCTGAATTCCAATGCAAAAATTATCGACTTCTGTATTGAACATTACCGAAATATACCAAATGAATGTATCTCGTTCTATTTGCTGGATAAAAACCTAACTCTGATTTATAAACAGGACTTTGAAATAAAAAGCCAAAATGAAAGTTTTTTCTATTATGGGGAAATTATTAAGCAGTCCGTTCTTTTCAACGCGCACGCATTGATACTTTCACATAATCACATCAACGGCAATTCATATACTTCCAATCTTGACACTACTGTCACCCGCAATTTATATTCTCTGCTGAATTACCTAAACATAAAATTTATTGATCACATTGTGGTTCACAATGAACAAGGCTGTTCAATGAGAGAATCCGGCGAACTGTCCGATATATGGTATTGATAAGGAGAAAAAATGGACAAACCCCATAAATTTGAACTTCATTCCGAATACAAACCCACGGGTGATCAGCCCGAGGCGATCGCCGCGCTTTCCGAGGGAGTTCTCCGCGGCGACAAGGAGCAGACGCTGCTTGGCGTTACAGGCTCCGGTAAAACATTTACTATGGCGAATATTATCGCAAACGTAAACAAGCCCACTCTTGTGTTGGCGCACAACAAAACACTGGCGGCGCAGCTTTGCAGCGAGTTTCGCGAGTTTTTTCCGAACAACGCGGTGGAATTCTTTGTAAGCTACTACGACTACTATCAACCCGAGGCGTACATTCCGTCCACCGACGCGTACATCGAAAAGGACAGCGCAATAAACGATGAGATAGACCGCCTGCGCCACTCCGCGACCGCTTCCCTTGCGGAACGCAGAGACGTTATCATCGTGTCGTCGGTATCGTGCATATACTCGCTCGGCTCACCTGATGATTATCGTTGCAACACACTTTCCCTGCGTCAAGGGCAGGAAATATCGCGCGAGGAAGTCATCAAGCGGCTTGTGGAGATGCAGTACGAGCGCAACGAGCTGAACTTCATCCGCAACAAATTTCGCGTTAAAGGTGACACTCTCGAGATATACCCCGCGGGCAGCACCAACGAAGCGGCTATCCGCGTGGAATTTTTCGGGGACGAGATCGACCGCAT
>DKXD01000110.1:1941-2532 GCA_002492075.1 Ruminococcaceae bacterium UBA7135
ATTTTTCGGGGACGAGATCGACCGAATAAGCGAATTTGAAGTTGTTACGGGCAACACCCGCGCAACGATTTTGCACGCAATGATCTTCCCCGCTTCTCACTACATCATCGGCAAGGAGAAAATGGACGAAGCTTTGGAAGAGCTTGAAAATGAGCTTGAGGAGCGCGTGAAATACTTCAAGGACAACAACAAACTGATAGAGGCTCAGCGCATTGAGCAGCGCACGCGCTACGATATGGAAATGCTCCGCGAGATCGGAACGTGCAAGGGCGTTGAGAACTACTCGCGCGTACTTGCGCGCAGATCTCCAGGAAGCACTCCAATAACGCTTATAGACCACTTCCCCGAGGATTTTTTGCTGTTGGTAGACGAAAGCCACGTTACTCTTCCACAGGTTCGCGGAATGTACGGCGGCGACGTTGCGCGCAAGAAGAACCTCGTTGACTACGGCTTCAGACTGCCGTGCGCTTACGATAACCGACCGCTCAACTTTGACGAGTTTTACGCGAAAATTCCTCAAGCGGTATTTGTTTCCGCTACCCCCGGAGATTTCGAGAAGGAGCGTTCAACTCAAATAGTCGAGCAAATCAT
>DKXD01000029.1 GCA_002492075.1 Ruminococcaceae bacterium UBA7135
AAGCTCCGGGAAAACCGTCCCCGCTTTCATTGCCTTGCTTGGAGAATAGACCTTATCCATTCTCTGATTCGGCACATAGGCATATCCGACGTGCCAAATCGGTCTTGTTATATCCATACTATCTTCCTTTCGTAATATATTTGAGCGGCGGTATGTCGCTGTTAAATTTTATGTATATCGCTTGATTTTGGTGAATAAACTATATATCCCTAATAACAATCTGTTGAAAGTTTACAGTTGACAGCAAAGAGAACCGGTTTGCTTTCCGAACTTGTTAAAAGTGTACGAAACTTGATATAACAACACAGCAAAATCGACAAAAAACAATAATTCAATAATTCTCTTGACAACCTATTGCTGTTAGTGATATAATAAAAATAGCGTAAAAACGCGTTTGCCGCAAAGCAAATAACGAACACTTACCATCAAAATATCTGGAGGTCAACAATGAGAGCTGTTAAAATGGCATCAATATTCTGCGCGGCTGCGTTGTCACTGCTGTCCTTGACAGCGTGCAGCGGCAAATCTCCGCAGCAAGCATCATCAAACGGCAGTTTGACAAGCGAAGGGGCACAGGATATGAATACGGAAAATAACTATAAAGCGACAAACGAAAACGTAAAGCTTCTCGGACGAACATATTATGACGCCGATAAGCTTTATTGCGCCCTTTCGGGAACGGGCATAGAGTTTACGTTTACGGGAACCAAATGCAATATAACAGTTGCGGGCGACAGCAACAGCGCCAACGCGGGATCGGCGGACAACCACGCAAGAGTCGGTATTTATGTAAACGGAGAACGCGTTATCGACGATATGGTCGATAATAAGGAAGAGGTTTATGAGGTCTTTAAAAGCGATACTCCACAGGACGTTATCGTTTCGCTTGTAAAACTCTCGGAATCACCGATGTCTACTATTGCGATAACCGACATCAATGTTACCGGCACTCCCATTAAGCCCACCGAAAACAAGGAAAAGCTGATAGAATTTATCGGAGACTCCATAACCTGCGGCTACGGTATTGACGACCCGAACAAGGCTCACCACTTCTCCACAAAAACAGAGGACGTTACCAAGGCGTTCGCGTACAAGACCGCTCAGGCACTCGGCGCGGATTACAGTCTGGTATCGTTCAGCGGCTACGGGATAATCTCGGGGTATTCAAACGGAGATAAAAAGGTATCCGAACAGGCTCTTCCGCAATACTACACAAAGCTAGGGTACTCGTGGGCGGCAAACGGCAGCTTCAAGCCCTCCGATATCGAGTGGGATTTCAGCCGTCAGCCGGATATCGTTGTTATAAATCTCGGCACCAATGACGACAGCTACACCAAGGATATCGAGGAACGCCAAGATGAGTTCCGCAAGGCGTATACCGAATTTTTAAAAACCGTCCGCTCCAAAAATCCGAACGCGAAGATCGTCTGCGCTTTCGGCATAATGGGCGACAGACTGTACGACAAAATTCAAGATGCGGTGAACAACTACACCTCCGAAACGGGCGACAGCAATGTATCAACGCTTAAATTTGACGTTCAGCAGGCTTCGGACGGCTACTCGGCGGACTGGCACCCCTCTGTGGCAACACACGACAAGGCTTCTCAAAAGCTCGCTGAGTATATCAAAACCTTGCTTTGATTTTGAATATTGTTATCGCTCCTCCTTTTTTCACGGGGGAGCGAACATTTTATTTTTCTCGCGATACCGCATTTGACCGACATTTGTTACAGCGACGCAACTCATAAATCGTTCTTTCGGGAATATATATAGTACAAGCAGTATATGACCCGAAAGGACGATTATTTTATGGTCGAAAAAAAATACATCAAAAACACAGCGATACTGTTCGTATCAATGGCGATAACAAAAATCGTAGGAGCGTTGTTCAAGATACCTCTCGCGAACCTGTTGGGAGGCACGGGAATGGGCTACTTTTCCACAGCCTACGGACTGTATTCGCCAATCTTCGCGCTTACAGCAGCCGGGATACCCACCGTAATAATGCGCACCACAGCACGGTGCGCAGCCGTTGACAACCGCACTCACGCGCTTGCCGTGCGAAAATACGCGCTGATAATGTTCTCGGCAGTCGGAGCACTGGGCAGCGCCGCCGTGGTCGTATTCGCAAAGCCGTTTGCGGAACACATCGCCTGCTCCCCGAAAAGCTCCGCCGCGATAGTCTGTATAGCACCCGCCGTGGCGTTTTGCTGCGCCGCCTCCGTTCTGAGAGGTTACCGAGAGGGGCTTTCAGACGTAGTACCATCCGCCGCTGCTTCGATAGCAGAGGCGGTATCACGAGCCGTTTTCGGTCTGGGACTTTCTTATGCTGTGATATTCTACGCCAAAAACGAGTTTCTGAACGGACGAACGGTGTTCGGCGCGGACTGCGCCACTGCCGAGGAAGCATACGCTGCTGCTCTTCCCTACGCCGCAGCGGGAGCGATACTCGCTGTAAGCATAAGCGAGCTGTTCGGACTGATAACGCTGATAATCAACGAACGGAGAACAAAAAACCGCGAACCTCTCCCGCCGCGCTGTACATACTGCTGCCGCAGAATATGCTTCGGACTTATCAAGGACATTATTCCATTAGCCGCTTCCGCTCTTGCGGTAAACTGTGTGTCGTTTGTCGATCTGCTGACCGTAACGCGTACGCTTTCGATGTCCGCTTTGCAAAACCCCGAATACTATAACACGGCTTTCGGCGGTATCCTTGACAGCTGCGGCGGAATTGACGGTCTGCCTAATTTTATGTACGGAAGCTATACGGGTATCGCAATGTCGCTGTTTATGATGATTCCGTCCTTTGCGGGAATGGCGGAAAAGCCCGCCGCGCCCGAAATCGCCGCCGCTTGGGAAAGAAAGGACTTCGATACTCTGACAAGGAAAATTACCTTACAGCTTCGCGCGGGATCGCTTATCGCCTGCCCCGCCTGCTTCGGAGCGGCGGCTCTTGCGGGACCAATGATGGCGCTGCTGTATCGTTCGCGCGCCGCCGAAGTATCTGTGTGCCAAGGTTCTTTTGTAATATTGTGTCTGGGCGGGATATTCATGGTATTATCAAGCTCTATGTTCGGTATATTCCAATCCATAGGGAAAGCTCATATACCATTAGTACTGATGACCGGTTCGGTGCTTTTAAAGCTGTTTCTAAACCCCGTGCTGATCTCAATACCGCAGCTCAATATTGCGGGAGCGGCGCTTTCCAGCATTGCGGGGTACCTCTTTATGACAATGGGAGGCGCGTTTATGATGAGAAAGCATCTTCCGGGGAGCATAAAAGTGTTCCGCTCGGTTTTTCCGACGCTGCTTTGCGGAATGGGCTGCGGAGCGCTAGCTTATTTTGCAAGCAAGGTACTCGAAAATCGACTTAATAATTTGCTGACCGTGATATTCTCAACCATAACGGGCGCGTTTTTTTATGTAATATTACTAATTTTGATAGGCGTTTTTCGTACAAACGGCATAATAAAGCGGAAAAATGTAAAAAATTTTCAAAAACCCCTTGCAAAATGAAGAAAAATGCGTTAAAATAAATATTGCAGAAACATTATTTAGGGAGGTCGGATAGTGTTGGATTTTGAGTTCAAGAGCCGATACGGTATTGACGATTTGCTGAAGATCATGAAAATTCTGCGCTCGGAAAACGGGTGTCCCTGGGATAAGGTTCAAACGCATGAAAGCATACGCACCGATCTTATCGAGGAATGCTACGAAGTCTGCGAAGGAATTGACAAAAACAGCCCCGAGATGTTAAAAGAGGAACTCGGCGACCTGTTGTTACAGATAGCTTTCCATACGCAGATTGAAACCGAGCAGGGCAACTTCAATTTCGAGGACGTCTGCAACGATATCTGCCAAAAGCTGATATACAGACATCCGCACGTTTTCGGTAAGGGCGAGAAAAAAATAAAAGCCGACACCGAGGACGAGGTTTTAAAAAACTGGGACGCCCTCAAAAAGGCGTCGAAACAACAAAACACATATACGGAAACGCTGGAAAGCGTGCCCAAGACTTTCCCCGCCCTACTTAGGGGCGAAAAAGTTTGCAAGCGCGCGGCTCGTGCGGGACTTCCGATAAATAGCGCCGAAGACTGTATAAAAAAGATACAAGAACAGCTCGGCGAGCTTAGTCGCCGTATATCACTGCAATCGGAGGACAAGGGGGAATTGTCCGAACATTTTGCACAAAATCAACAGATATTGGGGGAAATATTGTTCGATTTTTGTAATTTAAACAGAATTTTGAAGAATGACGGCGAAAAAGCCTTGACATATTCAACAAATCGGTTTATAATGGCATTTAGGGCTGTCGAAGATGACATCATCAAACAGGGTGGTTCTCTGGACAAGCTTTCAGGTGATGAATTGAACCGAGCGTTTAACAAAGTTATTAGCGGTATGTGATCGGAGGGTATGACCCAACGGCGCTCCGTTAGATAGAAATATTTTGGAGGTTTTACAACATGACAAAGGCAGAATTGGTAGATGCAGTAGCAAAGAAGACCGAGGACAGCAAACTGAATAAGAAGCAGACTGAGGCAGCTGTTAAGGCAGTTATCGAAACGATTACCGAGACTCTCGCTAAGGGTGAATCTATTCAGCTCGTAGGCTTCGGTACTTTCGAGGTTCGTGAGCGTGCAGCAAGAAAGGGTATCAACCCTCGCACAAAGAAGCCGATCAAGATCGCAGCTACTAAAGTTCCCGCTTTCAAAGCAGGCAGAGCTCTTAAGGATGCTGTAAGCAAGAAGTAATTGCTTTTTGTTTTGTTTGTTTTTAGTCCGGACGCAATATGCGGCGAGGAACAGCATGGTATGACGCCGTGCTCCCCCGCCGCTTTTGTGTTTGGTCTACCGGAGGATAATTATGAGATTGGACAAATTTCTGAAGGTTTCGAGACTTATCAAACGCAGAACAGTCGCTAATGAAGCTTGCGACGCGGAAAAGGTTATTGTAAACGGCAAAGCCGCACGCGCTTCGTATGAAGTAAAAGTCGGCGATATCATTGAGATACTCATCGGAAAACCGCTTAAAGTTCGGGTGCTTGACGTGCGGGAGTTCACCAAAAAAGAAGAAGCCGCGGCACTTTACGAGGTTGTGTGACAGTTCTATTGACTACACATTAAGCATTTTATTACAGTCTCTTTAATGAAAGGTCGAAATTTCTATGAAAAACATATTCAAAAAGCATATGATCGCGGCATTAGTTTTTGCGGCTCTGACCGCACTTGGCGGCTGTGCAAAGCGCAGCTACGAAAAACCGCCGTTTTCACAGACAACGACTTCAGCATCAACCCAAAGTGCCGCTTCTTCCTCACAGCCAACGGCTTCTGCGTCAACCGAAAGCACCGCTTCTTCCTCACAATCAACGACCTCGGCGTCAACCGAAAGCGCCTCTTCTTCCTCACAGTCAACAGCTTCGGCGTCAACCGAAAGCATCGTTTTAACCTCATCCGATAATTCCGACTTGACCTCGAAAACTATTTATGAACTGTACGGCGACATAAAAGTCGGCGGCAATGCTGATAAGATTATAATTGTGGGCGACTCGCGTGTTGAAATTATGGCGATCGATTATTGATACGGAAATATGGAAAGAAATCCCAAAGGCTTTTATTGCGGAAATTTTAACGGCGCGTTGTCGGGAGATTACGTACTTGCACAGGGCGGTGCAATGTTCGATTGGATGGATGAAAACATTACGCGAATAGACGAGTGGATCGACGAAGGAACGGCAATCGTAATCGCTATGGGAGTAAACGGCTGCCAAACTCTCAAAAAACAGGACGACACAGGTTATGAGAGCTTAGATGAATTTGCCGACAGGTACAGCAGCCTATACGGCAACTGGATAGTACAAAAATCGAAGGAATGGAAAGAAAAGGGCGCTATAACTTACTTCGTATCGGTAAACCCCGTGGACGAAGTATGCGCCGGCTCGTGGGGATACAACATGAAAAACAGCGAGATCGAAGCTTTCAACAAACGTATGAAAAAGATAATCAGCGATTACGACATCGGCTATATCGATACATACAGCGAAGTTTACAATTGGGTTACAAAACTACATGAAACCTGCGGCTTTTACCAAAGCGGAACTTATAAAGGTAAGCTGCTTTCAGACGGCGTGCATTACGATCAAAGCAGCATAGCCGACAAAATCTGGAGTGTCGTTAAGGGTAAACCGCCCGTCACGTAAACCTCCTAACCCTTACTTCAAGGAAACACCGATTTAATGTAGGCTTCTCAACCGGAGGTGGGGAGCCATATAAGACCATATACAAAGTATTTTTTCCGGCGTTTTCTCCCCCGCTCCGCAGGGGAGAAAACGTATAATAAAGCGATTTTTTCAGTCAAAAATACGGTGAACCTCGCCTTCTAAGTACTTTTCTGTAAGACGTATATAAAGCTTGAAAAAATCTTATTTACTCGACGGTATCTTAACGGCGTTTTGGTAATAATTCGATTGTGAGAAGCATATGTTTCTAAAGAATAGACAACCAAACGGCTCTCCCCCGACCTTGGCAGGGGTAAAAGCCGAAAAATCCGCGATATCCAAAAAGGAGAGAAATATCATGCAGAAAACGACCGTCAGCACCCCTCAGAATATCATAATGGAAAACCGTAAAACGCTTCGGATCTCGGGCGTTAAGGACATAGACAGCTTTTCCGAAAACAGAATAGTTTTAAGTACCGTTATGGGTGAGCTTGTAATAAAAGGCGACGATCTCCATATCGGCGAGCTTGAGGGAGAAAGCGGCGACTTATCTATGACAGGCTGCGTAAACTCAATCGTTTACAGCAGACACAGCGTTATGGACGGTCCCGTTAAAAAACTGTTCAGATAATTCGGGAAAGGAATACAAAAATGAACGTTTCTATTCCCGATTGTTTTATGATAGCGTTTCTGGCGGGTGTACTGTTTGGACTTGTATATGAGTTGCTTCGCGTAATTCGGCTTATACTGCGGTTTAGTGCAGTCACTTTTCTGTGTGACATCGCATTTTTTATACTTGCGGCGTTCTTTGTTTGCAAGCTCTCCGAGTTTTTGGGAAGCTATGTGCGGCTATATACCATACTGGGATTCGGTGCCGGAGTGTTTACTTATATCGAGACGCTCGGACGGCTTTTTAACGCTCTTGAAAGCGCTGCCTCAATAGTATGGAAAAGAACGCTGGGACGGTTGTTTCACAAAATCGGCTCTTGTGCAAGAAA
>DKXD01000202.1:0-1074 GCA_002492075.1 Ruminococcaceae bacterium UBA7135
GAAATGCGTGACCCTATCGACCGCGCGGTGTATATTTCCAAAGCTGCCAAGCTTACGGGTATTCCGCAGGAGAGCATAGCGTCGGAAGTTGACCGTCAATTGAAGATCAACAGCCGCAAAGCGAAAAATGAAGAGCAAAAAGCGCTGTCGCGCCCAATGCGCGATAATGTAAATCCCGATTCCGTGAAGCTGCCTAAAGAGGAGAAAGCCGAGCGGGGCATAATCTGCTTTTTGTTTCATAATCCCGAAAAGTTTTCTAAGCTGCAAAGTATGCTGAAAGCGGAATTTGTCACCGCACTTAATAAAAGGATCTATGAGTTCCTTGTAAATGTTTGCCAAAGCGGATCACAGCCCGATCTTTCCGCGTTTAATGAAGAATTTAACGGCGCGGAGATGGGTAGGATAAGAGAAATAGTCGAGGACAAAACATTCGCGTATAATAAGGACGCGCTGAATGATTTTATAAACGTACTGAATAATTATAAGGATCATATCAATGAAAAGTCTGCAGCCGATTGGGATAAGGATGAACTTTTGGCGTTTCAGAAAAGATTAAAGGAGAAGAAGTAAAATGAGCGAAAACAGCGGATCAAACGTTTTGGAGGAGCTGTTCAATCAAGGAAAGCAACGGGGCAGCCTCACAGCGAAAGAGATCACCGACGCGCTTGAGGAGCTGAACTTTGACGCAAAACAGATCGATAAAATATATGAGCGGATATCCAATATGAATATCGAGATCAAGGATAATTTCGATTCGGATATTGATATTGAGAGTATCCTGCAATATACCGATCACGATTATGACGACAATTCGGACGCAGATGTTCTGATCCCGGATGATTCGGTGAAGTCTTTCCTAAAAGATATCGGCAAGATACCGCTTCTCAGCGCCGAGGAGGAAATAAAGCTTGCGGAGCGTATGAGAAACGGCGATGAGACAGCCAAAAACCGTCTTATTGAGGCAAATCTGCGATTGGTTGTAAGTATTGCTAAGAAATACGTTCGCCGCGGTATGCAGTTTTTGGACCTTATTCAAGAGGGAAATATGGGGCTTATCAAGGCGGTGGAGAAGTT
>DKXD01000202.1:1363-4550 GCA_002492075.1 Ruminococcaceae bacterium UBA7135
ATCAAGGCGGTGGAGAAGTTTGATTATACCAAGGGCTTCAAGTTTTCCACTTACGCGACGTGGTGGGTGCGTCAGGCGATAACCCGCGCGATAGCCGATCAAGCCCGCACGATACGAATACCGGTGCACATGGTGGAAACAATAACGCGTGTGAAGAAAGCACAAAGCCAGCTGCTGCACGAAAACGGATGTGAACCGAACGAGGAAGAGATCGCCGAGTTTTTGGGAATGTCTGTTGAAAAGGTGCGCGAGATAATTCGCATAGCGCAAGACCCCGTGTCCCTGGAAACGCCGATAGGCGAGGAGGAGGACAGCCATCTGGGAGACTTTATTCCCGACGAGGACGCGCCCGCGCCTGCCGATGAGGCTTTCAACTCAATGTTGAAGCAAACTATAGGCGAGGTGTTGGATACGCTCAGCGAACGCGAAAAACGTGTTATTATACTTAGATACGGACTTATTGACGGGCGTCAAAGAACACTTGAGGAGGTTGGTGAGGAATTTCAAGTTACAAGAGAACGAATACGGCAGATTGAATCAAAGGCTTTGCGAAAATTACGTCACCCCAAGTGCAGCCGCAAGCTGAAGGATTATTTGGAATGAGCCTCCGTGCCGGGGTGGAGAAGAACGAACAACTTGAATGACCGGATTTTGAAAAAGGCATTGATGACTTAATACATACTGACAATGACGTGGCATTTGAAAGGAACTGTAAATGAGTAATACCGAAAAGATTTTTAACGATCTGTTGGAACGGGGCAAACAAACCGGAACGCTTTCCACAAAGGAAATATACAATGTTATTGATGAATCAAACGTTGATCTTGATAAGTTGTGGGAATTTCTGGAGCAGAACAACATTAAGATAGAGGACGATTACAGCATAGATGAAGACCTGAACAAGGCACTGGACATCACTGACGATAACGATGATAAAAACAGCGCTTTAGACGATCCCGTGAAGATACATTTGCGCGAGATAGGTAAAATACCGCTGCTTTCTACTGCGGAGGAGCTGGAGCTTGCCGAAAAAACCGTCAACGGCGATGAAGAGGCTCGCGATAAGCTGATAGTTGCCAATATGCGTTTGGTGGTGAGTATCGCGAAGCATTATGTTGGACGCGGTATGCCGCTGCTCGATCTGATACAGGAGGGTTACAGCGGGCTTATCAAGGCTGTGGAGAAGTTCGATTACACAAAGGGATATAAGTTTTCTACCTATGCCACATGGTGGATAAGACAGTCCATAACGCGCTCTATTGCGGATCAGGCGAGAACCATACGCATACCGGTGCACATGGTGGAAACCATTTCCAGAGTGAAAAAGGCGCAGAACAAGCTGCTTAACGAGAACGGTCACGAGCCGACCACCAATGAGATAGCTCAGGAATTGGGAATGACGCCCGAACGCGTTCGCGAGATCATCAGAATAGCGCAGGATCCCGTGTCGTTGGAAGCTCCGGTGGGCGAAGAGGAGGACAGCTTCCTGGGAGACTTTATCCCCGACGAGGACGCGCCCGCGCCTATCGACACGGCAATGAAAGCCGTGTTTAAGGACGAGCTGAATAAAGCCTTGGATCTGCTTCCCGAACGTGAGCGCGAGGTTTTGAAGTTCCGATACGGTGTAGGTTTTGACCGTTCCCACACACTTGAAGAGGTGGGCAGACAGTTTAAAGTAACGCGCGAGCGCATACGCCAGATAGAAGCAAAGGCTCTGCGCCATCTGCGTAAACATAGCAAAAGCAAGGATCTGGAGGTATTTCTCGATTGACAGCTGTTTGGGAAATACCTTGTACATACGATTAAGAAGTTTTACGTTCTCCTCCGCAAAGCGGTGGAGAGCGTTTTAAGCAAAGAAATCCCCCGCCGGCGGCGGGGGATTTCTGTCTGCATATTCGAGCGGTCATTACTCGCTTTCTTCAGGCTCTGAAGTATCGGGCATTTCACTTGGCAGAACATCGGGCTTCACACCGCCGTTTTCGTCAATAGCGTCCCAATCTGCCAATATTTTTTCCTTTTCCTTTTCGTGATCTCCCGAACAGAACTTCGGGAGATTGCTCTGACGATAGTATCCGATATTGGTGTCTTTGCAGTCGCTTGAGGCAAGCAACCCTGTTTCGACACAGTATCGAAGCTCCTTGACGGAGGAGTCGGGGGTGAATTTCTGTGCGGTTGAAGTGTCCTCAACGTCCTCCATAACGGCACGCCATACCTGCGCGGCGAATTTCTTGTTGGGGTAGAATTTTAAATCCGTGCCGTCGTCAACGCCTATCCACGCCGCCGCGACATAATTCGGGGTAAGTCCGACGAACATCAGGTTCTTGCCATCATTTGAAGTACCCGTTTTTCCTATAACTTCAACGTTGTTGAGGTTAGCGTGAGCAGCCGAGCTTGATCCCTGAACGACCGTGCGAAGCATACGGTTCGTTACCCACGCGGTGTCGCTGCTGATAGCTTGATTGCCGTAGAAGTTCTGCTCCAATATCACCTTGCCCTTGTTGTCAAGCACCTTGCTGTACATCTTGGGAGAGTAGAACACACCGCCGTTTCCGAATATCTGATATGCCGCAGTAAGCTCCACAAGCTTAATGCCGTCCGTAAGCGCACCCAGAGGTATCGGGGAGAGCTGTTCATCGTCAACGGGAACGAGTGTTGATATTTCAAGATTGGATTGCAGCTGATTGAACAGTACGGGAACTGTTACCAATCTTGCAACGCGAACGGCGACCGTGTTGGTGGAGGCTTGCACTGCCTTCCATGCGGGGAAAAGCGTACCGGTGGTATATCCCTCATTGTTGGTAGGCCACGGGTCGGGATCGTCGGGGATCTTAATCCCCTTATCGGGTATCATTGTGGAATAGGTTATCTGATTGGTCTCTATGCCCATGGAGTACGCCGAGATCGGCTTCATTGTAGAGCCGGGCGCTCTGACGGACATAGTCGCTCTGTTCCAGCAGTTGTCGCCGGGCTTGTCGCCCAATCCGCCCGCCACAGCCAACACCGTTCCCGAATAGTCCATTATAACGAACGCCGACTGAATAAGCTTTTCATCCTCGAGTTCAGGATCATAGCTGTACTGCGCGATAAGCGGATCCTTGAAATTTTCCTCCACTATCTTCTGGAGCTTCATATTTTCGTTGATATAAATTTTATATCCGCCGTTTGATATTTCCTTTTTGGCGGAGGT
>DKXD01000081.1:0-231 GCA_002492075.1 Ruminococcaceae bacterium UBA7135
ATATAAAACGCGGGCTGCTTTTAAAAAAGCAGCCCGCTTGGGTATTTCAACAGCCGCCGGCGCGCTCGTCAACGCGCTCCGCTCGGCTATTCAAGGACCATAAGCCACCTTGCGGGGCGGCTGTGTGTTTTACCCTTGTTTATTCTATGCGTTTCGGGAATTTTGGTGCGTGTATTATTATAAACCGCAAAACGGGAGCGCGCGCAATTAAAAGGCTCTGCAACGCTCCCG
>DKXD01000081.1:516-5652 GCA_002492075.1 Ruminococcaceae bacterium UBA7135
AAGGCTCTGCAACGCTCCCGTTATACAGACCAACGCGCGGCGATTTTAAATAACGCACAAAACACGCACTTAAACTGTCAACCGATGCAAAACGTATTACCCGAATATCACGGCCGAAAACAGCGCCGCCCATTCGCGAACCCAATAATTCAGCAAATTGTGTGTGGGAGTTTTATTTGAGTGATGTCCGACTGTCAAGCCGTTTTTGCGGGCGTAAATATCGGCGCGGAATTGGTGAAAATCGTTGGTGACGATAACGGCGCGGTCTATGCCGCGTTCCTTCAGCAGCTCGGCGGAAAGCCGAATGTTCTCGCGGGTGCTTGTGGACTTGTCCTCGATAACGATACGGTTTTCGGAAATGCCGCGCTCTTTCAAATACCGCCGCATAGCCTCAGCCTCGGAAATGTCCTCGCCGTTTCCTTGTCCGCCGCTCACCACACAAACGGCGTCCGGATGAGCCGAAAGCGTTTCAAGAGCCGCGTCACAGCGCTTTGCAAGCATAGTGCTGGGCGTTTCTCCGCGAACTTGGCAGCCCAGGACTATAACAGCCTGCGGGTCTTCTATGGAGCGTTCGACGCACATCGCCATATTCATCGAGAATATCACGCAGCTTACCGCGCAGACTGCGATAACCGTTCCCAAAGCCAACAGAACAGCCCGTCCCGCAAGCTTGCTCCAAACTCGCTTTATAACACCGCAGAACGGCTTCCAAAAGACGCACACCAAAACGGCTCCGCCAAACAAGGCGGAACCTATTATCGTGCCTGCGGTGAAGAAATTGCAGTTCACCCAGACAAGAAGCAAGAACGCTATAACCGAGATAATTGCCCTGATGATTTTTGAAATATATTTTGTCATTTTTTATTCCGATATTATTAGAGACTATCCAAAAATTCTTTGAGTTTTTCAAAGAAATCTGTGAATTCGTTTATGTTTGCCATGATAAAGGTGAACGTGATTATTCCGATAATAATAGAAATTCCAATAAGAATAAGCTGAACGATGAAGTATCCCTTGCAGAAGCCGCGCTTCGGCTCGGGAGTGGTCGAGCCGAACGCCCAGACCGCAGTAAGTATAAAGCTGATAAGTCCAAAGCAGGAGCAGAGAAGTATTGTTCCTATCCACTGACCCGTAGTCATATTCTGCGTCGGAGCGGCGCTTGGGTTAATGCTCTGACCGTACTGAGGTGCGCCGTAGCCCATGTTCGGGGTGGTGTAGTTCGGCTGCACCGGCTGCGCTTGCGGCATTATGTCCTCGCTCTTCCCGAGATCAACCGCGCTTTTCATCGGCGCGCCGCACGTCGGGCAGAATTTTACGTCTCCATTCACAAACGAGCCGCATTTTTCGCAAAATCTTTCCATAATTTCCTCCTGTTATGTATCCTTTAATTGCTCTATTTTTGGCTGCACGGGAAAGCGCCGGCTTAAAACGGAGAGTTGATAAGTCCGGGAACGACAGCCGCGGCGATAATTCCCAACACTATGCCGATAATGTTTATCAAAAGCATACCGCGGCTGAAGCTGCGGCGCGGCTCGGGCATATCCGAGCAGAAGCCCCAGATGATATTCAGTATAAGGCTGATGATACCAAGGCAGGTGCATACGATAAACGTTCCTATCCATTGGCTTGCGGTCAGCGTTTCCAAAGGTACGTTTTGCGGCGAGTACGGGTTATAGCTTTGCCCGTATTGGGGAGCGCTGTAACCGGAGGTCGGAATGTTTCCGCTGCCGAAATTCGGAGCATCGGGCGCGTCGTGCTTGCCGAGATCGACCGCGCTTTTCATCGGAGCGCCGCAATTCGGACAGAATTTTACTTCACCGCCAATAAGGGCGCCGCAATTCCCGCAAAGTCTTTCCATAGCGTTCTCCTTTATGTATTCGCGTCCGTGCGCGTTATCCATTGGCTCATGCCCGCGCCCCAGACGTCATTTGGGCGTTCCTTGAAGCCGAAAGGCTTGTAAAAATCCTCGCGTCCTTTAGCGCTCATAAGGTAGAGGATTATCGTTTCGCCGGGTTCAAGCGTGGATTTCATAAAGTCCACCGTGCGCCGCATAAGCTCGTGACCTATCCCGCGGTGCTGATATTCGGGCAATACCATAACGTCCGTAATGAAATTCGCATAGCTGCCATCGGAAAGCACTCGTATCATTCCTATCGCCTTGCCGTTATCCCGCACGGTCGTGATATGGAACGCGTTGTTCAGCGCGTTCTGCGCTATCCTCTCGGACAGCACCATAAAATTCACAGCTCTGCGCATTGCCATATATTCTGCCAACGCGGGAGCCTCGTCTATATACTCTATCGCCATTTTTTCCCTTTCCAAAAAGAACGCCGAACCGTGTCGAAATTCTCTTTAAAAAATCGCCCCGCGTTGTACTCGGCGCAGGGGCGGTTTTATTATTGTTATTCGTTATTGTTGTCGTTTTCCTCCGGTTTATCCTCGGATATGGCTTCCTTGGCTCTTTCTTCAGCCTTTTCCTCGGTCTTATCAGTGATTATATCCACCTCGTCGCCGTCAACGCTTATCTCGCCCGCCATAAGCTTATAGAACACGGGGCCGTCTATCTTCTCGTTCTTCATCAGATACTGAGCGCAGCGCTCCAGAAGATCGCGGTGAACAGTGAGGATATCCTTTGCCTTTTCGTAAGCAGTCTCGATGATCTCGCGTATCTCCGCGTCTATCTCGCTCGCGACATTCTCGGAATAATTCTTGCCCTGGGAATAGTCGCGCCCGAGGAACACCTCGTGATCCGCGCTGCCATAGAGAATGGGACCCAGCTTCTCGGAGAAGCCGTAGCGCGTTACCATATCACGGGCAACGTTGGTCGCTCGTTCGATATCGTTGGAAGCTCCCGTGGAAATATCATCAAGCACGAGCTTTTCCGCAACTCGTCCACCCAGAAGCACAACGATGTTCTCTTCCATATAGGTCTTGGAAACAAAGCTTCTGTCCTTTTCGGGAACGTGCATCGTAAAGCCGCCCGCACTTCCTCTCGGAATAATGGTGACCTGGTGCACCTTATCCTGCGACGGGCTGAAATACGTAGTGATAGCGTGACCCGCCTCGTGATACGCGGTAAGCTTCTTCTCGTCAGGCGTAACAACGCGGGATTTCTTTTCGGGACCCGCCACTACCTTAATAGTAGCCTCCTCGATATCCGCCTTCGTTACCGCCTTGCGGTTGTTACGCGCGGCAAGCAGAGCCGCCTCGTTCACCAGATTTTCCAAGTCCGCGCCCGTAAAACCCGCGGTAGTCGCCGCAATGGTCTTGAGGTCTACGTCCGGACCGATGTTTTTGTTGCGCGTGTGTACCTTCAGTATCTCCTCGCGCCCCTTGATGTCGGGATAGCTTACGACTACCTGTCTGTCGAAGCGTCCCGGACGGAGCAATGCGGGATCGAGTATATCACGGCGGTTTGTCGCCGCCATAACGATGATGTTTTCGTTTTCGGTAAAGCCGTCCATTTCAACAAGGAGCTGGTTCAAGGTCTGCTCACGCTCATCGTGACCTCCGCCCAGACCCGCGCCGCGCTGACGGCCGACCGCGTCTATCTCGTCTATGAAGATTATGGACGGAGTATGCTTTTTCGCTTGATCGAACAGATCTCGCACACGCGAAGCGCCGACGCCGACATACATTTCCACGAAATCCGAACCGGATATCGAGAAGAACGGCGCTCCCGCCTCGCCCGCAACAGCCTTTGCAAGCAGAGTTTTACCCGTTCCGGGGGGACCCACAAGCAGAACGCCCTTGGGAACTCTCGCGCCTATCTCGCGGTACTTGCCGGGGCTTTTCAGGAAATCCACTATCTCAACAAGCTCCTGCTTTTCCTCGTCCGCGCCAGCAACATCCTCGAACGTTACCTTTTTGCCCGTCTGCTGACGAACGTTCGCGCGGGAAAATGTATTCATCTTGCCGCCGCCCGTGGTCTGACGCATTATGATGAACGTAAAGATTACCATAACGCCGATAAGCAGCAGATACGGCAGGAAGTTCATCAGGAACGAATTGTCGGATATCTTGATGTAATCCTCGACAAGCTCTTTATCGGGATTAGCTTCATTATAGCGGATACGATAATTCACTTGCTTTCCGCTCTTGTCGTAGCCGCTGTTGATGTCGTTCAAGAAAACATTGACATTCGGCACGGTGTAGGTCTTTACCTCGTTCTGATCGCCGTCCTTAAGGATATATTTCAGCGTTCCGCGCCCAAGGTCAAGCTCGTATGCGGAAACGTTCAGATTATCGAACTCCGAAATGATGTCCGAATACCGAGGCGCGTTCGCGGCGTTTCTTCTCCCCGCCATATTAAGCACGGACACCAGTCCGAATATCAGCAGAGCCGCTATAAGACAATAGATTATAACGCCCTGAAGCTTGTTTTTCTTCATCTTTACCGCCTTTCGGGAATAATCCCAATTATTTTACTCGAGCATTGCGCCGGGAAAAGTAAAGCTCCCGGATATAATTATGTATTACTCCTTGTAAATACCAACATAAGGAAGATTTCTGAACCTGCCGTCGCAGTCAAAACCATTTCCGATAACAAACAGGTCGTCTATAACGAACCCCGTGTAATCGGGCTGAAACTCTACCGTTCGCCTTGAGGGCTTATCAAGCAGGCAGACGGTTTTGATCGAGCGCGGATTCAGCGCACCGAGCGCTTTGTTGATCTCAACAAGCGAACGCCCCGAATCACAAATATCCTCAACTATCACCACATCGCGCCCCGAAATATCGCCGATCTTCATCAGATCCACCTCAACGCGCCCTGTAGATTCCGTGCCCGCGTAGCTTTGGGTGCGAATAAAATCAATGCTCAAAGGGCACTCCACCTCGCGGATAAGGTCGGCGAAAAACGCGACTGCGCCGCGCAACACACACAGAAACAGCGGGTTTTTGCCCATATAATCGCACGTGAGCTGTTTGCCGAGCCGAGCCGCGCACTCGTCGAGCTGCTCTCGCGTAAAGAGTATCTTTTCTACTTCCTTTGGAACATACATAGGGTACTCCTCCAATACAAAACTTATTATAGCATATTATTCACAAAATTGCAATTGATTTTTGTGAATTTCTGCTGAAATTTTTGAAACCGCATTGGTAAATTATAGTTTAGCTTACAGCAACGTTTGAAAA
>DKXD01000019.1:0-10349 GCA_002492075.1 Ruminococcaceae bacterium UBA7135
CTCGCCGCCGTACCATGTGTTGATAATTACCTGCTCGCGGGAAGTGATGTTGAACATTGCGACCGTCTCGGAGTTGAGACCGAGTTCCTTGTAGTTCTCTACCTTAGCCTTGGAAGCGTTGTAAACAACGAAATCCGGCTCGAAATTCGCAAGCTCCTCCTCGGTGGGTCTGATGAACATATTCTTTACAAAGTGAGCCTGCCAAGCTACCTCCATGATAAAGCGAATAGCCATTCTGGTGTCCTTGTTAGCGCCGCAGTATGCGTCAACTACATAAAGCTTCTTACCCGAAAGCTCCTTCTTGGCGATCTCCTTGCAAGCCTCCCATGCCTTTTCGGTAGCGGGGTGGTTGTCGTTCTTGTACTCATCGGAAGTCCACCAAACGGTGTCCTTGGAGTTCTCGTCCATAACGATGAACTTGTCCTTAGGAGAACGTCCGGTATAGATACCTGTCATTACGTTTACCGCGCCCAGCTCGCTCAGCTGCCCCTTGTCATAACCGGTAAGGGCGGGATCAAGCTCCGCTTTGTACAGATCGTCAAACGACGGGTTGTAAACGATCTCGGTAGTACCGGTGATACCATACTTCGTCAAATCGATCTTGCTCATTTAAGTTACCTCGTTTCATTTTATTTTTTACGGGAATTTTTCCGAGCGCCCTCGAAAAAACTCTCTCCACAAATACCATTATACACCATATTTTGCAAGATGTCAAGGAAAATTTCACAAATTTCGGGGAATTTTTTATTTTCATTATATATAGATATATGCTTTTTTGCACATATTATATATGATTATATGATAAAAAATTATTTCAATTTTTCCGCTCCCGCCGGCGGCGCGAAGAACCGAAAGCTGTCATAATACGTCTTTTTTGCGCCAACAATTACCTTTAATAATTTTCGCCGCGCCGAAAATAATAATAGCGCAAAGGGCAGTTGATAAATCTGCATTTTTGAAAACCTTTGCTATTATTGAATTGAACAAGGAGAAATTGTTATGTCTACTAAACAGGCTAAGGCTAATCTTAACAACATCAAGATGCAGGCAGCAAACGAAGTCGGCGTAAACCTCAACCAGGGATACAACGGCGACCTCACCGCTAAGCAGGCAGGTTCCATCGGCGGTCAGATGGTAAAGAAAATGATCGAGTCTTACGAGCAGAGCGCTAAGTGAGCTTATAAAAGTTGATCATTTGCGAAACGTCCCTCGGGCAACAGTCCGAGGGATTTTTGCGGTCGAACGCATAATGCCGCCCGATACGACAATAATAAAATCGACAGCGATAGTGATGTTCCGTTTGGACATTTTCGGATTTTTAGTTTTTCCCGCCTGCAGCGGGGAAAACGAAAAAGAAAACGTAAATATTTGATCGGAGGAGCAATATCGCGTTTTTTATAAAGGAAAACCACCCAACATTTTTCAGAACAGGAGTAATAATATGGCATTATTTAAATGTATAGTATGCGGGATAACGTTTGAAGCGCCCAACAGAGCCGAGGCAGTCTGCCCCGTATGCGGAGCGGACGGTGAAAACCTCGAGGAGCTGCAAAGCGAACACCAGAACAAGTATGCGGGAACGAAAACGGAACGAAATCTTGAAGCGGCGTTTGCCGGAGAAAGTCAAGCGCGGAACAAGTATACGTTTTTCGCCGCAAAAGCGAAGCAGGACGGCTTCGAGCAGATAGCGCAGATATTCCAAACCACAGCCGACAACGAAAAAGAACACGCCGAAATATGGTTCAAGGAGCTTGGCGGCATAGGCACGACAGCCCGCAATCTTTCCTCGGCGGCGGACGGGGAAAACTTCGAATGGACAAATATGTACGCGGATTTCGCCAAAACCGCTGAAGAAGAGGGTTTCCCCGAGCTTGCGGCGAAATTCAGACTTGTCGCGGATATAGAAAAGCACCATGAGGAACGTTACCGTGCGCTTTTAAAAAACGTGGAAATGCAGGAGGTCTTCAAAAAGAGCGAGGTCAAGGTGTGGGAGTGCCGCAACTGCGGGCATATCGTGGTAGGCACCAACGCTCCCGAAACCTGCCCCGTCTGCGGCAAGCCGCAAAGTTACTTCCAAATTTGCCCGGAGAATTATTAAAATTCTGCGCTTGCCGTTAAAGCGCGGATAACCTTATTAGCTAATTTTCCCAGCATGTCGGATCTGGCTAATTTAACTTGTTTGTGTAACAAACAAAATTAAGTTTATATGCACAATTGCACAAAAAATTAGGTTAAAAATTAGCTGATTTTGATATTGAAAACAACGCATAAATTCGGTATAATAATAGTAGGTAATTTTCGGTGTGTTTGAACGTTTGACACAATTTTCAGCATATCGATGCAATACTCGCGTATACCTAATTTACTTTTTTACTAAGGAGGTTTATCCATGAAAAAGCTTAAATCGCTCATAGCGGGCATTATGGCTGCGGCTATGGTACTGACAATGACCGGCTGCGACGAGGAGGTATCCCCGAACGGCGGCGGCAGCGCACCGAACGCCAACAAAACTTCCGGTGCTACGGGAACGACATCAATATACACAACAGACTTTGACGATGAAGATGTCAACAACGCCGCTAAAGCACTGAAAGACAACCTTGACAACAAAGATCTGAAGGTCACCAACCGTCTCAAGTGGATGTCTTGGTGGGATATCGATGAGACCCAGGGCGCCGCTGTACTCTTTAAAGAGGTTTACGGCATTCCGGAAAACGGCACGGATGATAAATTTGCGGGCAGAATTTTCGAGTTCACAAACGTAGATTACGGTTCACGTTTCGATAACCTTTCAACGGCTATCTCCGGCGGTAACTCACCCGATATGTTCCCGTTTGAGATCGACGACTTCCCTTATGGCGTTCTGAGAAACAGATATCAGCCCATTGACGATATAATCGATCTCAACAGCGAGAAATGGGCGCCCACTAAAGACCTTATCGATCAGTTCCAGCTTAACGGCAAGCACTACGCGGCATTCTGGGAGATCACGCTTTCCAATTTGATGTGGTACAGAAAGTCCAACATCGAGGCAATCGGCGCTACCGATCCTCAGGAGCTGTTCAAGCAAGGCAAATGGGATTGGGACGCATTCCTTGATATGTGCCGCAAATGGAAAAACACAGGCACGGAAACCGAGCCTAAGTTCGGTATCGACGGCTTCAGCACAGAAGATCAGTTCGTCGTATCTACCGGTGTGCCTATGATAGGCAACGACGGCACTCAGCTTATAAACAATCTGCACTCCGCAGAGGTTGAAAGAGCGCTTACAGGCACGGGCGTTGTTCCTACTATGCAAAAAGAAAATCTGCGTTACCCCAGACACGAACTTAACGACTGGCAGGTAAACTCCGCCGCATGGTCAAACGGCACTACACTGTTCTTCTGCGACGGTACTTGGGCTTACGAGCAGACGCTCCAGTTCTTCAAGAAGAAGTACAAGTGGGCGGACGATGAAATAAAGGTAGTTCCGTTCCCGAAAGACCCGAAGTCTGATAAGTACTATGTTCAGGTCAAGGTAGACACCAATATGTGGGTAAAGGGCTCCGAAAACAAGGACGGCGTTGCCGCTTGGCTTGACTGCTGCGTAACCTGCGCTAAGGATCCTACCCTTACCGAGGCTTCAAAGCAGAAGGCCATCAAGAACCCGAAACAGGGTTGGACACAAGAACTTCTTGACTTCCTGTACCCGCTGTATGCACGTGACGGCTCCAGCCCGCTTACTCCTATCGTTGAGTTCAAGAGAGGCTTAGGTCCGACAGTTTACGACAGCCAGGAATCCGACAGCCCCGTAGCTGCTCTCACAAGCCGCGTATATATCCAGGGCGACTCTTACGTTCAGCTTCGTGACACCCACGAGGGTACTATCAACAAAGCAATCGAAGATATCAACAATATGATCAAACAATGATCTTGATACCTTACTCTCCCCGAGTGATCGGGGAGAGTTTTTGTTTTTGCGCGGCATTGCAGCCGAACACGCGGAAACGCTTGCGAGGATCTTCGGAACGTGGTACGGATTTTCATTTGTTTTCTCTTCCTCGGTGACGCGAGAAGAAAGTCAATAAGATAATATGTAACTTTACGTGAAAATTTTTCCGCATTTTCACATATAACTGTTGAATTATTTCGTAAAATGTGATATAATTAAAATGTATATATGTATATCTTTTTGGTGTAAAAACGAAAGGAAAGCACAATGACAAGATTTGAAAATAAACTCTGCCCCGTATGCAGAACGCGTTTCAATGAAAAAGCGGACATCGTTTGCTGCCCGATATGCGGAACTCCGCACCACAGAGCTTGCTATTCTATAAAAAACAAATGCGCTCTGGAGGAATTTCACGCGAAAGGCTGGAGCTGGAACGGCTATCTTCCCGATGAAGAAGAGGAGGTTCCGGAAAACAGCGACGCAACCGTTACCGCTGAGATAGACAGACAGCCCGACTCTCACCACGCGGAATACCCCGGCGGAACGCCTTTTGATGAGGAAAAGCGTATGTTCGAGGAGCAGCTTGGCGTCGATAACCCGTTCAAGGATCTGTTCAACTCGCTGAGCAACAAAGAAATAGGCGAGGACGGCGTAAGTATGCACGAGCTTGTGGCGTACTCGGCGACCAGCGTGTATCACTATGGCAAAGCGTTCAATATATTCCGCACGAACAACGGCGGAAAAAAGCGCATAATATCCTTTAACTTTTGCAGCGGGATACTCGCGCCGATGTTTCAGTTTTACCGCAAAATGAACTTCTTTGGCGTTATCGCCCTGCTGCTTACGCTGCTGCCGTCTATCATCGTAGTGGCAGTACCCGAACAGATTCGTGTGGCGAACTCTCAGCCGTTAATTATTCTGCTGCGCGTTCTGCAATTTGTCATACCGGTACTGATGTGCTTGTTCAGCGACTACATTTACTATCGCCATTGCGTGAAGAGCATCTTAAAATTCCGCGAAAGCTATGACGGGGATACAAAATCGGACGATTATTATATGTCGCTGTACGAAAAAGGACGCCCCACGATGGCGGGCGGACTTATCGGCTTGCTGGCGCTGTCGCTGGGAGAAGCGTATATTATGTCGCTTATGGGAATGATCTGAGGCGGCGATGAAACGAAGACTGCTTCAATTTTACGATTCGTTTGGTGACCGCGGCGTGATGTTTATCCTATACGCGCTCGCCGTTGTAATGAACGCGCTGCTTGCCGTCTTTGCCGAGCTTCCGTCGGTCTATCCCGATGAGATAAACGCCGCGGGCGTTGCCGCGCTGTATTCAGGCAAGGATTGGTCGGGGTTGCTTAGAAATATGGGCAGCAGCAGCGGATACGTACAAGCGCTGCTTTATATGCCGCTGTTCCGAGTGATAAACAACCCTTATGCACTTTATAAAGCAATGCTTATAGTAAACGCGCTTATCATCGGATTTATCCCGCTTATCGTTTATCATCTGGCGGGAAAATTCGGCGTACTGCGCGTTCGGCGAAAGCTGCTTATTGCAATGTGCTGCGGTTTGTACGCCGCTTACATAACCAACTCCAAATTTATATGGAACGAGGCTTTGACTTGTTTGTTGGTGTGGCTGCTGGTTTTGTGCGTATTCACCGCGTGGGACAAAGCCGGCAAAAGCTCCAAAGCCGTTCAGTCCGTTCTTATGGGATTTCTGTGCGCGGTGGCATATGCCTCCAACAAACGGCTTATCTCGATAGTAATGGCTTTGATACTGACGGTTATTATAGCAAGGCTGGTCTTGCGCGAAAAAATTCTTAATCTGCCCGTATTCGGGATAACGCTTGCGGTTTCGTTTTCCGCAGAATATTTCCTGCGTCTGACGATAGAACAAGCTCTGTGGACCGATACCGCTTCAGCTGCGGGCAGTATTGCCAACGGCTCGGTAAACAAGATCTTCGGGGTGTTCTTCTCCCACATCTACGCGTTTATGACGTCATCTGTGGGAACAGGCGCTCTGGCAGCCGCGATATTTGTCGTAATGCTTTTCTCATACCTTACCGAAGGCGTCAAAGCGCACGCCAAAACTCTTGAGGACGGCACAAAGGTCTATGAGCCCGTGAAGCACAAGTACAGCTCTCGGCTTATCGTATTTGCGCTTTTCCAGTTTCTGGCGGTAGGCTGCACAGCTATGATGTCGGCGCTATTTTCGTTTGGTGCGGGCAGTATGCAAGAGGCGGAATTGTTCGGAAGATACACCGACAACATCGCGCCGTTCGCGATCTTTTTGGTGTTGGTGTACATTTTCTTATACGGCATCAACCTCACCATGCCGCTTATCGGAGCGGGAATATACGGATATTCCTGTTTTTGTTTCGCTGTGGCGGGCTATCCTATGACAGAAATATCAAGCAGCTTCAAATACTCCTCGATTTTTGGAATCTTCCCGATGATCCTTGGCGAAAGCGCCGATGGCAATTCGGATATGAAGTACATTATAATGTCATCGTTGGTGCTGACATTATATGCGTTGATGATAGTGTTCGTTTCCTGCACGCGAAAGCACAAAACATCGCTTGTAACGGGTATGATGTTATGCGTTCTTGTGGCGGCGACGGTATATTCAAGCGTGATATATCTGCCGCGACTGTGTATGCAGAACTCCGAAGAACTGACCCAATGCAAAGAGGTTATGCGGCTGCTTTACAACGACTCCCAATCGCCGCCGATAATAGTTTACGAAACGGAGCCCAAGGTTGCCGGAACGCTGCAATTCTTAGCACCCGACACCCGGGTCTCTATCCTGAATAAAGACGGACAAATTACGGAATCCTGTCTGCTTGTCGCGAAAAACGACGCCAAAGTTCCGTTCAGCGGCGGATCTTATGACGTTGTCGGCAGGACAGATGAACTCACCGTTTACGCATACGGCGAGACCGCCCGCGACTTTATACGCTACAGCTCCGCCAACGAAAAGAACGGCAGCGAAACTTCAAACACAAGCTCGCGGTCAGCATGATATATTATGACAACGCCGCGCATTCGCGTGATACAAATGTTAAAGGGGTGACGATATGCCCATATTTAAAAAGGCGGTGAAACGGTTTGACCCCGCAAGAACGCTTGTTATCGGATTTCTGATAATCATTACTGTGGGGACGCTGCTGCTGTGTTTGCCAATCTCCTCAAAAACGCGCGAGTTCACGCCGATTTTCGACTGCCTTTTCACCGCGACCTCGGCAAGCTGCGTTACAGGGCTTTCCGTATTCGATACATACGCGCATTGGTCGCTTTTCGGGCAAATAGTGATAGCGTTCCTTATACAGGTGGGCGGATTGGGTTTTGTGACTATCATCACGTTCTTTAACGTGGCAGCGGGAAAGAAGCTGGGCTACAGAACGCTAAAAAATGCGGGCGGCGACTTCTCCGAAAGCACTATCGAAAGCGGACGCAGAATATTCATTCGCATTATGAAGTATTCTCTGATATTCGAGCTTTGCGGAGCCGTTATTCTGGGCTTTTCGTTCGTACCGAAGCACGGCGGCTACGGCGTATGGATGAGTGTGTTTATGAGCGTTTCGGCGTTCTGCAACGCGGGGTTCGATCTTCTTGGAATGAACGGCGAGGGCACCAGCCTTATCTCAGTGCAAAACGAGCCTATGGTGCTGATAACGCTGGCTCTTTTGATAATCATAGGCGGGTTGGGCTTTATCGTATGGGAGAATTTCCTTAATTTCAGACAGAGCAAAAAGCTTTCACTGCATACCAAGGTAGTGCTGTTTATGACCGCTGTGCTGGTGGTCGGCGGAACGGTATTCTATCTTATATCGGAGGGCGGAAACTCTAAAACGATGAAGGATATGCCATTCGGCGAAAAACTGCTCAATTCGTTTTTTGCGTCGGTATCCACCAGAACGGCAGGCTTTGACAACCTCAGCATGGGCGACACTACCGAATTTTCGCAAATGGGAACGATACTGCTTATGTTTATCGGAGCCGCGCCCGGCTCTACCGGCGGCGGTATCAAGGTAACTACGCTTATGGTAATGATCGTTACCGTGGTATCGTATATCCGCAACAAAAACGACGTCGAGCTGTTCCACCACAAGCTTGACAAGCTGACGATCTACCGCACGCTTGTTATCTCGGTGCTTTCTATGTTCGCAGTGGCGATGTGCTTTGTGTTCCTCTACTTCTCAATGCCCGACCACACGCAAGCGGACGCCGTACAATGTCTGTTTGACGCGGTGAGTGCGTTCTCCACATCGGGGCTTTCCACGGGAGCCACGGCTCTTGCTGGAACGGCGGGGCGTATATTGTTGATATTTACCATGTTCATCGGAAGATTGGGTCCGGTATCTATCATAATGTCGCTTGTGATGAAGAGCGCAAACCGCAAGAACATAGTTGTTCCGGACGGGCATATCCTGATAGGGTGAACGCATGGAAAGATTTGTTGATATAGAAGACGGAGTTCTCGGGAAATTGAACGGGCGCGACTGCATTTATATTGATACAGTGACGTTGGACGGATATGATTCCCTTATCTTTTCGGGAGAAATAAACGGGGATCTCGCTTCAAAAATACGAGACGAAAAATGGGTGCCTTATACGCTGAAATTTCGCAGAGTGCTTGCGTATTTCGCGTGCGAGCTCGATACCTACGAAAATCTTTGCGGCACTGACTATCTCGACCACAGCGACTTTACCGTTATAGAAAACAGCGAACGCCTTACGGAATTTCCGATAAGAAAAGACTTCGACAGGTCGCTTTACAAGCACTTTCGGGTGTTTACCTATGACGTTGTGTTTGATATTTTCGCCGTGGATTTTGATCTCAAAGCGGATATGGAAAGAGCGAAGAACTTCTAAAAAGGACGTGATATAATGGAAACGGAAGCGTTTCAGCTTGGAAAGATAAAGATGTATGTATCGGAGGATCACCGCTTTGGCACAGACGCGTTTTTGCTCGCCTACTACGCGGGGATACGCTCCACCAGCATAGTGTGCGATCTTTGCACTGGCTGCGGCATAATTCCTTTGATATTCTGCAAGAACGCTAACCCGAAGCTTATCTACGCTATGGATATTCAAGAGGAAGCAATAGCGCTGCTGCGAAAGACAGTAGAAGAAAACTCGCTGCAAAACATAGTCAAGCCGCTTTTGTGCGATTTGCGGAATATCCCGCAGAACGTACTGAAATATGAGAGCGTTGACATCGTGACCGCAAACCCGCCGTATATGACGGGCGGTTCGGGTTTTGTAAAGGAAAGCGAGGCGCAGGCTATCGCGCGGCACGAGCTGATGTGCACCGTTGAGGACGTTTGTTCGGCGGCGGCAAAGCTGTTGAAATACGGAGGCTTTCTGAAGATGTGTCATCGCCCCGAACGTCTTGGCGACGTTATCTGCGCGATGAGAGCAAACAAGATAGAGCCGAAATCCGTGACATTTGTATTCAACAGCATAAACGACAAGCCGTGGCTGTTCCTTATCAGCGGCAAAAAAGGCTCAAACCCCGGAATGATCGTCGAAAAGCCGATGATACTGCGCAACGACGACAAGTCCTACACCGAGGAATATTCGAGGATATACGAATAAGAGATATACGAATAAGATATCAAAAACAGGTTTGACGCGAAGCACAAGCTATACCGCTATGGGGACATGGTATTGATAACCGATATTAGGAGGCGTTCAAATGAACGAATTCGGGAAGCTGTCGATAGTCGGCACTCCGATAGGCAATCTGGGGGACCTTTCGCCGCGCGGCGTTGAAACGCTCTCAAACGCGGATTACATTGCCGCAGAGGACACCAGAGTGACAATGAAGTTGCTTTCGCACTTTGATATAAAAAAGCCGCTGCTTTCATGCTATAAACCCAAAGAACAGGAAAAAAGCGAACACATAATAGAACTGCTTCTTAACGGAAACAATATAGCTATGGTTTCGGACGCGGGTATGCCCTGCATTTCCGACCCCGGCGCCGTGCTTGTTTCCAAGTGCTATCAGCGCGGTATCTCGGTGGAAGTCATACCGGGGTGCAACGCGGCGGTCGCTGCGGTCGCGGCAAGCGGTCTGGAGGTCGACCGATGGGTGTTCGAAGGGTTTCTGCCCGTGCCGAAAAAGGAACGCTCCGAGCGACTTAAAGTCGTTAAGGATCTTCCTCACGCACTGGTATTCTATGAGGCTCCGCATAAAATAAAGCAGACGCTTTCCGATCTTTGCGGCGCGCTTGGCGGAGAGCGGCAAACGGCGCTTTGCCGCGAGCTTACCAAGCTGCACGAGGAAGTGCTGCGCGGTACGCTCGGCGAGCTTGCCCATTACTACGACGACATTGAACCGCGAGGAGAATATGTTATTGTAGTTAAAGGCGCGGAGAACAAAACCGCGGAGTTTACTTTTGAGCAC
>DKXD01000019.1:10608-10817 GCA_002492075.1 Ruminococcaceae bacterium UBA7135
CCGCGGAGTTTACTTTTGAGCAAGCTGTGCAGTTGGCGCGGCAGCTTGTCGAGAGCGGCGAGAGGCTGTCGGACGCCTGCCGCGAAGCCGCGAAAGCGACAAACATCCCAAAGCGCGATATTTACGCCGCGCTGTCCGGCGGCTCGAACGATTAAAAACCGTATGCGGCTTCTCTTTGGAGCAGTTACGTAAAAAATATTGTAACTTTC
>DKXD01000142.1:0-225 GCA_002492075.1 Ruminococcaceae bacterium UBA7135
AGCTCCGTTTTACCCACGCCCGTAGGACCTACAAATATGAACGATGCGGGGCGGCGCTTTTCGGAGAGCTGAACGCGGCTGCGCTTTATAGCCTTGGCAACAAGCTCGCAAGCCTCGTCCTGACCGATTATCTTCGCTTTGAGTTTGTCCTCAAGCGACGACATTTTTTTGAACTCGGTCTCCTTTATCTTGTTTGCGGGAATACCCGTCCACAGCTCTATTACC
>DKXD01000142.1:540-834 GCA_002492075.1 Ruminococcaceae bacterium UBA7135
ATACCCGTCCACAGCTCTATTACCTTAGAGAGATCGTCCAGAGAAACGTAAACATTTTCCGCTTTCTCTTTCAGCTCCCCTACCTTGTCCTCGTTCTGCGCGAGCTTGGTTTTCAGCTCGGCAAGGCGCTCGTAGTCCTTTTCGGGAGCCTCGGCAAGCTCGCTCTGCTCCCTTTTCTGCTCGGCGATCTCAGCTTTCAGCTTCTCGTATTCGGTTATGCTCTCGTTTTCAAGAGACGTGCAGGCGCAAGCCTCGTCAAGCAGGTCTATAGCCTTGTCGGGCAGGAAGCGGTCG
>DKXD01000142.1:1136-1677 GCA_002492075.1 Ruminococcaceae bacterium UBA7135
GTCGGGCAGGAAGCGGTCGTTGATGTAGCGCTCGGAAAGTATCGCGCACATCTTGACTATCTCGTCCGTCACGTGCACCTTGTGGTGATCCTCATAGTACTTCTTTATCCCGCCGAGCACCTTTATCGTTTCGTCAATGGACGGCTCGTTTACGGTAACGGGCTGGAAACGGCGCTCAAGAGCGCTGTCCTTTTCTATATGCTTGCGGTATTCGGAGAACGTTGTGGCTCCGATAACTTGAAGCTCTCCTCTTGAAAGCGCGGGCTTGAAGATATTCGCCGCGTTCATCGAGCCCTCGCTGTCGCCTCCCGTGCCGACAAGATTATGCACCTCGTCCACAAACAGCATAACATTTCCGGCGTTCTTCACCTCGTCTATCAGCGACTTTACGCGGCTCTCGAACTGTCCGCGGAATTGAGTTCCCGCAACGAGAGCGGTAAGGTCGAGCAAATACAGCTCCTTGCCCTGAAGCCTGAACGGAACGTCTCCCGAAGCCAATCGCAGAGCTATTCCCTCCGCGATAGCGGTCTTGCCTACGCCG
>DKXD01000142.1:2033-4731 GCA_002492075.1 Ruminococcaceae bacterium UBA7135
GTTCTTGGTGCGGCGGGAGAGTATCTGCAATACGCGGTATATCTCCTTGTCGCGCCCGATAACGGCGTCTATCTTGCCCTCTTTCGCGCGTCTTGTAAGGTTCGTGCAGAACGTTTCAAGGCACTTGCGGCGCTTGTCGGGCTTCTCTTTCTTGCGGGATTTCTTTTCGTCGGTCTCTTTTTCGTCCTTGCCGGATTCCTTTTTATCGGAAGAGCCGAATAAATTCTTCAGGAAATTCGGCATCGTTCCCGCGCCGCCGCGCTCGAAGAGGTCGTCTTCATCATCCTTGGGATCGTCGCCGTCAAAAGGCTCGGAAGCGTCGGTCGGATCCTTGTCGGCGTCGTCGCCTATACCGAACTGACCCAGAATATCCTTGCTTACGATGCCGTCCTCGCCGAAAAGCGAATCCACCGCACTGTCGAAATCGTCCTCCGAGATACCCATTTGCTGTAAATACTCATTTACCTGCGGAAGTCCAAGTTCTTTGGCGCACTTTATGCAAAGTCCTTCGCTCTTGCGTTCGCCCGAGCTCATCGTGGAAATAAACATGACGGCGGGACGCGTCTTGCATCTGGAACACATCATCATAATATGTCACCCTTTCTTTAATAGAAATAGTCTGCTGATATTTATAATATCGGAATTTAAGGTTACTTTTGTCTAAGCTGACGTTATGACAAGAAATTCAGGAAATCAAAATTATAGAACAGCTTGAACACGAACGTCGAATCTATCGCAGCCTGATTGAACAGTATTGAGTTCGCTCCGCCCAGCGAAACGATCATTCTTGTGATAAGGCACACCACGAACACCGCGAAAAGTCCTTCCGCAAGCCCCAACACCAATCCAAGAAGCGAGTTTACCTTTCCGATGACAGGTATCTTGTTGATAAGCTTCAAAACGGAAGTCAGTATTCTCAAAATTACGTTCACCAGAACAAATATAACGAAGAATGCCACCGTTCTGATAAACAGAGTGCAGTTCGGCTCTACTATGCCGTTCATCACCGCTTCCTTAAAGCTTCCCTTCATATCGAACATTTTAAGCGTTATCATCCTTATAGCCGTGATTCCTGTGCTGTCCGCCGAAGCGCTTCCCGAAAAGCTCGGGATATACTTGCTTATTTTTTCGGCGATACTGTCGAAACTCTTCATCATCGGCAGCTGAGAGAGATTTACCGCTATGTATTGCGCCACCGCAAGCTTGCCCAGCCCGTAGTCCCGAACGTTATCCATCGTGAACTCGGCGGTTTTGGCATTCAGCGCCCCCAAGTCCGAATCGTCAACTATTCCGATCTTCACAAGATCCGCCTTTGTAAGTCCCGTTTGAGAGAGATCAAGATGTGAAAGATCGATGACCGCCTTGCGCGTGCCCGCATAGTCAAGCTCCACATCATTTGCCGCCGTGCCGTCTATCTTCACCTTGTCAAAATCGATCTCCGCGATGCTCCCAAGCTTAAACTCGCTGAATGTCTTGTTTGAGGAATCATCAAGATACCCCTCTATCGCCTTTTCTATGTGGTTTTTGTAGATGCTGTCGGCGATAGGACCGCTGAGCAGCATGGCGCAGGCAAATGCCGCAAGAGTGGAAACCAAGCCCAGCACCACCTTTGCGAAGCCTCTTTTAAGCCCAACAAAGGCAAACACCGCCAAGATCACTATTACCGCAATATCAAACGCAAATGCAAATTGTTCTCCCATATAATGCTCCTTTCTAAATCAAAGCTCTTGCCGCCAAACCAAATTGTAACCCAGCAAATAAGCGTATTTTCCTATTATCTTCACATCGGAATACTCCTCATCAAGCTCGTAAGTATTCACTGTCTGCAAGCCCATATCATACGACGTCAGTTTGTTACCGCTTAGTATATAAAGCCGTCCGTCCGCGGCGTCGAACGCCGCCGTGTTTTCAAGCGATATCGCCGCCGACGGCTCCAGAGTTTCGCCGTAAGCGTTTGCGATCTCACCGTTTGAAACGGGATCATGGAATAAAGTTACCCGAATTCCATCCGAGGATGGTATGCCGAATATCTCCCTTGTATAGGTATTGGACGCTATCTGTTCTCCGGTCGTTTCGTTAAGAAGAAACGCGCCGGAGGGCGTTACCGCATACACCCCGTCGCCACACCTTTCAAGAGAATACGAAACGTCGTTCCCTATCGCGGCGCGCCATGTTTCGCTTTCCGTTTTGTCGTCCAGCTCGAACCTCAAAATGCTGCTGTAAAGCGTTCCGTTTTTCTCGCCGACTACCGAAACAAAAATGCTTTTATCATCGCTGCCGAAAACCGCCTGCATTATCTTCTCGTCTGGGGAAGCCCAGCGGAATATCTGCTTGCCCTCGGAATTCAGCACATACAGATAATTTGAATACCTGGACGATGTGGTGATCACCGCGCTGCGCTCGTCGTTTCCCATAACAGCGAACACTATGCTGTCCTCAAACGACTTTGAAAACAGTTCCGAGCTTCTGGAATAAAGCTTTACGTCCTTGCCGCTCATATCATACACCAAGGCTCGCTTGCTGTTCGCCGCGAACACGGGCTTCTGAAACCCGTGCTGAGCGTCAAGAAGCTCCGCGCCGTCCTCGTTGTATGTATACAAATAAGTATCGGTAAGCAAGCAGAAGCACTCGCCCATTTTACCCAGCCGATAGCTTGCGCTTCCCGTAATATTCACGGGAAAACCGCCCTCGCCGTTTT
>DKXD01000142.1:5017-5729 GCA_002492075.1 Ruminococcaceae bacterium UBA7135
CGGGAAAACCGCCCTCGCCGTTTTTGCTGCCGAAATCCTTAAACGGCGCGAGTATCGACTTCCAATTTATTACAATTATAACAAGTGCCGCGATTATCACCACAAACACGATAAATTTTATCGTTGATTTACGGCGTTTGACCTTTTCGCGATACTTGTTTATATCATCACGTTCGTCCATTTCAGCCTCTTTTAAAACTCCGTTGCTTTAGACGCCGCTTACGTTGCAAACGGCTATTATATTATTATAACATATTTCTACCCGTTTCGTCAAGTACCGTTAGAAATATTCACCCTTGGTTCACAAAGTGAAATCACATCGATTATGTGATTTTGCGTAACGACCTCATAATGTGTCCATTTGCCGGGATAAAACGAACCGTCCGCGAGCGTCTGCGCGTCGGTGAACTCGCCGAGCCTGTTCAGCAGAGCGGAGCTTTCGTATATCCGCAAAAATCTCCCCGTATACTTATCGTTCGGGTCGCCCGAGCAAAAGCTCTCGTTGCCGACTTGGTAAATGATGTAATTATCGAAAACTATCTCGTAAACGCTCTCCTCATCGGGAACAAGCGGACGCGAGCCGTTCAGCAGGTGCCGCAGCGCGTCGTTCGGCTCCTCGCTTTCCGAAACCTCGCGGCTCTCGCCGACGTATGACGGCGCTATCCGCAGCGTCAGACAGTTATTCTCGTTATCGTTCAGCGAGCGCAGAAAC
>DKXD01000142.1:6020-8098 GCA_002492075.1 Ruminococcaceae bacterium UBA7135
TTATCGTTCAGCGAGCGCAGAAACGGCGCGTATTCACCCAATATTTCATCAAGCTCTTCAAATCTCATTTTGCCCTCAATTCCTGTGCGCAGTGATAATAGTGAAGCTGCTTGCGTTCACCGTTATGCGGCAATTTTCGCAGAGCACTTGGTGATTTTTCCCAACTCGGGTTATCTCGGCTTTCGGAGAGCGTATCTGCGACTTCGCCCACTCGACAACGCTTTGAACGCTCAAATCAAGGTTTTTCCGCACGCGCCGTTCACCGAGTTCGGTTATGTGCAGCTTGTCTAGGTTGGCAAGGAGTTCGTTTGCGTTATCCGACGGCTCTTCGTACAGCACCTCGTTAAGATACAGCCCCTCGGGCGGCAAGGTCACCCCGGCAAAATCACGCGCGCCCGTTTCTATCGCGAGCCGAACATCCTCAAGCGTGCGCTTGCCCTCGCTGACATAGATAAGCGTTCCCGCAACTATCCGAACCATATTATATAAAAAGCCGCTGCCGCGTATTCTTATTTCACAAATTCCCTTGTTTTGAGCAACTTCAAGCGCGTATATGGTACGCACCGTAGACTTTACTCGAGCCTTTCCCTCCGCTCGGCAAAAGCCCGCAAAATCGTGCTCACCGATAAAGAGCCGCGCGGCTTCGTTCATTTTTTTTGTGTCGAGCGGGTACGGATAGTGATACGCGAGCTTTTGCAGGAACACATCTCGGCTTGGCTTGTTGTTGATAAGATAGACATACTCTTTCGCTTTGGTATCGTAACGCGCGTGAAAATCCGCGCTCACATCCTCGCAGGAAAGCACCGCGATATCGTCAGGCAGCAGCGTGTTCATTCCCTTTATAAAGCCCTCGCACGGTATCCTGCTTTCGATATGAACGTTAAAACAGAAGCGTCTTGCGTGAACGCCCGCGTCGGTTCTTGAACAGCCGTAGATCGTGGGCGGCGCGGTTTTCAACAGCTTTCCTATCGCTTTTTCCGCGACCTCCTGAACGGAGAGCGCGTTGTCCTGCCGCTGGAAGCCGTGATACGCGGCGCCGTTGTAGGCAATGAATACTTTCAGGTTACGCATAATCCCCCCAAAAAACAGTTGATAGTTACAGTGTATAGTCGACGGTTAATATATCACGAAATAATCGTCGTTAACCTCGCCGTCCATAGTAAATTCACAGGTATAATACCCTAAAGCGCAGCTGCTTTCTTCTTTATGGTAAAAATCCAAGCTCACCGATAAAAGCTCAAGCCCGAAACCGCTTTGTCCGTCAGCGTCGGTCAGCTTGTAATCCGCGTATCTCAAAAGCGGCTTTTCTATGGAGCTTCTGTCCGTCAAGCCAAAGGAGACGGCTTCTTCGGGTTCTTCTTGAAGATATTTGTCATAGTTTACCCAAAAGTATTTGTATGTACGGTTTATCATGTCGAACTTTTTTAACAAATCGGATAGCTGCTGCCGAATAGTCATAATATTTCTCCTTATTTATCACACTTTTTCGAAAAATTGGGTCAACAGCTCCGCCAATCGCTTGGGTTCGTCAACATTCACCTCGTGACCGGAATTTTCGATCACCTCAAATTCGCAGCCGCGTATTTTCCTTGACATTTTCTCCGCCGCCTTGCGGTTGGAATTGTCGTTTTCTCCGACTATCACCATTACGGGGCACGCTATCTGCTGCAAGTCCGCGCTGAAGTCCAAATTCATCATCGACTTTGACAGCGCGATAAAATTCGCTTTCCCAAACCCGATATCCTTAAACGAGGAGCTTGGCATTAACCTAAAGATCAGATTTTGAAATCTCAACAGAGCCTTCGGCATTTTATACTGCGCCCCGATAAGCACGAGCGAGTTCACCCTGTCGGGGTATTCGATAACATAATTCAGCGCGAGAATACCGCCCAGCGACAGCCCGCACAGGTTCAACTTTTCGGGAATTTTGCCGCAATAATCGCAAAAGCCCTTGAAAAGAGCGGAATAACTCGCATCTTTTCCCATAAGCTCCGACAGTTCGGGACAAACACATTCCGACCTGCAGTCCAAATTCGCAAGAACATCATCCCAACTCGCTGCGGTTTGCACCAAGCCGT
>DKXD01000142.1:8429-8621 GCA_002492075.1 Ruminococcaceae bacterium UBA7135
CCAAGCCGTGCAGGAGAATGTTTTTCATAAAGTTCACCCCCAAAAGGTCACGGAATAAAAGGATTGCAGTTCATAACGATTATCCCCGCGAGCAACAGCAGCATCACCGCCGCCGCAAGGTAATCGCGCGGAGCGGTCTTCAGCGTTTTAAGGCGCGTTCTGCCGTCTCCGCCGTGATAGCAGCGGCACTCC
>DKXD01000142.1:8920-16882 GCA_002492075.1 Ruminococcaceae bacterium UBA7135
GCCGTGATAGCAGCGGCACTCCATTGCCGTGGCAAGCTCGTTGGCTCGCTTGAAGGAGCTTACGAACAGCGGCACAAGTATCGGGATAAGCGCCTTTGCCTTTTGGATCAAATTGCCGCCCTCCAAATTCGCGCCGCGAGCCTTCTGCGCGGACATTATCTTGTCCGTTTCCTCGATAAGCGTAGGGATAAAGCGCAGCGCTATCGTCATCATCATAGCAAGCTCGTGCACGGGGAAACGCACCTTTTTAAGCGGCGACAAAAGGCGCTCGATAGCGTCCGTAAGCATAATCGGCGAGGTCGTGTATGTCAGCAGCGACATTCCCACAATAAGAGCCACTATCCTTATCACCATAAACAGCGAGGTTCGTATGCCCTCGGGGTAGATCGATATTATCCACCACTTAAACAGAGGCTCCTCGCCCTTGATAAACAGCAGATTAAGCACCAGCGTAAAGATCATCAGCGGCATTATGGGCTTTATGCTTTTCAATATCATAACAAGCTTCACGTTCGCCAGAACATAGCACATCACCATAAACAGCATAGCCGTAAGCAGCCCCGTAAAGCTCTGCGAAACGAACAATATCACCAAATACAAAATATCCAGCAGCAGCTTCGCACGCGGGTCTAAGCGATGTATCACCGAATTTCCCGGAAAGTACTGCCCGATAGTAATATCCTTTATCATAATTCTCCTTATAGTTTATAGAAAATAGTTGTTAGCAGCCGGTTGTTGAGGTGGCTGCGGCACGGGCGTTAATAGCAACGCCGAAAACCAACAACTAACGATTATTCACCGGCAACTAAACGTTGTATGCGCTCCGCCGCTCGTTTGACTGTGTACACATCGTTTCCGATATCTATTCCCTTTTCGAGCAGCTTATGCGACAACCGCGTTATCTGCGGCACGTCCAGACCGATAGCCGCAAGCTCGCTTGTCTGTTCAAAGACCTTGTCGGTCTCGTCATAGCAGAACAGCTTGCCCTTATTCATCACCAACACCTTGCTCGCGAGCTTTACTATGTCCTCCATGGAGTGAGATACAAGCAGTATCGTCTTGCCCGACTGCTCGTGATACTGCTTTATAAGCCCGAGTATCCTGTCGCGCCCTTTCGGGTCGAGACCCGCCGCCGGCTCGTCGAGTATCAGCACCTCGGGATCCATTGCCAGCACTCCCGCGAGAGCCACTCTGCGCTGCTGACCGCCCGACAGCTCGAACGGCGATTTTTCGAGCAGGTGCGTTATCCCCATGCTCTCCGCCGCGCGCTCGACCGTTTTGCTTATCTCCTCTTCGGAAAGCCCCATATTCTTCGGTCCGTAGGCTATGTCCTTCGCCACGGTGTCCTCAAACAGCTGATGCTCGGAATACTGGAACACCAGTCCGACCTTAAACCGTATATCGCGCAAATTCACGTCCTTGGAGTGTATATCGGCGCCGTCTATGAACACCGTGCCCTCGGTTGGCTTTATAAGACCGTTCAGATGCTGTATCAGCGTGGATTTGCCGCTGCCCGTATGCCCGATTATTCCCACGAATTCGCCTTTGGCAATGCTAAGCGTCACGTTATCCACAGCGGTTTTCTCAAACGGCGTTCCTATGCTGTATTTATAGGTGACGTTTTCAAGCCTTGCGATCTCGTTCTGTTCCGCTTCGCGAACGGCTGTTTCCTCTCGGAATGCCTCGGTCTTTCGCTTTTTAAGCGGCAAAGCGGCTATCGCCTCCGCGCACTCGTCCTCAAAGATTATCTCATTGGAGATGTTCACGCCCTTAGCCCGCAGCATACAGCACAGCTCCGTCACCTGCGGCACGTCCAACCCGACGCTGCGGAGCTTCTTTGCCTGCGCGAATATCTTTCGCGGCACGTCGTCCATAATGATACGCCCCTCGTCCATAACCACAACGCGGTCGGCTTGGGCGGCTTCGTCCATATAGTGCGTAATGAGTATTACCGTTATGCCGTGCTCATGATTTAGCTGCTTTATCGTTTTCATCACCTCGCGCCGACCCTTAGGGTCGAGCATGGCGGTAGGCTCGTCCATAACGATACAGCGAGGCTGCATGGCGATTATCCCCGCAATGGCAACACGCTGCTTTTGTCCGCCCGAAAGCTGATGCGGCGCGTGCTCGCGGAAATCGTACATATCCACCTGCTTTAACGCGTCGTCCACGCGGCGGCGTATCTCTTTCGGCTCTATGCCGAGATTTTCGGGCGCGAACGCCACGTCCTCCTCGACTATTGTCGCGACTATCTGATTATCGGGGTTCTGAAACACCATTCCCACAGACTGCCGAATATCGTAAATACGATCCTCGTCCGCCGTATCAATGCCGCAAACCGTCACCTTGCCCTCTGTTGGGGTAAGAATCGCGTTAAAATGCTTGGCGAGCGTCGATTTGCCGCAGCCGTTGTGCCCCAGCACCGCCAGAAACTGCCCCTCGGGAATGTTCAAATCGATGTTTTTCAGCACCGAAACGCGCTCGGTAACTTCTCCGTTTTCATCCCGCGTTACATAATCAAAGCTTAAATTTTCGACCGATATAATGTCCATTGTCTTCCTCAAATTCTTTTGTTCCGTCAATATTCTACGAAGCGAACGCGTCTTTACCGCAGAAACGCCTCCGTCATATTTTGATTATCGTCTATATACACAAAGCCGCCGAAGTCCTCGTAAACCAACAACATATACGCGCCGTAAAAATACCAATCGTCATAGTCGTCCAAGAAATCGGAAAGCCTGCCCTTTACAAAAATCTCAAAAATCTCCTCAGACCCCACAAGCGAACAGAAATACGCCGTTCTTTCGCGCGTATCGACGCCTTTCGCGGAAAATACTCTGTGAGCGGGCAGCTTGTCGAAATCGAACCCGTCAAGTCCTCCCGGAAGCTCGTCGATAAGCTTTTTCAGGCGCTCGGAGGTATCGCGGTCGGCGAACACGTACTTTTGCGCGAAACCCGCTATCTCAGCGGACATCTCCGCTTTGACGCGCGATATTTCTTTCTCCAATGCACGTGCCTTGTACTTCTCCGAAAGCTCGGCTATGCGCTCTTGACGTTCGCTCCGATCAGTCACAAAAATCCCTCCAAACGATGCACGCATAATCATACATTGTATATTATACATCAAACCCGCCGATAAGTCAAGTGAAAATGCGGTGAATTTTCGATATGCCCCGTTATCGTCAGCGTGCTTGCGGGAATAACGCCGCGTGCTTCAAACGAAACTTGAAAGAATAAACAAATTTTACGTAATTTATTTAGCTAAAAAAACATTGCAATTAATTTAATTATGTGCTATAATATTATTGTATACGATTGTATATTACCGAATCTTCTATCAGTATAATTATCAGTATAATGCGGTTTTACCGCCGACGGAAAAAATAAGAACCATTATCATTGGCGAAAAGATAGATCGTAACTCCGAAAGGATCTGTGATATGAAAGATATTAAATTGACCGCTTTGATACCGCCCGATCTTCTGCAGCAATTCCAGGACGGCTTCTCCGAGTTTACCGGTATGGCGTCATTGATAACCGATGAAAACGGCGTTCCCGTTACCATCGGCAGCGGATTTACCGACTTTTGCACTAACCTTACCAGAAAATCCGCGATAGGCTGCAAACGCTGCGAGCAATGCGACAAAAACGGCGCGCTGGAGACATACCGCAACAAAAAGCCCACAGTCTACCGCTGCCACGCGGGACTAATAGATTACGCCTCTCCCATAATAGTGAACGGAAAAGTGATAGGCAGCTTTATCGGCGGACAGGTGCGAACAGATCCCATTGACAGAGAAGCTATGACGGCAATCGCAAACGATATGCAGATAGACCCCGAGGTCTACATTTTCGCCGCCGAGAAAACAAAAATACTCCCCAAAAAGACCATCGAAAAAGCCGCGGAGTTCCTTTACGAAATGGCGCATATGCTGTCCGAGCTGGCGTATACCAACTACCTCGCGCTCACCCAAAGCCGCAAAATGGAAAACGCCGCGCGTTCACAGTCCGCATACATAATGGATATGAGCATCAATATGGAGAAGAACGTCAACGAGTGGATCTCCCTTGCAAAGGAAGCAGTCAGCAGCGGCAATAAAGACCTTATGGAAACCGCCATAAAGGGAATGATAAGCAAAAGCGGCGACGTCCGCTCCATAATAGGCGACACCGTTGATTATATACGAATGTCCGGCGGCGAGGTCGAGCTTAAAGAGACAGTATACTCCCCGCGGGAGCTTTTAATGCTTACGGCGGGAAACATAAAAAACACCGTCAAAGAAAAGGCGCTGTCGCTGAATATCAAGATAGACGATACCGTGCCGCAGCATCTGTTGGGAGACCCCGGTAAGATAGGTCAGATACTCAACAAGATAATTATGGGCGCTATCGCGTATTCCGAAAGCCCCGCCATAATGATGAAAGCTCTTTGCCGAAAAGAATCGTATTCCTCCATAATGGATATTGAGATAATCATAAACGGCGCAAAAATTCCCCGTGAAGTGACGGACAACCTAAACGATTATTTTACGGGGCGTTCGGCGGACGACGTTATCGTCAGAAACGCGGGATCGTATTTATCGCCCTCGCTTACGGCGGCGCTTGCAAAGCGGATGTCGGGCAGGCTTGAAGCGGAAAACAATGAAAACGGCGAGTGTGCGTTCCAACTGAGCATACCGCAGCTTGAAGTCAGAGAGTAAAGAGGACATAATATGAGCTTTAATGCAGACGAATACTCCAAGGCGCTGAACAGTTTCATAATCAAGGGCGAACACATTTCCGATCTTCTGAGTTCCGACATGACGGAGGCTCTCACCGATATTTGCCGTGTGCTGAGAGTGTCGAAGCTGTCCGCCGCATTATACGATACCCCCGCCCACGAGCAGCGCGGCGAGGGGCAAACGGCGGTGTTCTTTACGGACAGCGAGCCCGACCCCGAACGCTGTTTTGCGGTGCGCGAAATAACGGGCGGAGGTAACGTCGTGATATATCAAATGCTGCAAAAAACAGGTGACGAGGACTGGTCGGACGAGGATCGCGGCAGGCTTCTTGTGTTGGAAAAGCTGTTGTTTTCCTTTAACGGGCGTTCAAGAGTAATGCGTATGATAGACCGCCTCACCTTTTTCGATGAGGAAATGGGCATTAACAACCTAAAGTTCTTCCTGAAAACGGCAGGCTCCTATATCGCGGCGGAAAAGATAGATCAATACGGCGTGTGTTATTTCAATCTGAAGCGCTTCTCCGTTATAAATCAGAATATAGGGCGTCCGCGCGGAACTGTCGTGATGAGAAGATTTATCTCCGATCTTGGCGCGAAGCTTACGGATGAAAGCGAGGTCGTCTGCCGTATCGGCGGCGACAACTTTATCGTGCTGTTTTTAAAATCTCACATCGATATCGTTATTGCACACCTCAACGGCACGGGCATAGTTTACGGCGACGAAAAAGACGACAACGTATTTGTATCGGCTTATGCGGGATTTTATATGCTCACCGCCGACTGTCACTCTCCCTCGGAGATAATGGACAACGTAAGCATTGCGCTGAACGTTGCCAAAAACGTGATGAAAAGCAGCAGCGTGTTCTTTGACGAGAAGCTTAAAGAGAACCGCAACAATGTAAAGATGATAGAAAGCGCTTTCCCCGACGCTATCAAAAACAAGGAGTTCCGCGTCTATTATCAGCCGAAGGTGTATCTAAAGGACTACACCCTGCACGGCGCGGAGGCGCTCTGCCGCTGGTTCAAAAACGGCAGGATGATCCCCCCGGACGACTTTATTCCCGTGTTGGAGCAAAGCAAATTGATATGCACCTTGGATTTCTATATGCTGGAACACACCTGCCGCGATATTCGCCGCTGGCTGGACGAGGGCAGACCCGTCGTTAAGGTGTCGGTAAATCTTTCGCGCCGCAACCTCGGCGAATTGAACCTGTCGGAGCGCATTATTGCGTGTATAGACAAATATAACGTTCCGCACAAATTTATCGAGATAGAGCTTACGGAAACCACCACCGACGTAAACTTCTCCGATCTGAAAAAAATCGTGTTCAGTCTGCGGGAGGCGGGCATAAGCACATCCATAGACGATTTCGGTATGGGCTATTCATCGCTGAACCTCATAAAAGAGCTGCCGTGGAACGTCCTCAAAATAGACAAAAGCTTTCTGCCCGACGAAAACGACCGCGCGTCCCAGAAATATGTTATGCTGAAGCACATAATAGCGCTTGCGCAGGATATAGGGCTTGAATGTATCGTGGAGGGCGTGGAGTCCTCCGAGCACGTGCGGCTGCTAAAAGAAAACAACTGCTTTATGGCGCAGGGCTTTTATTTCGACAGACCTATGCCCGTCGAGGACTTTGAACAGCGCCTGAACGAGCTGGCGGCGCATTGATCTGACTAGGATCGTCTTCCTTTAGGAACATAACGCTCACGCAGCGTGAAATTGAACGATTTCCCCCGCCGCATTTTGCAAATAACGCAGATTTTTTGAACTTTTCACGCCGAAAAAGCCTCGATTCACAAAAAATTCCCAAAATGCTCTTGAAAAAACTCCAAATAGTTATATAATATTGTATAGGCGAATTACATATCAATTCCACGCCAAACATCACACTAAAAACGCCTTAACTTACAAAGGAAGGTATATCAATGAGCGATACCAGACAAAAAATAATATCCGCCGCTATAACGGCGGTGCGTCAGTATGGGATAGAGGGCGTTCGCATACAGAATATCAGCAAGCTTGCCGATATCACTCCCGGAGCCGTCTACCGCCATTTCAAGGGCAAAGAGGAGCTTTTGACAGAATGTTTTATCTATGTAGACAAGCAAGCCGCGAAGCTTTTCGATCATATAGTATTAAACCCGCTGACGATAGTCACGAACCCGCAAAAAGCGATACACAAGCTGTGGTCGCCGTACTTTCGCTTCTGGGTAACTCACCCGGACGAAACGGTATTCTATCACAGATTTCGCGACAGCGCGTTTTTCAGCGAGTTCGATAAGAAACGTGACGTGAGTTATTTCAGCAATTTTATCAAAATGGTTCATGCTTTCAAGAATATTTTCCCGGGACTTGTTAAGATAAATCAAGATATTCTGTGGCTTCATGTGCTGACTGCCACGGTGCTGTACGCCAAGTACGTCGTAAACGGCGTGCTGCCCGATAACAAGGAAACCGAGGACACCGTGTTCCAGCTATTGATGACGGGGATTGACGGGTATTTGCATATGCCGCCGAAAAAGAAAAAATAACATCGGCGCTCTCCGCGTGGGGGAGCGCTTTTCGCGTTCCCCGCTGCGGCAGGACGCGCCTCTATGGAAAATCTATAAAGGAAAATGCATAAAATGTACAACTTTTACAATTGTTTCGAGAAATGACCGCGGCGGGTAGTTTATCGGTTGACAAAGAAATCGATAAGTGATATAATTAAAATGACAGAGTATAGTAATGTGTTAATATACACGAAAGGAAGATAAAGACTGTGCGAACAAAAATGCCGAACAATCTTTCAAACAAAAACGGCTTAGAATGTGCTGTTTCTCCCGAGAAATTGAATATGGCGATAAAAAACGCGCACAGACTGCACATATCCCCGATGATCATCCAAAAAGCCGACGCCGTTTTTGTATGCATAGACGGCGCAGCGCTTGAAAAGCTTACTGCGAAATGCTATGACATCGAGCTTGAGATATTTAAGCTGCTGATGTCCGGCTGCAATCAAACAGAAATAGCACGGCAGATAGGTATGTCGCAAAGCAACGTTTCCAGGAAGATCACCAAAATGAAGAAAATTTTGTTTCAAAGTGAATAAACATTTACTTACTTCAAAAGTGTAACATAGTTCGGGGCAAAGCCCCAAAAGAGCCGCGGCTTTACCGAAAACAGGTCAAGCCGCGGCTCTTTTTGTGAGCGAATACCGCCGCTCCCATAGGTACATGAACAAACACGGCGTAAAATT
>DKXD01000212.1:0-417 GCA_002492075.1 Ruminococcaceae bacterium UBA7135
CAAGCGCATTTCCATCAAGGATACGCGCGGCATTATCGATGCTATCCTTAACGGCGATATCGCGAACGCTCCCACAAAGAAGATACCGTACTTTAACTTTGAAGTTCCCACGGCTCTTCCGGGCGTTGACCCCGCTATCCTCGATCCGAGAGACACCTACGCGAACGCTTCCGATTGGGAAGAAAAGGCAAAGGATCTCGCCGCGAGATTTATCAAGAACTTCGTTAAGTACGAGGGCAATGAGGCTGGCAAGGCGCTCGTTCCCGCAGGTCCCCAGCTTTGATCTGAACTGAACGTATAAGAGAAAACGGCTTCTTGCGCGTTTGCGCGGGAAGCCGTTTTGTGTATGACTTTGTGTTTCGTCGCTGAAAGCGGATATGCCAAGGATACGATTTTCCCCGCCTTCGGCGGGGAAAA
>DKXD01000212.1:710-12093 GCA_002492075.1 Ruminococcaceae bacterium UBA7135
TTCCCCGCCTTCGGCGGGGAAAACAGGATCAAATCAGTATTTCCTTAGTTATCACAGTTTGACGGTAAATCTATCGAGAAGCTCGTTAAGCGTAATTTCTTGAACAGCCGCTTCCGGCGCTCCCTTGCCCGAAGCTCCCACAAGCAGTTCTCCGCAGTCGATAACGGCGGTGTCGGGCAGTTCAAGCGAGTTCACTCCGCGAAGATCGCGCGTTATGCCAACACCCAAACGCTTTAAAAACGCCTCCTTTTGAACCCAAAAGCGGATAAAATCCGTATCGGAGGTCGCGTGAAAACGCTCCTCATCGTTCAGAACGCGCTTGTACATTGCTTCGTTTACGCGCCTGTCGCGGCGCTCCACGTCCACGCCAAGCTCTTCGCCGTCTCCGAAAGCCGCGCAGACCACGCCGCGCGTATGCGATATCGAAAATTGAAGCTCGCTGTCTTTGAGATAAGGCTTGCCAAAGGAACCGCAGGTAAATTTAATTTTTCGCCGCGATAACCCCGTGCGCCGTTCTATTTCGGAAATGACAAGCAGACGCGATAACAGCGCGTTTATCTTGTCGGTGTCGTTCGCCTTTTTGTTGACGGCGGCACGCCCGGACGCGCCAAGGCAGCCGACGTATCCTCTTATCTCGCTCCAAGAGAGGTTTTCTTTGATCCTAAGCAAAAGTATATCCATAGTTATTCTCCCATTATTTTGTTGATCTTGTCGATGATCTCGGGGAAGTACCATGTGTTGTTGGCTCTGTTCAGCAAGCCGAAGCCCTCGGATGTCGTGACTCTGGAGTTGTTATCCCACCATACGCAGGGTACTCCCTTTTTATTCGCCGCCGTGAGGTAGTCTTCAATGCATTTTAAACGATCCTCGGAATTTCCCTTGTTAATACAGCCGAATTCCGTAATAACTACAGGGATACCGTTGTCTAAAAAAATTGACTGAATGTTGTCCATAAGCGTGTCTATCGAGCCGTCGTTTTCATAGAACGATGTGCCCTTCGTGTTCAGAGCAAAATCATAGGGGAGATACGCGTGTACGGAAACAATGACGTTGCCTGCGTTTTCGGGTATTTTTACTGCCAACAGATTTTCTCGTGTTGAGGACGCCGCATACGGCGAAATGAACAGAATGCGCTGCTCATTGTTGCCGCCCGTTGCGCGAACGGTCTTTACGAACGTTTCCTCGTATTGATTGACGATCTCCCGCGCGGACTTGTTGCCTGTCCATTCCGCGCCCTGTCCGCGAAGCCGCGGCTCGTTCAGACCCTCGAACATCAGCTTGTCGCCATAGTCCTTAAAGCGTTCCGCTATCTGCTGCCAGAGCTTTTCAAGCGTTATGAGGTCGCTTTCAACGTGATCTTTCGTTGGCATATACCACTCCTCGTGGTGTGTGTTGAGTATTACGAACATATCGTTGTCGATACCGTAGTTCACGACCTCCTGAACGCGGTCGAGCCACGCCTTGTCGATATTTCCCTCCTCGTCAAGGTGAGTTCCCCACGAAACGGGAACGCGCAGCACGTTAAAGCCCGCGCCTTTTATCTTGTCAATCATTTCCTTGGTCGTTACGGGGCAGCCCCACGAGGTCTCGGCGGTAAGACCCTCTCCTCCGGTAGCGTCAAGCGTGTTGCCGAGATTCCAGCCTATTCTCATTTGCTTTACAACATCGGCGGCGGAGGTTATGTTCATTTCGCCGGGGCGGTCGGGGGAGCTTGGCACGGTCGATACAGTCGATTCGGAGCCGCCCGAAGAGTCGTTTTTAGAGCCGCAGCCGCTTACGCATATAAGCATGGCGGCAGTCAATACAGCAGATACCATTTGTTTTATCCTCATAATATGTTCCTTTCCGGCGGGAACTCCCCGCCGCAATCCGATTTGCGCGCCGCCTTGAAAAGCGGGCTGTTTTTAGTCACGGTCTTGCTTGCTATGCCGTCCGCGCCGCAAATCGAAAGCGTTATCATTCCGCTTGCTATCTGCGGCTTTCGCAGTATGCGCCCCGCACACGGAGAGCAGTCCGCTTTCGCCGCAGCCAGAAAGCAGAACTTCTCGTCCTCATACGGCGCATCGGCGTTTTTTAGCAGTTTGTGAAGCTTGGAGCGCTGCGCCCTCGCGGTGAAGTGACACCAATCGCTTTGAGGCAGCGGGCACTCGTTTTCATGCGGACAGGGGGCGGCAAGCGTCAGCCCGTTGTTAAGCAGCAACTGTCTGGTTCGCTTCATCTCGGAGAATGAATACGGCGTGCCCGGTTCGACTATCACAAGCAGCTTTTTCGTGGCGTTGACGAGTTCGGTAACGGCGGCGGCGCGGCGAGTTTCGGGCAGCTCGTTTAAGCAATACGAGCAGATAACAAGGTCGGCTTTCGCGCCGATACCTTGCGAGATGTCGCGGCTTTGCCAATCCGCTTGAACGCCGAGGTGTTCGCAAAGCTCCTGTCCGAGTTTCAGCATATTTGGTTCGCGCTCTATGCAGACAATGTTTTCGCAGTCTGTGAGGAGCGCCGCCGCGATAGTTCCAGCGCCCGTGCCCGCGCCAACGTCAAGCACGGAGTTTATTGCTCCGTCAAAGCATTTCAGCGACAACTCCAGCGCCTTGCTCACGGCGGCGAACGTCGCTGACATTCGCACAGCCGCGTATGACAGCGCGTCGATCCTTGAAACAGCGCCGCGCTTGCCGTTCGCGTTTTCGCTGCGGTAGCTCTCGGAGAGCCGCGCCGCGGACGCTTTCAGCGTTTTAAGCTCCTCTTTTTCGGCAAGCTCGTTTATCTTGTTCCGAAGCTCCGCGGGGAACTCCACAGCGCACACCCCCTTGCTTTCGCGAAACGCCGCCAAAACCTGTTGGCGGCGCGCAAAAATCTATCAAAGTTCTACAACGACTTCGTTCACGTCACCCAGAATATCCTCGGTGATAAGATTTTCGGCGAGTTTCGCGCCGTTTACCGAGATACTTTTCACACCGCTTTGAGAGCCGTTTGGATTTTTGACAGTGATGTTAAGACGCTTGCCGCGGAATGTCTTTTCCATGGTGAACTCTTTCCATTCCGAGGGGATAGACGGATCGATAACAAGCCCCTTGGCGTTCGGGCGAAGTCCAAGTATGCCCTCAACGGTGCCTACCATTACGGTAGACGCGGTTCCCGTAAGCCAGTGAACGTGCGCTCTGCCCGCAAACGGTGAGTCCTTGCCCTCAACGAACTGACCGTAAACATATGGTTCCATTTCGCGCAGCTCCGCGTTGTCGTTGTAGGTCGCGGGGGACGCCTCTTTCCAATACTTGTACGCCATATCGCCGCGTCCGAGTTTCGATTCCGCGAGAATAAGCCAGCCCTGCGTCTGCGAGAAAATTCCCGCGTTTTCTTTGATACAGCGGTTGAAGCAGTGCATAAGAGCGCCGTCGAACGCGTGTTTGTCATAAGGCGGATACATTACCATTGCGCCGTAGGGAGTGTTCAGCTCGCGATATACGCTGTCGAGCGACTTCTCCGCCTGCTCCTTGGTGGCGTAGCCCGAAATAACAGCCCACGACTGCGGATTGAGCCACATGGAAGCCTCGGGGTCGGTGCGCTGACCGATAACCTCTCCGTCCTCCTTGTAGCCGCGGATAAAGCGATCCTCATTCCAGCACTTCGCAAGAATAGCATCAAGCTTTGCGCCTATTTCGTCGAGGTATTTGATATATTCCCCGTCGTTTTTGATCTCTGCGTAGGATTTCAGTATCTTTATAGCGTAAACAAGCTGGAACGCCACAAATGTGCTTTCGCCTTTCTTGCCAAGGCGCAGACAGTCGTTCCAGTCCGCGTGAAGTCCCGCGGGCATACCGTGATTGCCGAGGTTGTTCATAGAGAAGTCGATAGCGCGCTTGAGGTGGTCGTAGACCGTGCCCTTTTCGCCGTTGTTCGCGTAGAATATCTCCTCATCGAGGAAAGCCACGTTGCCGCTTTCGCCGATGTACTTTTCGATAGTGGGGAAGAGCCACAAAGCGTCGTCGGCGCGGTAGCTGGGGTGTCCCGTTTCCTTGACGTAATCGGGATCGTCGGGCGTGTTCTCATGCCCTGCGTTGTGCGTGTATTTTACAAGCGGCAGCCCCGCGCCGTTGGTCACCTGAGCCGACAGCATAAACACTATCTGCTCCTTAGCCATTTCGGGCGCAAGATGAATAACGCCTTGAATATCCTGAACGGTGTCACGGTAGCCGAAGCCGTTGCGAAGTCCGCAGTAGATAAACGAAGCGGCTCTGCTCCATGTGAACGTGATGAAGCAGTTGTACGCGTTCCAGACGTTCACTATGTTGTTGAAATCGCTGTCGGGGGTGTGGACTTGCAGATTGCCGAGCTTGCCGTGCCAGTATTTCTTAAGCTCTTCAAGCTCCGTTTCCACCGCGCCCTTGTTTTCGTAAGCCGCCATTATTTTGTGGATATCGTCCTCGTTCTTTTGTCCGACGATATAGATAAGCTCGCGGGTCTCTCCCGCTTGAAGCTCGATGTCGCTCTGGAGCGCTCCCACCGAGTTCCCGCAGTAGTTGATGTCGTTTTTCAGACCCTGTTCAACGCCAACGGGGTTGCCGTAGCCGCGGTAAACGCCGAGGAACTTCTCGCGGTCTCCGCAGAACGCCGAAGCCTTTTCGCCTACAAGTCCCAGAAAGCGCGTTTTGCCGCCTTGAAGCTCGTTTTGTCTTTGCGTAACAACGTTGTCTTTATAATAAGTGTGCGTGATGAACTGAGTATATTGAAGATTTACTCCGTCCTGCTCGTAGTTGTTGTCGTTGACGAATTCGCACACTCCGAAAACCGAAAGTTTGCGTGCTTTGCTGTCAAGATTTGTCACTTTGCATACCCAGACCTCGTAGGTTTTCCCGAGAGGAACATAGTAAGCGGTCTCGGTTTTTATTCCCTTGTATTCCGAGGAGATGACGGTGTATGCCGTGCCGTGGCGGCACTCGCTTTTGAAGTCCGCGATAGGTTTGCAGACGGGTGCCCAAGAGCCGCTCCAATAATCGCCGCTCTCGTCCTTGATGTAGATGTAGCGTCCCGGCAGGTCGTTGGAGCTGCTGTTGAAGCGAAAGCGCAGTATGCGTCCGTTAGCACCGCTTTTTTCAAAGCTGTAGCCCGCCGCGTTGTTGGATATCATCGCGCCGTAATTCGGGTCGCCGAGGTAGTTCGCCCAAGGCGAAGGGGTATCGGGGCGCGTGATCACATATTCCTTATTTTGTTCGTCAAAGTAGCCGTAGTTCATAATTTATCCTCCAATAATCAAAGAAGTTTAACAAGCTCGTCAAGAATATCCTTGTAATGCTCGTCTGTTATTCCAAAGTCTTTTTGCTTGTAATTCCATGCGGCGCGGGAAATTCCCATCTTTTCAAACGCCGTGTGGATATCCTTGTACCAGTTAAGAGTGCTTTGCGCGTCGGCTTGGTCGATAACGCCGTACTCCCCGCAATAGAGCGGAACGTCGAATTTTCTTGATACCTCCGCCGCCTGCTCGAAAAGCCGTTCAAAATATGTCGGTGTCATTTGCATGGAGTTTTCGGGGTCAAATTCATCGTCATATTTATCCCCGAAGAATTCGCGCGTCTTTTCCAGAATGAATTTCTCCGTTTGAGGATAATCCATGGCAAATTCTTTCGGAAGCTCCGGCACCCAATACGCCTTTTGATGAGTGAACACAAGCGGACTGTAGCAGTGGAAATCGAATACCACATTGTCGTCCTCGGGCTTATCCAGAAGCGTAAGCCCGAATATGCTGTTGTTTCGCACGCCGCCGTACATAATGCGAACATCCGCGCCCTCGCCGCGGACAGCCTTTATCGTTCGCGCGGCGATCCTGTTCCACGTCTGTGCGAATTTCAGCTCCGTGACCTCGTTCAGCAACTCGAAAACGACGTTTTTCCTTTTCCCGTATCTTCGCGACATTTCTTTCCAGAGCTTAACAAACAGTTCCTGAAGCTCCTCGCTTTCAAAAAATCCGCAGCACTCCGCGTTATCGAACGTGAACCCCGCCGTCTTGTGCAGATCGAGAACGATGTTCAGACCGCGTTTTTCACATTCGTCCGCGGCGAACGTCAGCCATTTGAAGCCGCTTTCGATAAACTCGCCGCTGTCCGTCATGATAACGTTGTAGTCGAACGGCAGACGCACATGGTCTAATCCCCAGCCCGCAATAACGTCGAAGTCCTTTTCAGTGATGAACTCCGCGAAGTGCTTTTCGCTGTAATCGTTGTTGTCGCACTGCGAAAGCCAGCCGCCCAAATCAATTCCGCGCATAAAGCCGGTAAACTCTTTCATAAGACCCTCCTGTAAGAAAAAGCAAATTTGTTGATATTATTATATATCGAAAATCCGCTTTATACAAGGGCGTGGTTTTGCATAAATTTTCTCCTGCTTTTTTGGGAGTTTTGCATAAATCGCGACAGATCTCAGACAACCGTCCCGTTAAGTTCATCGTTTAAAGGGCTTATGGTACATAAGGAAGCCAGCACTCTGCCATCTTTTCCCTTGGAAAGCGACACGGAAACTCTGCACGGCTTATAGCTGCCGTCCGCCATTTTCAGGCGCATTGTGATTGCCTGCGTCTTGTCCGAATTGTACAGCTTTTCCATAAATTCGGAGAACTTGCCTCTATCTTCTGGGTGGACAGCCAAGCCTTGTTTCGCGTATTCGTATTTTGAGATCTCGTCGTCAGAAAGAGTAGATACCCAATAATTTTTAAGCGACGGCGAACAGGATATGTGCTTCTCCACATGATCTATCTCTATAACGGCAGCGCTGCCCTGTTCCGCTATCTGCTTGTACATGCGGCACATATCCGCAACGCGGGTTATAGTCAGCGAGCTGTCATAACGCTCCCTGTCTCTGATAAACAAAACGCATATGTCGCCGTGCGAACGCACCAGCGTTAAACCCAGCCTATGATACTCGTTGTCGCCGTTGCCGTCTCTCACGTCGATCTCGCAGTAGGAATCCGTAAAGTCGGGATCGTCGGCGGGAGCGAGCATAAAGCGCTTGAATGTGTCGTAATCGTCCGGGAGAACATACACCTCGCCCCAATCATCTATTATGACGTTCAGAGGATGCGCTTTGGCATTTTCGGCGCGTTTCATATCGCGCCTGAAATAAGTAAGCTTGGCGGTCTTGGCGCGGTAATCTATCTCCACTACCTCGTCGTACAGCCCCGCGTTCGCGTTCGCGCTGCGCTCCGCTATGCGGTTTTTGGACTCCGCTCGGGCGAGTGTCATATCGCTTACGGAAACGATATAGTTCGTTATGTTGACGCTCTGCTTCCCTATTTCGTCAACGCTCACACGGACGATCCTATGCGTTTTGCCGCGCTTTATGCGCACGTCGCTTGTTTTCAAACCGGAATTTATCGCCGTTTCCAACAGAGAGTTCACGCGCTCCGTGTTTTCAGCTTCAAGCCCGAGAACACTGTAAAACTTTTCGTTGGTGTAGGTTATGGCAATGCCGTCCGTCGTCTTGTTTATCAGTGCCAGACCGTCGTGGAAGTTACGGACGATAGCTTCCGTTTTGAGGCGGTCGTTATGCTGCTTTGTTATATCGGAAACCAACACCATATAAACGCGAAGGTTCTTTTCCACGCGCGACAGACCCACCGTAAGCTCCAGAACGGCGTTTTCTCCGTTGGAGCGGGTTATGTGGTAACGCGATTTTATCGCGCCGCCTTTCTTGACTGCGTCGTTTATATCGCTGAGTTCCTTTTCCGACAAGCCTGCGTATATGCCGCCGAAGAAGTTTTCGTCGCTTATCTCTTCCAGATCAAGAGTATTCCAGAAGCATTTGTTGCTGAATATGATGTGCGCCTTGTGGTCGTCGGACACCTCTACCATAAGTATGCCGGTGTCGAGCTTGCTCATAACAGCGTCCATATGTTCGCGCTCTTCTTCAAGCGTCAGCTTTGCGCGTTTTTCGTGGTCAATGAAGTTCGCGACGCTTATCAGACGGTTTATCTTCCTGTTGCTGTCTATGGTGCGAACCATGGTGATCTTCCACCAATAGTATTTATCGTCTGTCTTATTAAGCAGACGCAGCTCTTCGATGTACTTGCCGGGTTTTTCGGCGTTATGAAAACGTTCTGCTCTTTCGAGGTCGTCGGGGTGTACTATCCGTTTAAGAGGTTCCCGGTTATCCATATACTTTCTTATTTCGCTTAGATCAACGCCGTAATCGGACATATCGCCCGCGTGGAATATCGTTCCGTTTTCATGGTCAATATCCACTACCGCCGCTCCCGTTGCGTTCAGTATCTCGTCTATTTCCGTTGTAGAGCTGTCAACGCGGCGTTCGCTCAACACCTGCTCGGTCATATCGTTGAACGCTATACAGATTATCGGGTTATCATAGGTCCCGCCCAGTCTTCTATGAACACCGTCCAGATACAAAAGCTTTCCGTTTTTATTATAGCGGCGAACAGCCATGTGAACCGCCTTGTCGGTTCGCAGCGTTTCAAGGCACGCGCGGCGCGACGCCTCGGCGTCCTCGGGAGGCATCATATCCCAGATGTTGATGAATTCTTCGTTGAAATCCTCGGGCGTATATCCCATTATTTGCATATAGCCCTCGTTTACGCGGATAGCTTCAAGCTTGTTGCCGCTCATTTCGTAAATTCCGAAACCGCCGAACGCGCCGCTTATCAGCTTGGATACAAGCGCGTTGCTGCCCAGAAGTTCGTTTATCTCTTCGCCCAGCGAGTAGTTTTCGATAACGGCGGTATCGCCGTTTACCTCTTCAAGCTCAATAAGGCGAGAGAATTCATCCTCGGACACGGGGCGCGAGAAGTAGAAGCCCTGTATATACGCGCAGCCGACGCTCGCCAAAAAGTCGAACTGCTCTTTGGTCTCTACGCCCTCCGCAAGCATGGGGATATTCAGCCATTTTGCCATACGCGCAACGGAAGTTACGATAGTGCCGACCTTGCCGTTCTTTTCAAAGCCCTGCATAAACTTCATATCAAGCTTCAAGATATCTATCGGGATATCTTTCAGCGTGTTCAGCGAGGAATAGCCGCTGCCGAAATCGTCCATAAGCACGGGATAGCACTTTTCGCGCAGCTTGTCGATGGTTTCCAGCAGAAGCGCGGGGTTATCGTTGTATGCACTTTCGGTGATCTCTATCCTGAAGTATTTCGGGTCTATGTTATATCGGTCGGTTATATCGCTTATCGTTTCAAACAGGTTGGGATTATAAAGGCTCATGCGCGAGATATTCACCGAAACGGGGAAATCGGGCAGCCCCGCTTCTCGGCGGCGCTTCATATACTTGCACACCTGTTCCAGCACATACAGATCAAGCTCCGCGATAAAGCCGTTTTTCTCGAACACCGGCACGAACTTCCCCGGGCTTATCATGCCTTTTGTCGGGTGATTCCAGCGCACCAAAGCCTCGGCGCTTGTAAAGCGCTTTGCTTTTATTCCGTAGATAGGCTGATAGTACACGATAAACTCGCCGTTTTGCAATGCTTGGTGGCTTTCGTCGCATATTTCCTGCTCTTCCAGCATACGTTGGCGCATTTTTTCGTCATAATACGCAATATGCTCGCGGAAGCTGCCGTTTATCGAGCGGCAGGCGATAGAGGCGCGGTCCGCCATATTCTCCACCGACATACTGCGGTCTGTAACCTTGTAAACGCCGATATAGTACTGCATCTCGTGCGAGATAAGACCGCTTGCTTTCAGCGTCCTCTGAACAGCCTCCAGAACGGTCTGCGGGTGGACTGCCCGCTCGGAATAGGGGGTAAGCACGATGAATTTATCCGCGAAAAAGCGCGCGAAAACGCCTTTCCCCGTGAAAAGTCCGCGGAGAGCATCGGCTATCGAAATAAGTACCTTGTCGCCGACGTCGCGCCCCAAAAGGTCGTTTACCACCTTGAACGATCCGATGTTCAGGTTCATCAGCGCAAATTCCGTAAGAGGGTTTTCGTCGATGACGCGGCGGGCGTTGCGCATAAACGCGTGGCGGTTGAACAATCCCGTCAGCGGGTCGAAGAAAGCGGCGGAGCGAAGCTCGTCTTCATAGCGCTTTTCCTTAGTGGTGTTGGTGATGAACGCGTACATCTTGACTTTGCCGTCAATCTTGCTTCGCTGGAGCTGGCAGCTCATCGAAAGCCACAGCGATTTGCCGTTGTGATCGCTGTATGCGAACGCGTAGGTGAAATGTCCGCCGTATTCGGGTACGTCGGCTATTTTTTGGCGTATCACGTTAATGTCGTTTTCGGAAATGCCGAGGCAGGGGTTTTGCGAGATCTCCGCAAAGCACACATCAAGATCGTCGTAACCCAGAATATCGACCAGTCCGGGGTTTACGAACACCGCGCGGAACATACCGTTTATGCGTTCGAACAGCGTAACTCCTCCGGGAGCGTTGTTCATTATCGTTTCAAGCATCGACTGATTATCGCGCAGCCGTCTGCCGTTTTCCTTTGCGCGAAGCTCCTGATGCTTTTCGGCGTTGATATCAAGAAATACGCAATATATCCCGTGAGAGCCGTCGCTTTCGACTATGCCGCCGGCTATCACTCTTATCCATTGACAGACATTCGGCGCGCGTTGGTCGCCTATCGCGAACTCAAACGAGAAATCGTCGCCCTCTCCCGCTTTTTTGATAAACGTGTTGATCCAATCGGGGCGCGGAAGTATCACAAACTGCATTACAAATTCATCGGCGCCCATTCGGAACAGCTTTGGCAGCTCGCTGTTATAATATGTACATTCTGCCGAATCGTCGTCCGTTTTGATTATCGCAACGCCGCCGGGGAGGTTGTCCATCAGCGCGGAAAGTCGGCGCTCCGAGGAGATCTCGCGGCGCAGCTTCTCATTCTCGCAGCGCATTTTATCCAGCTCGCACAGCCGCAGAACGCTCCTTATGCGATAACGGATCATATTCATATCCTCGCTGCGCGACACAAAGTCCACCGCTCCAAGCCTGTAAGAGCGATCCTGCGCCTCGGGGTCGCTGTCCGCCGTTACTACCACTACCGGTATAGTACGAAGCTCATCGTCCCTGTTCATCGCTTCAAGAACGTCATAGCCATCGGGCTTTGGCATCAGCATATCCAGCAGCACCACATCGGGGCGACGGTCTCCGCGCATTATCTCAAGTGCGCGAGTGCCGCTCTCCGCCGTGATTATATTATAGCTGTCCTTTAGCATTTCGGACATATACTCTATATTATGTTCAGTATCGTCCACGATAAGAACGGTATATTTATATTCCATAACTAATGCCTCCGCATATAAATATCTATTTTAATTCTACATCAAAAAGCAGAAAATGTCAATAGCTTTATTTCTCTTTTCTGCGGTCATGATGTTGTTTTGTACAGAGAACATAAATTATAGTTTAGCGCAGATTTGTCTTATAACACACTCTTGATTTTATT
>DKXD01000003.1:0-7924 GCA_002492075.1 Ruminococcaceae bacterium UBA7135
TTTTTCGGGAGCTGTCGTGTGGTGTTCCTCGCCCCATGCGTCAAACCAGCCGTTCCAGAACTCCATACACATAAGCGGCTTGTCTTCGCCGATGAACTTCCTCATCTGCCCGAACTGCCATTCCGCCGATGACCCGAAGTTTCCCGTAGGCAGCGCTCCCCCGACCATTCCGGATTTGAAAATGACCTCGCTCCACGGACCGTCCGAGGTAACGAACGGCACGGTTACGCCGAGAGAACGCATAGTATCGCGCAGAAACTCCAAATAAGCCGTATCGTTCCCGTAGTACCCGTATTCGTTCTCGAGCTGCATTAAAATGATATTCCCGCCCCTGTCGATCTGATAAGGAGCAAGCCTCGGCATAAGCTCCGCATAGTAAGCCTTAATCGCGTCAAGATACGGCTTGTACGAGCAGCGCAGCCGCATATTCCTGTCCGCGAGCAGCCACGCGGGCAGCCCGCCGAATTCCCATTCCGCGCAGATATACGGCGACGGACGGATTATCATATACAGCCCAAGCTCCCGTGCGGTCTCGATAAAGCGGCAGATGTCGCGCATACCCTCCCACAGGAACTCTCCGCGCTTCGGCTCGTGAAAATTCCACGGGATATACGTTTCAACGGTATTGCAGCCCATATTGACGAGCTTCTCCAGCCTGTCGCGCCAATATTCGGGAACGGTTCGGAAGTAGTGTATCGACCCCGAAATGATCTGAAACGGCTCGCCGTCAAGATAAAATTTGTCCTTAATTTCAAGCATAAATTTCTCCTTATAAACGAATTGCGGTATTACCGTAATAATACCACAATTCCCCTAAAAAATCAATATTCGATAACGTCCACGGACAGTGTACCCTCGGTCACTACGACCTTGATCGTGTGCTTTCCCTCGGAAACGTCGACGGAGTACCAGCACTGCCGCGCCGCGCACCGCTGAGCCTCCGCGCTTTCAAGCAGCTCGCCGTCGATATAAACGTCAAATTTCGCCGCGTCGGTCTCGCCGATAAGCGCTATCCGGTCGCCCTCGAACTCTGTTTCAAATGCGGTGTCGCTGCCGTTCGCTGTGCCCTTGGAGCGCGTGCGGTTAAAGTGAACGTACCCGTCGGGAACTGTCCTGTCCCAATCGCCCGTATACGCAACGCGCGCGTCGTGATCGTCCACGCGGGTTATCGTTCCGTGACTTCCCTCGCCGCTGACCTTAAGGTCGTCGAAAATGTTGTTGTACAGCCCGCTGCCGATAAAAACTCTTCCCGAGTTGTTGTAAGCCTTTTCGTCCGTGTACTTGATAAGCTCCGTGCCGTCAAGCTCCGCGGTAACGACGTTCTCAACGGCAGTGATCTTCACGTTGTGCCAAGCCGCCGCGTCAAAGTCCGCGATCTCGCCGCGCTCCAGAGCTCCGCCGTTCTTGATAAGCACCCAGCTCCCGCTCGGCATGATCCGCAGCCCGAATCCGTTGTCGGCAGTCGACGTAACAAGCTCCGCAGTCAGATACCGCACCCCGAACGAAATGTAGTTGTCCGCCGCGTCGCCGTCAAACTTAAAGCCGATCGCCGCCGAATAGTCGCTCCAGCGGTCGTCGCCGAGCGAAGTAATGGGGTTCGGCGTGCCGCGGTAACGCCAGTCGGTGGGCTTGTTGTCCGCGTTTATCATCTGCATAAGGACTTTTCTGCCGTCGACCTCCGCGACCTCGAACGCTCCGCCGTAGTCCGTGGTGTAAAGCGGCGCGTTTCCGCGAGCCGCAAGGAATTCTTCGGAGTACTCGAAATCGTCCGAGTAGTTCACGTCGAGCGGCTTATCCTCGTTTTTGCACTCATAGACCGAAACGTCTGCCTCGCCGATATCCAGCGTAGTCAGCGTAACGATAGAATACGGCTTGACCTCGACCGAGTACGCGTATTTTCCGTCGACCTCAGCGGGCTTGAACGTACCGATATTCTTGAAATAGTTCGCGTCAAACGCCTGCCCCTCGTCCGGACCGCGCGTTTCCCATATCGTGAACGGCGCGTCCGCCTTGTCCATATTCTCCAAAGCGAACGTATAGTTGCGCTGTTCGGCGCTGTCGTTGCATATAATTATAGAGTAGTCGCCCGTTTCGGTATCGGTGACGGTCATATAGTTGTTGGTGGTTTCGGAGATCGCGTGAGCCTCCTTGCCGTCGCCGAAGCACGCGCTGTCGATATACCGCCAACTGTTCTTGGCGAACCGCGTGAAGTGAGCGGTTGTCCATATACCGCAGTCCGCCTCATAATAGCCGCTCCAAGGGTTCTGCGCGTTCAGCAGCGACTTCGGGAAATACTTCGCGCCCGAGTAGTACGCCGCCACCGCGGGCTGATACTCGTACATGGTCATTCTGCCGTTGTAATAACCGTTGATAACGCGGTTGCACACGTCAAGCGCGCCGTTTGTGCCGTTCAGTCCGCTGCCGTTGCTCGTTACGGCAAGCTTCGCGATATTCGTTGACGCAACGCCCTCGGTGTACCATACCTCCTTGCCGTATTTTGTATTCAGCTCCTGCACTCTGGCGTTTGAGTGAGTGTTGTAATGTTCGGCGAGAATATCCACCGCGTCGCGCAGCTTTTCGTCCTTATACATCAAAGTCGCTATGTTCCACGAGCCAAGCTCGTCGGAGGCAACGATCTTTATTGCGCCGTAATCGTAACGCTCATCTGTTTCGTTTTCGAGACGATCGGCAAGGTAGATTATCCATTCCGCGTCGACGCTCTCCGCTTCGTTCATATCCGCGCTGATGTGCGTAAATTTCATTCCGTAGGTATCGTAAGCGCCGTCAATAGCCGCCTTGTACCACTTGTACCGCGCCTCGTGACCCTTCTCCGTGCTCTCGGCGAACGCGTCGGTTATCCACTTTGGCTCGCCCCAGCGCAGCAGGTCGATCGAGATATCGGGATTTATCGTCAGAGCGTCCGCCGCGAACATAAAGCCCGCGCCGCGCGTAATGTCGGCGACCTCGTCCGCCGAGCGCATAATGGACGGCTCCGTGCCCGAGGACGAGTTGACGTCCGAACCGAACTCGATCTTGATATGAGTAAGCCCCGCGCCGTAATTCGGCTTGAACAAAAGGTTCATGATCTCCCAGTATGCGTCGGGATTTTGGGTCTTGTAGTCCATAAGCAGCCGGGAGGAGTTGTTTCCCGTGACCGCGCCCAGTCCGCGGAAAACCGTGCCCGCGTCCGTGTTTACGGTGCTTCCGTCAACGGTAACGCTCTTGTAGGCGGCGTTCACCTCCGCCACGGGGATCTCCTTTTCCTCGGGCAGCGAGGCGCTTTCGGTGCTTGACGAGTTTCCCGTAACCGAGCTTGAATTCATATCCGACACCTCCGAGCTTTGATTGTTATCATCCTTCGCGCACCCCGTGATACAGCAGGACAGCAGCGCCGCGCAAACCGTAGCGGCTATAATTTTTTTGATGTTCATCAGAATTCTCCTTAGTATAGGTCTTTACCGTAATTATAGCCCTTAAATACTGTCAGCGCATTATATAATCTGCTTATTTATATAGAAAATCTGCTGTAAAAGTATTGAAAAAAGCAAAAAAATATCGTATAATGAAAAGGGTGATATTATGCCGATAATCGAACACGCGGGATATTATGAAAACCCGCTTTACAACGTTTCCCACACTCATACCTCCTGCGAGCTGATGTGCGTAGTCAGCGGAGAGGTCAGAGTTTCGGGCGAAGCGGACGGAGAGGAAATAACGCTTACGGGCGGCAGCTGTCTTCTCATAAAGAGCCGTCAGAAGCATAACGTTTTGGTAAATCACGATCTGGAGTACAAGCGCTTTATCGCGGTGATAAATCCGTGGGAACTGAAAAATCAGCTGGTCAGACCCGATCTTTTTACATTGATCACCGACAAAAGCAAAAGCGGATTTATTCGGATCGAGAATGCCGAAAATTTGTACGGCTGCTTCGAACGTATGGAGTATATTTTCCGATACGGCGGGAACGTCTATGAGGAGCTTAGCGCCGCACTCGCCGTTATATCCAGAATATACGAGACGGTAAGACCGCATACTCCCGAATGTGCCGCTCGTGCCGCAAAACAGCTCTCCGACAAGGTTCGCGCGTATATTGAGCAGAATTTCGCCGACAGCATAAGAATAGCGGATATTGCCGCCGCAAACTTTGTCAGCAAGGGCTACCTTGCGCATGCGTTTAAATCCGAAACGGGAATGTCGCCGCGCGAGTATCTTTCTCATATTCGTTGTACCCGCGCATATGAGCTGATAATTCACACCGATATGAAATTCTCTGACATTGCCGCCAATACGGGATTTTGCTGTGCCAACGATATGAGCAGAAAAATACGCGAGTGCTACGGGCACACACCTACGGAGATAAGATTTGAAGAATAATTAGGAAATGTTTCCGTTTCCCTCTTGAAAAAAACGGACATTTGTAGTATACTTTTATTAAAGACTTAATAAAAGCAGGTGATTTTTTGAAACATGGCAATGAAAAAATATCAAATAAATCAAGAGTGGCAAAGTACATTCTGAAAAGCGGCGGTGCGTCCAAGCCGGAGATTGCGGGAGTACTGGAGTTAAGTATGCCGACGGTTTTGCAGGTCGTGAAAAGTCTGACGGACGAGGGGCTGATAACCGAATCGGGAAAGCAGGAATCCAACGGCGGAAGAAAGGCGACCGCACTGACCGTTGCCGAGGATATCTGCTGTGCTGCGGGGATAGATATTACCGCAAATCATATGAGTTATGTGCTGATCGATCTGTGCGGGAACATTAAATCGGAAAAACGCATCAAACACCCATTTGAAAACACTCCCGAATACTATCGCGAGGTAAATGCAAATCTTGAGGATTTTTTAGACTTTGCACAGATCAATGTTGAAAAGCTGATAGGTGTGGGAGTTTCTCTGCCGGGGATCATCGATAAAAAAAATAAGGTTCTTGTACGCTCACACATTCTGAATCAGAACAACGTCAGCTTAAAGAGTTTCAGTGATCTTATACGATTTGATACTGCTTTTGAGAATGACGCGAACAACGCGTTATTCGCTGAGATGAGAACCATAAACCGAAACACGGTTTATCTCTCATTAAGCAACAGTCTCGGCGGAGCAATATGTATTGACGGAGCGATCTACGGAGGCGATGGCTTTAAAAGTGCCGAGTTCGGACATATGATAATTGAACCGAATGGCAGACAATGTTACTGCGGAAAGTACGGCTGTGCCGACGCGTACTGTTCGGCAAGGGTGCTGCTTCAATACGCGGATTCTTTAGATGAATTCTTTGTAAAGCTTGGGCACGGAGAAACCAAAGTTTGCCGGGTATGGAACGAATATCTTGACTATCTTGCCATACTGATCTCAAATCTGCGAATGGCATTTGATTGTGATATTATGCTCGGCGGCTATGTTGGCGGCTACTTGAAAGGTTATATGGGGGAGCTTACCCAAAGGGTACGCGCCTACAATTTATTTGACGGCGATACGCTGTATCTCAAAAATTGCCGATATGAACGTGAGGCATCGGCTGTTGGGGCTGCAATGTATTTCACCGAACATTTTTTGGATACACTCTGATGTTTTGTAATATGATACTGAAAGGCTTTCGCATGGTGCGAAAGTCTTTGCTTTTTGTGCAAAATGTCAATAAACACCATTTTTCTTTGTTGAAAACGCAGATTTCGTCAAAAAGCTATTGACAAACGCTGCTTGTTTGTGCATAATATATTAAAGAGCTTTAATAAATATCTTTATGAAAGTTCTTAAATATATTATTTTGTAAAGGAGATTGATATTATGTTACAGCAGGTTATGACAGCTCCCGGTGTTATTGAGTTCAGAGAGGTAGACGTTCCCGAAGTCGGCAATGGTCAGGTGTTGATAAAGATCATGAGGATCGGCGTTTGCGGTTCCGATATTCATGTTTACCACGGCAAGCATCCGTTCACCAAGTATCCCGTAACTCAGGGTCACGAGGTATCGGGAGAAATCGTAAAGCTCGGCGCGGACGTTAAAAACTTTACAGTAGGACAAAAGGTCACTATACAGCCGCAGGTGGTTTGTGGAAAATGCCATCCCTGCACTCACGGAAAATACAATCTCTGCGAGAGCTTAAAGGTTATGGGATTTCAAACTACGGGTACGGCTTCCGAGTATTTCGCGGTAGACGCGGAAAAGGTAACGCCGCTCCCCGAGGATATGTCCTACGATGAAGGCGCGATGATAGAGCCGCTGGCAGTCGCGGTTCACGCGGTAAGACGCGCGGGCGATGTAAAAGGAATGAAAATCGCCGTGCTGGGCGCGGGTCCTATCGGTATACTGGTTGCCCAAACCGCCAAGGGAATGGGCGCGGAAAGCGTAATGATTACCGACGTAAGCGAGCTTCGGCTTGCAAAAGCAAAGGAATGTGGAATCGACTTTTGCGTGAACACCAAAGAAAAAGATTTTGGTGACGCTATGGTCGAGAATTTCGGTCCTGATAAGGCTGACGTTATTTACGACTGCGCGGGAAACAACATAACAATGGGTCAGGCAATAAAATATGCGCGCAAGGGCAGCACGATAATTCTCGTTGCGGTGTTTGCGGATATGGCGCAGGTAGACCTCGCGGTATTAAACGATCACGAATTGGATCTGAACACTTCAATGATGTATAGAAACGAGGACTATATCGAGGCTATACGTCTTGTAAACGAGGGCAAAGTCGCGCTTAAACCGCTTATCTCCAAGCATTTTGCGTTCAAGGATTATCTCGAGGCATACAAGTACATTGACGCTAACCGCGAAACTACAATGAAGGTTATAATTGACGTGCAGGATTAAACGATATTGACGGAGGAACACGGTATGAAAAATAACGAAACCAATATCAAGATCCCGTTTATAAGCAAGTTTGCATACGGAATGGGCGACGTTGGCTGTAATTTCAGTTGGATGTTTGTCGGAAACTTTCTTATGATCTTTTACACCGACGTTTTCGGTATAAGTATGGGTGCGGTCGCGGCGCTTATGCTGTTTTCAAGATTCTGGGACGCGATAAACGATCCGATTGTCGGCAGTCTTACCGACAAGACCAACACACGTTGGGGACGTTACAGACCGTGGCTGCTGTTTGCCGCACCTCTGACCGCCATAGTGCTTATAATCTCGTTCTGGGCGCACCCGAACTGGAGCGACACGGCGAAGATCATTTATATGATAATTACATACTGTATATTAGTCCTCGGTTATACCTGTGTCAATATCCCCTACGGAACGCTGTGCGGCGCAATGACTCAGAACATCGAGGAACGCGCGAAAATAAACACATTTCGTTCCGTCAGCGCAATGATCGCAATAGGAATAATTAACATCATTACATTGCCGCTTATTTCCAAATTCAGCGGCGAAAGCGGAAATCAGGCGCAAGGATATTTACTGGTTGCCATACTTTACGGAGTGATATTTGCGCTGTGTCACATCTTCTGCTTCGCCAAAACGAAGGAAGCGGTAACGATACCGGAAAAAAAGAAAATACCGATGAAGCTGCAGCTTAAGACCGTCATTCAAAACAAGCCGTATCTTCTGGCGCTGCTGGGGCAGTTCCTTTTCGGTATAACGCTTTACGGACGCAATGCCGACGCGCTTTATTACTTTAAGTATGTCGAAGGCAGTGAGGCTCTGTTCACTACATACTCTATGGCGATAATCGTGCCGTCCATCATCGGTGCGGGGTTGTTTCCGCTGATATTCAAGTGGACGGGCAACAAGGGACGGTCAGCATCGATACTGGCACTTGGCACCGGTATATGTATGCTTTCGCTCTACTTTTTCAGCCCTGTGACCTCTCCCATTCCGTTTTATATTTGCTCGGGACTTACACAATTCTTTTTCGCGGGATTTAACACTGCTATCTACGCGATAGTTCCCGACTGCGTGGAATACGGCGAGTGGAAAAC
>DKXD01000003.1:8220-8474 GCA_002492075.1 Ruminococcaceae bacterium UBA7135
GGAATACGCAACGACGGTTTTCAGTACGCGTTTATTTCACTTGGCAATAAGGTGGGAATGGCGATTGGAACGTCCGTTCTCGCGGGAGTTCTCGGCGCGGCGGGATTTGAAGCCAACATTGAACAGAACGACGCGGTGTTATCAATTATGAAATCAAGTTTCTCAATTATTCCCGGAACACTCTGGATAGTCACAGCGATAGCACTGTTCTTTTATAGGCTCAACAAAAAGACCTACAACAAGATAGTAGAGGA
>DKXD01000003.1:8695-10028 GCA_002492075.1 Ruminococcaceae bacterium UBA7135
AGAGGAGATCAAAGAAAGGAGCGGTTCAAATGTATGATCTTACTGCGCTCGGAGAGATACTTATAGACTTTACGATGCAAGGACGGAACACTCAGGGGCAGCGTATATTCGCACAGAACGCTGGCGGCGCTCCCGCTAACGTTGCGGCGGCAATGACTAAGCTCGGTGCAAGTACCGCTTTTATCGGCAAGGCGGGCAGCGATATGCATGGACAGTTTCTCAAAGAAACATTGGACAAAGTCGGTATCGACAGTCGCGGTCTGGTATTAAGCAATGAATATTTCACCACATTGGCGTTTGTGGACGTCAAGGATAACGGTGACCGCGAGTTTTCGTTTGCAAGAAATCACGGCGCGGATAAAATGCTGGAAATCGGAGATATACCGACGGATATTATTGCGGACAGTCGCATTTTACACATAGGTTCTATCTCGCTTACCGACGAGCCGTGCCGCAGTGCAACAATGTTTGCCGTTGAAAACGCCAAACGGTCGGGCTGTATCATCTCCTATGATCCTAATTACCGAGCGTCTCTTTGGATGAATGAGGAAGCGGCTAAAAAGCAAATGCGCGCGATGATCGGGTCAGTTGACGTAATGAAAATTTCAGATGAGGAAACAGCACTTCTGACGGATAACACTGACTATGAAAGAGCAGCCGAAACATTGATGTCGCAGGGCGTAAAGATTGCCGTAGTAACTCTCGGAAAGAGGGGTGCCTATGTCAGAACGCAAAGCGGCGGTAAGATCGTCAATGGCTTTAAAAACAAAGCACTTGACGCAACGGGCGCGGGAGACGCTTTCTGGGGAGGATTTCTGTACTGCCTTGCGAAAAGCGGAAAAACGCCCGATGACATACCCTTGTCTGAGGCGGCGAGGTTTGCGGACTTCGGAAACGCTGTTGCGAGCGTATGCGTAGAGAGTTATGGAGCAATCCCCGCAATGCCTTCTATGGATCAAGTCCAAAACAAACTGAAAGAAGAAAGGCAGGCATAATATGAATATTAAGGACAATTTTACGGGCGTTCAGCATATTGGAATGCCGACGAATGACTTAAACGCCACGTTGGACTTTTATGAGAAGATTGGTTTTGAGGTAGCGCTGAGAACGTATAACGAAACAGCAAAGGAGGAAGTTGCATTTATGAAGCTTGGAGATCTCACGCTGGAGATCTTTGAGTCGGGAAAAGCGCCTTTAATTGCCGGCGCAATTGACCACATTGCAATAAATGTAAAATCCATCGGCGAGGCATACAAGTATATCTGCGAAAACGATCTGAATAATACCAATGACGAAATACATTTCCTGCCGTTTTGGAATAACGGAGTGAAAT
>DKXD01000119.1:0-3951 GCA_002492075.1 Ruminococcaceae bacterium UBA7135
ATAAAAAGAGTATAAAATTTATTTTTTCTCCCCGCTTCGCAGGGAAGAGAAAAATAAGATGAAAGTGTCTGCTTTTAATGGAAATTAGTATAAATAACGTATGCCGAAAGGTTTAGGTGGATATATGCCTTGTTTTAAAGATAAAAAGCGTGTTGTAATAAAAGTGGGGAGCAGCACACTTGCTTACCCGGAAACCGGAAGCATGAACATCCGCAAAAGCCGTATGCTTGTGGAGGTGCTGTCCGATCTCAAAAATTCGGGGCGCGAGATAGTTTTTGTAAGCTCTGGTGCGCAGTGCGTCGGTGCGGCGAAGGGTGGCTTCCGCGAAAAACCCAAGGATACCCCCTCAAAGCAGGCGTGCGCGGCGATAGGTCAAACCGAGCTTATGAAGTTTTACAGCGAAAATTTCGGACGTTACAATCACAATGTGGCGCAGTTGCTGTTGACGCGCGACGTTATCAGCAATGAGGAGCGCAGAACGAACGTAATCAACACATTCAATAAGCTGTTTGAAATGTCGGTTGTGCCCATTATCAACGCAAACGACGTTGTTTCTATTAAGCATCTCGATTTCGATGAGAACGACACGCTGTCGGCGATCGTCGCGAAGCTTTGCGGCGCGGATCTGTTGGTTATGCTGACCGATGTTGACGGGCTTTACACCGGCGACCCCGCCGACCCGAACTCGGAGTTTATAAGCGTGGTCGATAATATAAACTACGACATCATAGGAATGGCGCAGGGAAGCGGTTCGGCTGTGGGAACAGGTGGTATGCTCACAAAGATTGAGGCGGCGCAGATCGCCGCGGAGGCGGGCATAGACGCTGTTATAATCGGCAATAAGGATCCCAAGCTGCTTTACAGCTTGTTCGAGAGCGACAATGCGCGGTGTACATGGTTTAAAGCAAAAAAGTGATCAATGCTCGGTAATGAGAGGAACAGAAAATGAGCGAAAATAATACGTATATTGAAGAATTGGGCACCAGAGCGAAACGATCCGCGCCGAGCTTGGCAAATTGCAGCACGGAAGTAAAGAACGCTGCGTTGTCCGAGATCGCGCGGCGGCTTAATCAGAATGTTGAAGCTATTATCGCGGTAAACAAGACGGATGTCGAAAACGCCCGCAAAAACGGTATGAGCGAAGCGATGATAGACCGCCTGACGCTTGACGAAAAGCGTATCGTTGGCATGGCGGAGGGAATAGATAAAGTAGTTGCGCTGCCCGACCCCACCGGCGAGGTGTTGAGTGAAAATACGCTGCCCAACGGCTTGAAAGTAAGAAAGGTGAGCGTTCCCATGGGCGTTATCGGGATAATTTTCGAGAGCCGCCCCAATGTTACCGTCGATGCTGCGGCTCTGTGCTTTAAGGCGGGGAGCGCGGTGATATTGCGCGGAGGAAGCGACGCGATAAATTCAAATAAGTTTTTGACCGATCTTATGCGAAGAACCGTTTCGGATTTTGGCGTTCCGGCGGACAGCATACAGCTTGTGGAGGACACGAGCCACGAGACCGCCAACGCGATGATGAAGCTCAATAAGTATATAGACCTGTTGATACCCAGAGGCGGCAAGCGCCTTATACACACGGTTATAGAGAACGCGACCGTTCCCGTGATACAAACGGGCGAGGGAAACTGTCACGTTTTTGTTGACGAAAGTGCTGATCTCGATATGGCGGTGAATATCGTAAACAACGCGAAAACGCAGCGACCGTCGGTGTGCAATGCTATCGAGAGCATATTGGTGCATAAAAGCATTGCTTCCGCGTTCTTTAAGAGACTTGACGAGCTTTGGCAGGGCAAGGTAGCTATAGTGGGCGACAGCGCGACTTCCGAGAATATCAAGACGGAGAAAATAGCCGATGATAACGACTACGCGACTGAGTTCCTTGACCTGAAGCTCTCGAGCAAGGTCGTGAGCGGTATCGACGAGGCGATAGAGCATATTGGGCGTTTCGGTACGGGACACAGCGAATGTATCGTTACAAAGTCCGAGGATAACGCCGAGAAATTCCAAAAGCAGGTAGACGCGGCAGCCGTATATGTAAACGCTTCAACGCGGTTTACCGACGGCTTTGAGTTCGGTTTGGGCGCCGAGATCGGCATTTCGACCCAGAAGCTCCACGCAAGAGGACCAATGGGGCTTGCCGCTTTGACGTCATATAAATACCTGATAAACGGCAGCGGTCAGATCAGAGGGTAGTCAAGTAAATTTAGGGAAACGCTGATTTAATGGCTCTCTCCTTGCCGCAGGCGGGGGAGAGAGCCGATGAAACCGTGCTTTGAAAAACAAAAATACGATTTAATCAGCACTTCCTTAGGATAAGAGGTAACAATGTCAAAGAAAAACAAACAAAATGCGGCTGTGCGTCAAAAGCACAACGAAGATGTTATAAATGAGCTGTTGGGCGAGATCGAACACGAGCCTGATATCGAGATCGAAGAAGACGTTGCCAACTTGGGTGAAGAACCGGAGGACGATGTAAAAATCGCGGAAACCGCCGAGGAAGGGCGCGCGAAACGGAGCAGGACATTCTTCGCGGTAGCCGTTGTCGTAATAATAATGGCGGTCATAGGCTTGATATCGAGTATTCGCTTCATTGCGAACGGAATAAGCAAATTGGCGGATAATACCGAGCTGAAAAACGAGTTCGCAAGATTTATTCTTCCCGTTGTCGCAAACGATATCGCGCCGTTCGAGAATGAGACCGAGATAACAAACTCTTCAAAGGTCAGCTGCTCAATATGGAATATTCTTGTAAACAAAGACACATCGGCATTCAAATCCTCTCCTGCGGGCGGTATACTTGTTCCCGAATACAACGTAGGGGTCTCATGCAAGGAAATATTCGGCACGAGCGCGACCATAACGCATCAAACGGTGGGCACGGGCGACACGCAGTTCGTATATGACGAAGAGAACCATGTTTACAGCTGCACAAATAATATGAGACTTTTGAACTATGCCCCGAAAATAACCGCAATGTCCGAGAGCAACGGCACTTATGTGCTTACGGTAGACTATATCCCGCCCTCCGTTACAATGGCGGTAGAGGGATTGGGAGTTACGGTGGAAGCGGATAAAACGCTTGAATATACGATAAATCGCTGGGATAAAAAGAATACGCTGATGTCGGTAAGATTTATCAGCGGACAACCGGACAATCTGTAAGGAGGACGTAATATGAGAACAAGTTTGAAAAGAGCGGCAGCGGCGGTATTGGCGGTAGTTCTTGCCGCATCGCTTTGTGGCTGCGACAGAGGCAGCCTTATGACTGTGGACGGAATGGAGATAAGGAACGGTGTGTATATTTCGCTTATGCAAAGTGCATACAATAATGCGGAGACCGAACTGAAAGAACAACAGGAAACATCCGATACAACATCGGATACCTCAGCCGGTGAAACAAGCAGTACCGAAAGCAAAGAATCCGTTCCTATAACCAAAGAAGAAATAGATGGAAAGAGCGGTTCGCAGTGGATAAAGGACGAGACCATGAAGGCTGTACGCAGATTTGTGGCAGTGCAGCGCAAGTGCGACGAGTTGGGTATAGCCCTCTCGGAAACCGAAATGAACGAGCTGAACACCAATGTAAACGGGGTTTGGGATAACGCCAATGATTATGTGAAATATATTTACGGATATGAGACTTTAGGCGAGTATTATGAAAGCCAGGGCATAGGAAAGGAATCATATAAAGAGATACAGCGGGTAAGCGAGCTTCAAAGCAAGCTGTTTATGCACTACTATGATAAAGGCGGCGAGCTGGAGGTAAAGGAGAGCGAGATAAACGATTATCTGAAAGAGAATTACGCTTCGGTAAAGCTGCTGAACATTGCTTATACCGACGCATCCGGCAAGACTCTTGAAAAGGACGAGGATAAAAAAGCGGTGAAGGATAAGGCGCAGGCGCTTGTTGACCGCTTGAATAAAGGCGACGATCCCGTTGAT
>DKXD01000119.1:4187-7056 GCA_002492075.1 Ruminococcaceae bacterium UBA7135
AAAGGCGACGATCCCGTTGACGTGTTTTACGACTACAACTTTGAAAAAGCCGAGGAATCCGCAAAAGCAAAAGCCGAAACCGATTATAAAGAGGATAATGAGGATAAACTCACCAAGGAAGAGTGGATAAAGAAACAGGTAGAGGCAGCGGGTATTAAGAAAGCCGAGTCTGCCGACGACCTTGATCAGTTTATCTCCAAGGAGTCCTCAAGCCTTAACGATGAAAAACTGACCGAGTATATTTTCAACGCCAAAAGCGACGGCAAGGCGACGCTTTTTGAGGCGGAAAAAGCCGTGTATGTGGTAGTAAAGGAAGATATTACCAAAAAGACGAAGTGGAAAGAAGACAACAATGAAAGAATACTCACCTTGATAAAGAACGATGATTTCAAAAGTATGGTGGATCTTTTCGGACAGAATTACGAGGTAGTTGCCGATGAAAACTTGGTCAATAAAAAGTATGGTCCCGAGAGACTGAATACCTAAAAATAATATTTTCTCCCCGTCATATCCGGCGGGGAGAATAAATTCGGGAGGAATTATGCTGCTGTTGAGTTTAAGCAATATCACAATGTCGTTTGCGGACAGAACGCTGTTTTCTGACGTTTCTTTTGAGGTGTATGAAAGCGAGAAAATAGGTTTTGTAGGCGTAAACGGCAGCGGAAAAACGACGCTGTTCAAGCTGCTGAACGGTGAGCATACTCCCGACGAGGGCACGATACACATTGCGGGCGGAGTAAAGATAGGTTTTATGGAGCAGTTTGCGTGCAGGGACAGTCAAAAAACGCTTTACAATGAGGCTCTGACGATCTTTTCCGAGCTTGACGATATGGAACTGGAGCTTGAAGAATTGCATGACAAAATAGATATGGGCGACAGCTCCGATGAGATCATAGCGCGTCAGACGGCGCTTCAAGAGCAGTTCGAGCGTGACGGGGGACTTACCTATAAAAGCCGCACGGCTTCCGCTTTGACGGGTCTGGGGTTTTCGGAGAGCGACTTCGCGCTGCCCGTAAGCGTTTTGAGCGGCGGTCAGAGAAGCAAGCTTCAGTTGGCGAAGCTGCTTTTGTCTAACGCCGATATGCTGCTGCTTGACGAGCCGACAAATCATCTTGATATATCAAGCGTGGAGTGGCTTGAACGCTTTCTTTCGGACTACCGCGGCGCTTATATCGTTATTTCTCACGACCGATATTTTCTTGATAAGGTGACAGAACGCACCTTGGAACTCGAAAATTGCCATATCCGTGATTATAAAGGAAATTATACGCGTTTTCTGGAGCTTAAAGCCGAAGATTTGGAGCGCCGCCGAAAGGTGTATGATTCGACCGTTAAAGAAATAAAGCGCGTAGAGGGCATAATCGAGCAGCAAAAACGTTGGAATCAAGCGCACAACTATGTGACTATCGCCAGCAAGCAAAAAGCGATCGACCGTCTTGAAGAAACTCTTGAAAAGCCCGAGGACGCTCCGGAAGCGATAAAGTTCGCGTTCAGAGCGGCAGACGGCAGCGGCAACGATGTTCTCACCACAAAAAACCTTGCTTTGGGTTTTGACGGCAAGCAGCTTTTTCACGGGGTCAGCCTTGAGATAAAGCGGGGCGAGCGAGTGTTCCTCATAGGAGACAACGGCTGTGGGAAGACATCTCTGTTTAAGATTTTGACGGAGCAGTACAAAGCGGATAATGGGGAGTTCAAGTTTGGCGCGAGGGTTCAGCCGGGCTATTTCGATCAGGCGCAGAGGGGACTTACCGAAACGAAGTCCGCACTCGACGAGGTATGGGACACATATCCGAGAATGACCGAGACTGCCGTGCGCACGGCACTGGCGGCGTTTTTGTTTAAGGGCGATGATATCTACAAGCACATTTCGGAGCTTTCGGGCGGAGAACGCGCGAGGGTCGCGCTTTTAAAGCTGATGCTTTTGGGAGCAAACTTTCTGCTTTTGGATGAGCCAACAAATCACTTGGATATTACCTCATGCGAGGCTTTGGAGAACGCTCTGCTGGGTTATGACGGCACCTTGTTCATCATCTCGCACGACCGCTATCTGATAAACAAGCTGGCAAATCGACTCTACAAGCTCACGCCTAACGGAGTAGAGGGCTATCTCGGAAATTATGACTTCTACATCGAAAAGCAGCAGAACGCGCAGAGCATTACGGTAACGGAGAAGCCGAAGCTTTCCGAAAACGCTTTAGATTACAAGCAGCGCAAGGAGCGCGAAAGCGAGCGCCGAAAGCTCAACACGAAAATTTCCCGCGCCGAAAAGCGTATCGAGGAGCTTGACGGGGAGATAAACACCAAAACGGAGGAGCTTTCCTCGCTTTCCGATTACCAAAAGGCTATAGAGCTTTCGGAGGAGATAGAGCGCCTGCGTTCGGAGCAGGAGAGCGCAATGGAAGAATGGGAAACGGCAAGTGCCGCCTTGGAGGAATTCGATGACTAAGCAAATAAGAGCGTATCTTGAAATTTTAGAGCGGTTTTTCGCCGCCGAACACTCCGAGGAGGAGCTTTTGGCAATGCGCACCGAGTTGCTGCAAAGAATAGCGTTTTATCAGCACGAGCGGCTCATTCATCTGATAGTTACAATGTCGTTTGGGGTGTTCTTTATGCTGTCGCTGGCGATATATTTTGTACAGGGCGGTGTGGGGTTGCTGGTGCTGACGGCGATGTTTCTGGTAATGCTTGCGGCGTACATAAAGCACTATTATTTCCTTGAAAACTCCGTACAAAGATTATATCTGTTTTATTACAAGGTAGAAAAGCTGTAAAGTTTTATCCGCTTTTTCCGACGCAATAGGGAAGAGCGGCTTTTGAAAAAGTTTTTTGTTTCTCCCCCGCGAAGCGGGGGAGAAAACACATGCTATCC
>DKXD01000097.1:0-3602 GCA_002492075.1 Ruminococcaceae bacterium UBA7135
CCAAAGCAGATCGGAGCGTTAAGCCCAACCGCGTTTTATATGGTTACGGCTATGACGCGTATTTTTACACAATTGAGCATGAGCGGCTTTTTGAGGAGCTTGAAAGAAACGGCGTGAAATTCGCGAAGCCGCTTTGCACTACCGATTACCAAAACCGCGAGTTTGTGGTTGAGGATATTGACGGGCGGTGGCTTGCGTTCGGGGCGAAAGAAAAATCATAGTGCAACGCTGTTTGTCCGTGATTTCTCTGAGGTTGACGGGGCGCAGCTTATAAATGTTTCGTCTTGCGGCGGTTATGTGGTCGTGCCTAACGCTGTTACCTACTGCGCCGTGAAGTTCTATGTAAGCGCGTTTACCGAGGGGCTGGCGCGGGAGCTTATTGAAAAGGGAGCGAAAATGCGTGCTAAGGTTTTCGCACCCGCCGCCACATAAACGGAATTCGGCAAGGTCGCGAACGGTGTTGCCGAGTATGATTACGATAAGCTGTTCGGTACATATCACACAAGTGAACAGGCGGCGGAGTTTATTATGAGACTGTACGACAGCGACAAGACTGTTGGGCTCGTCAACAGGGAAACATTTGAGTTTTCGCTTTCAGAGCCGATTTTTCCCTATGCGGGCGGTTCAAAGCACAATCAGAAGATGTAAGTTTTGAGAACAGGGGAGCAGTAATGAGTGATTACGTCTTTTCAGTTATAATACCCGCGCATAATGAAGAAAAGTATATTGCAAAATGCATTGACGCGATAAAACGCGCTTCGGAAAAGGTTGGAGCGGACAATGTGCAGATAATCGTCTCCGCAAACCGCTGCACCGATAATACTGTGGAGATTGCTTCGGCAATGGGCGCGGAGATCTGCGAAAACACAGTAATAATGTATCAGCGCGGTAAGAAACGACGGCGCAAAGCTCGCCAAGGGAGATATTATCGTAACCATTGACGCGGACAGTTGCATGACCGAGGATTCGCTTGCCGAAATAAAGACGATGTTAGAGTCGGGAAAGTTTATAGGCGGCGGAACAAGAGCGAAGTTTGACAGAATGTCGCTTGGTATCGCGTTTTCCTCGGCATATGTGGCTCTCCAAATTATTCCCATAATGAAAAAGCATAAAGCTGCCCTTATGGGCGGGATGTTCTGGTGTTACCGTAAGGATTTTGAGTTCATAGGCGGTTTTGACGAGGCTCTTGTAAGTCTTGAGGATATGGATTTTGCTATCCGGCTTAAACAGCTTGGAGACAAAAGAGGACAAAAATACGGCGTATTGAAAAAGTCTCGTATAATCACCTCAAGCCGCAAATTCGACCAATTCGGAGATTGGTATCTGATAAAGAACAAGAAACTTACAAAGGCAATCTTTGAGGGAAATAACAGGGAAGTGGCGGACAAATTTTACTATGACGTTAAAAGGTGACAGAATATGGACGACAAGGAGCTTTTGATTCAAAAATACGGACTGAAGCACGAAAACAACGCGTGGTATTCCGACAAGGAAAACTCTCACAAGCATCTGATCTTCAAGGACGCGTTTGTCGAGCACACGGACATTATCGGATTGCTGTTCCGCATAAACAAGCTGTGTATGGCAAAGGTGAAGTATTTCCGCGGAAATATCGAGAAATTTGAACCGCTGAAATATGATTACAAAAAGGGCTTTGTCGCCGTGCCGCTCTGGGATGCGGATTTTTTGAGACACCGTGCGTCGGGTTATATCCTCGACTTCAGATATTTGCAGACCATTACCGTATACGATGATTTTGCGGCTTTATGCCGCGAATTGGAGAGTTTTGAACAGACAAGAGGTGAGTGAGTATGCTTACGAAAATAACTCATATTTTTTTCGATATTGGCTCAACGCTGGTAGACGAAACGGAGTGCTACAACCACCGTATTCGAGAAGTAATTGAGGGAACGGATATTTCGTTTGAACAATTCAACGAAAAGAGAATATTCTTTCAAAAGCAAAATTTAAAGGGCGATCTTGAAGCGATAAAGTTTTTCGGATTGAAAAAAACTCCGTGGCACAGAGAGGATGAAAGACTTTATCCCGAAGCCGAGGAGATATTGCGGTATCTGTGCGATAAGGGGTATCTTATCAGCGTTATCGCAAATCAAGGGCTTGGCACGGAAAAGCGTCTTGAAAATTGGGGGATACGAAAATATTTCGATTCGGTGACCGCTTCGGCGGAGGAGGGCGTCGCAAAGCCCGATCTTGAGATTTTCCGCAGAGCGTTAAATAAAGCTGGCTGTTCTGCCGGAAATTCCGTAATGATAGGCGACAGGCTCGATAACGATATTGCGCCGGCAAAATCTTTGGGAATGAGAACCGTGTGGATAAAGCAAGGCTTCAGCGTTTACTGTTCCCCGACTTGTCCGCAAGAGCAGCCCGATCATATAATTTCAAATCTTATGGAGCTGAAAAATATTTTATGAGGTGATACTATGGTGATTTTACCCGCAATAGACATTAAAGACGGCAACGTGGTGCGTCTTTTCAAGGGCGACTACGCGACAGTTGAAAAGGTAGCGGACAACTTTCTCGAGACGGCGAAGTCGTTTGAAGCGGCGGGCGCGGAGTGGATACATATGGTGGACTTGGACGGCGCTAAAGAGGGAAGACCCGTCAACACGAAAATCTACACGGAAGTTGTGGAAAAAACACATTTGAAAGTGGAACTTGGCGGCGGAATCCGCAGTCTTGAAACTATTGGCGAGTATTTGAAATTGGGAATTTCACGCGTTATTCTGGGTTCGGCGGCGCTGAAAAATCCTCGGCTCGTTAAAGACGCGGTAGAGAAATTCGGAAGTGAAAAAATCGTTGTCGGCATTGACGCAAAAGACGGTTTAGTGGCTACCGAGGGCTGGCTTGAAACCTCGGACGTAAATTATGTCGATCTTGCTAATAAGATGATAGATTACGGTGTGAAGTACTTTATCTTTACGGACATCTCTAAGGATGGCACTCTTTCGGGAGTAAACGCCGAGCAGCTTAAGGCACTCCGCGACGGCACCCGCGGCGAGTGTAAGATAATCGCGAGCGGCGGGGTTCACACGATAGAGGACATCAGAATTTGTAAGGATATGGGCTTGTACGGCACTATCTGCGGAAAGAGTATTTACACGGGCTCGCTTGATCTGAAACAGGCCATCGAGCTTGCAAAATAAGGGAGGAGCTTTTATGAAAATTCTTGTAACGGGTGGAACGGTTTTCGCGAGCCGATTTACAGCGGAGTATTTCTCAAAAGAGTATGAGGTTTACGTTTTAAACAGAAACACCCGTCCGCAGTCGGAGGGAGTAACGCTTATCAACGCAGACAGACACGATTTGGGAGATATTCTCAAAAAATACGAGTTTGACGCGGTTATTGACGTAACGGCATACAACGAAGCCGATGTGCGCGATTTACTGAACGCTCTCGGAGAGTTTAAGAATTACGTTCTGATAAGCTCCAGCGCTGTCTATCCCGAAACGCTGCCGCAGCCGTTCAAGGAGAGTATGCAAACGGGCGCAAACTCCGTTTGGGGCGATTACGGAACAAACAAAATAGCCGCCGAAAAGTATCTGCAAAGTCGTGTTCCGAATGCGTACATAATTCGCCCGCC
>DKXD01000097.1:3887-12143 GCA_002492075.1 Ruminococcaceae bacterium UBA7135
ACCCCCCCCGCCGTATCTCTACGGCAAAATGAACAATCTCTACCGCGAAGCGTTCGTTTTCGAGTGCGCCGAGCGTGGTATGCCGTTTTACGTTCCGAATGGCGGTGAAATGCCACTGCAATTCTTCGATATAGAGGATATGTGCCGGTTTATCGCGATACTGCTCGAAAAGCAGCCCGAACAGCGCGTTTTCAACGTGGGAAATCCCGAAACGGTAAGCGTTTGCGAATGGGTTCGGCTGTGCTATGAGGTTCTCGGAAAAGTTCCAGAGATAAGAAACGTGTTATTTCGTATAAATCAACGGGAATATTTTCCGTTTTATGATTACGGTTATAAACTCGATGTTTCGGCAATGCTCTCTCTTATACCCGATCTAAAGCCCTTGAAAAAAGGACTTGCGCAATCCTATGAGTGGTTTTCAAGGAACAGGGAAGATGTTCGGCGGAAACCGCTTTTCGAGTATATTGAGAATAATTTGATGTCATAACGGTATATAACAAACACAGCTAAAAAGAGGTACGGTAATGCGAAGCGATATAATTGACTTTCTTCAAAATGAAATAAGGGAGCGGTGTGAAAAGGAAACCAACTTTTTCGGTATGGGATGTTATTACCATATACAAGCTGTGGTGAAAAACGCAGCTTTTCTTGCCGAAAAATACGGTGCTGATGTTGAGGTAGTAACAATTGCCGCGTGGCTGCATGATATTGCGTCTATAACTGATTATTCTCTGTATGCCGACCATCATATTTACGGAGCGCAAATGTCGGAAGAATTTCTTGACAGATTTGACTATGACAAAATCGAGCTTGTGAAAAAATGCGTTTTAAATCACCGCGGCAGCAAGCCGAATGTAAAGCGCAGCATTGAGGAAATATGCGTTGCTGATGCCGATGCGGTATCGCATTTTGATTCCGTTCCGTCGCTGCTTTATCTTGCATATGTAAAGCGTAAGCTGGGTATAGCTGAGGGTATTGAATTTGTGCGAAGCAAGCTCGAACGCAGCTTTAATAAGCTTTCTGAGAAAAGCAAGAGGCTGTATGCCGATAAATACAGTGAGGTCATGAGGGTTATCGGATAATATGAAAAACTGTCTTGGAGCGTGATGTTTTGACCAAAGAACGTATAAAACAGGAAAAACGTCGCAAAAGAAAACGCGCGATCTCGCTTATAAAGGACACAGCGCTGTTTGTTATGTGCGCGGTCGGGTTATTTTTACTGTTGAACGATCTGTTTTTGCATATTGGCGGAGTTCCGTCTTCACAAGACGTTGTGCGGTTCTTCGGCAGCGGAGCAAAGCCTTATGTAAAGCTGAATAATGACGAGATTTCGGTGAGCTTTGTTGACGTTGGTCAAGGTGATTGTCAGCTCATCAGAACAGACAAGTACAATATTCTCATTGACAGCGGCGATATTGACTGTGAAAACGATGTTATCGGGTTTTTGAAATACAGCGGAGTAGATTATCTTGACTTAGTGATAGCCACTCACCCTCATACCGATCACTATGGCGCGATGTACCGAGTGTTGATGAATTTTGACGTGGGGCTGTTTATAATGCCCGAGCTTCCCGAAGATTTGATACCGTATGGGATAACGTACGAGCGGCTTTTGAATGTAATTAATGATCGCAAGATACCTGCGCGGTATGCCTCGGCGGGTGAAAGGTTCATTCTCGGAGAGGGTTGTTATCTTGATATTCTTTCGCCGCAATATTATGATTATAAAGACATAAATGATTTTTCGATAACTGCAAAGCTGGTTCACGGGGAAAACTCATTTTTGTTCACAGGTGATTTGCAGGAGTTTTCGGAACTCGATCTGGTCGAAAATGGAACCGATCTTGATGTTGATGTGCTTAAAGTCGGACATCACGGAAGCGCGGGTGCGAGCTGTGAGGAGTTTTTGAACGCAGTCACTCCTGAAATAGCGGTGTTCAACGTTTCGGAGTACAACCTATATCGCCATCCGCGGCTTGATGTTTTTGAGCGTTTGAAAAATGTCGGCTGCAAAGTATCTTATTCAACCGCAAATAACGGCAATATCGTTATGGTGAGCGATGGAGAGGGCCTGCGCGTTGAGGTCGAAAAAGCGGAATCTCTTGTATTGACGGAATAGTTGAATGTGTTGTTAAAATGCACAAAAATATTGTAGAAAAATTGGCTAATTGTAAGTAAATCCACGTTTTTTCACGAATTCTATTGAAGTACGGTTTAAAACGGTGTATAATGATTAGTGGCAAAAAAATAATGTGTAAAATAAAGGAAAGTGAAATAATTTGGTTAGAAACGATCTAAGAAACATAGCAATAATAGCGCACGTCGATCACGGAAAGACAACGCTTGTTGACGAAATGCTCAAACAGGGCGGCGTGTTCCGTGAAAATCAAGAAGTAAACGACCGCGTTATGGATAATAACGATCTTGAACGTGAGCGCGGTATCACGATACTCGCGAAAAATACCTCGTGTATGTATAACGGCGTGAAGATAAATATAGTTGATACACCCGGTCACGCTGATTTCTCGGGCGAGGTTGAACGTATACTTAAAATGGTAAACGGCGTTTTGCTGCTTGTGGATAGCTTTGAGGGCACAATGCCGCAAACTCGTTTCGTTTTGCAAAAGGCTCTGGAATTGGGGCACAAGATAATTGTGGTTGTCAACAAGACCGACCGCCCTGACGCTCGTAACCACGAGGTAGTTGACGAAGTCCTTGAACTGCTGCTCGATTTGGACGCTACCGAGGAACAGCTTGACAGCCCCGTTGTGTTCTGTTCGGGACGTCTGGGCTGCTCGTCCTACGACCCCGACAATATGGGCACGGATTTCAAGCCGCTGTTTGATAAAATACTTGAGCATATTGACCCTCCCGAGGGCGATGGTGAGGGCGAGCTTCAACTGCTTGTTTCTTCGATAGACTATAATGATTATGTTGGCAGAATTGCCGTAGGACGCGTAGAGCGCGGTGTTATCAAACAAAATCAAGAGGTCACGGTATGTGATTATCATGGCTCTCACGAACCGTTTAAAGGGAAGATCGTATCACTTTATCAATACGAAGGACTTAATAAAGTTCCGTGCGAAAGCGCAACGGTCGGCGATATCGTGTGCTTTTCGGGAATCGAAGGTATTACTATCGGGCAGACTATCTGCTCCGTTTCCAATCCCGAACCGCTGCCGTTTGTGAAAATTTCCGAGCCTACAGTTGAAATGACGTTTTCGGTAAATTCCTCGCCGTTTGCGGGACGTGACGGCAAGTTCGTCACATCGCGTCAGATACGCGACCGTCTAATGAAAGAAACCCTTAAAGACGTATCGCTGCGTGTTACCGACAGCGAAACAACCGACGCTATGAACGTTGCGGGGCGCGGTGAAATGCACCTTTCCATACTTATAGAAACTATGCGCCGCGAGGGCTACGAGCTGTCGGTAAGCACACCTCGCGTGCTTTATAAGGAAATAGATGGGCAGAAGTGCGAGCCTGTGGAGCGTCTTGTTATCGACGTTCCCGAAACGGCGGTTGGCGCTGTCATGGAGAAAATGGGTCAGCGCAAGGGAGAGCTTCAGGAAATGCACCCTGTAGGCTCGCGCACGAGATTGGAGTACCTAATTCCGTCACGCGGACTTTTCGGTTACAGAAGCGAGTTTATGACCGACACCAAGGGTGAGGGCGTTATGAACTCCATTTTTGACAGCTATAAGCCGTATTTCGGTGATATTCCAAGAAGAACGGTGGGTTCGCTTGTAGCGTGGGAAACGGGCACAGCGGTAACTTACGGCTTATTTAACGCGCAGGAGCGCGGCACGCTGTTCATAGACGCGGGCGTTCCCGTGTACGAGGGCATGATAGTCGGCGTATCTCCGAAAGCGGGCGACATCGTGGTAAATGTTTGCAAGAAAAAGCACCTCACAAACACCCGCGCCTCCGGGTCTGATGACGCTTTGAAGCTAATTCCGTATAAGCAGATGAGCCTTGAGGAGAGCCTTGAGTTCATTCAGGACGACGAGCTTGTGGAAGTCACTCCGAAAAATATCCGTATACGTAAGGTAATTCTTGAACGCGATCTGCGGCTTAAGGCGGAGGCTAAGCAGAAAAAGAACTGACGGAGGCGGCAATATGAGCGGAATAAGTCTGCACGTTCCCGAATACGGTGAGCTTTGGTATCGCCAAAGGTTGCTTGCCGACCCTGACACTATGAGCTACAACAAGGAGTATGGCGGCGAAAACGGCTGCATTGATTTCTCCGAGGAGAAATGGCGATCATGGTACGGCTATTGGACGGCGGGAACGTCCGACAGTTTTTACGCATATATTGTGCTTGACGGCGAGTTTATCGGTGAGGTCAATCTTCATAAAAACTGTGACAAAGGCTTTTACGAGGATTGGTATGATATGGGTATCGTGGTAGAGAGCCACTATCGCGGCAACGGCTACGCGGCAAAAGCGCTAGATTTGTTGCTTGAAACGGCTTTCAAGAAGCTTGGCGCGGCGAGCGTTCACAACGAATTTGAAAACTACCGCACCGCCGCTCTGCGCCTGCATTTAAACGCGGGCTTTTCCGTTGATGGTGAGGAGGGGCAGGTCGTTCGGCTTTCAATTACGGCAGCTCGGTATTTTCAAATAAAACATTAGTATCAACGCACACGGCGCTTATGTTCGTGTGCGTTTTAATCGGGGAGATGATTAATTTGGCTAAGGAAATGACAAAGGACATGACCAAGGGCACAGTCGCGCCTATATTGCTGAAATTCTCGCTCCCTTTGCTGGTTAGCGTTATTTTTCAGCAGCTTTACAGCATTGCGGACAGCGTTATCGCGGGGCGGTGCATAAACAAGGACGCGCTTTCCGCTATCGGCGCGAGCTACCCGATAACGATGATCTTTCTCGCTGTCGGTACGGGAATGAATATTGGCTGCTCTGTAGTGATCTCGACGCTGTTCGGCGCAAAGGATTTCAAGCAAATGAAAACCGCCGTGTACACCTCGCTTATCTCAACGGGAGTGCTCGCGGCTGTGCTGACGGTGGCGGGATACTTCACAAGCGGGCTGTTTCTGCGACTTTTGGGTACGGACGAGAGCATTTTCTCTGATTCGCAGACCTACCTCAATATCTACGTTTACGGCTTGCTGTTCCTGTTTATCTACAATATCTGCACGGGTATTTTTACGGCGCTCGGCGACGGAAACACGCCGTTGTATTTTTTGATAGGCTCATCGCTTGGGAATATCGCGCTTGACTTGCTGTTCGTTGCGGTGTTTAGAATGGGCGTTGCGGGAACGGCTTGGGCAACGTTTATATGTCAAGGTATCTGCTCGATATTGGCGTTTATAGTGTTGGTTCGCAGAATTGCAAGGATACAAAGCGAAAAATTTAAGTACTTCGAGTGGAAAACGCTCGGCAAGATCGCCACAATGTCTGTTCCCAGTATTCTACAGCAGAGCTTTGTAAGCGTCGGGCAGCTTTTTATACAAAGCCTTGTGAACTCCTGCGGCACGGATGTTGTGGCGGGCTACGCTTCGGCAATAAAGTTGAACACGTTCGCGATAACGAGCTTTTCAACAGTCGGAAACTCGGTTTCGAGCTTTACCGCGCAGAATATCGGGGCGGGGAAGTACAAGCGTGTGCGCAATGGGTTTAGAGTGGGTGCGCTGCTTTGTGTGGGGATAGCGGTGATGTTCACGCTGATCTACGTTGTTTTCTCAAACGGGCTGATATATCTCTTTATGGATAAATCCCACGGCGATACAGAAGCCGCCGCGGAAGCAGGCAAGCATTTCTTGACGGTAGTCGCGCCGTTTTATGCGGCGGTGGCTCTCAAGTTGACGGGTGACGCGATATTGCGTGGCGGTCGGCGAGTGGGTGCGTTTATGGTGACAACGTTCAGCGATCTGATACTGCGCGTGGCGTTCGCGTTTATTCTGTGTCCGCATTTCGGTGCAACGGGGATATGGCTCTCGTGGCCCGTAGGCTGGGTGATCGCGGGAGTGATCTCTATGACGCTTTATATAATTTATATAAGGAAACTTGATCGTTCGGAGGTACAACAAAAATGATTGACATTGCACAGCTTTACGACAATTGCGTTTATTCATCAATAGCGCATGCCCTTTTTGTTCTTAAAGAGCCGTTTTTTTCAGCGAGCCAGTCTTGGGACAGAATGAATTACAGCTTTAACGATTTTAGCGGAACAAGAGGAACAATATCCTTTGATTTAAATGGGAATATCTTGGCGGGCGCGATTCGCGATGATAAGAGCGAACGCTGTAACCGTTATCCCGAGTTCAAAGCCATAGAGCTGTTTGCGAATGCTCCCGGAAATGTGAAATGTCTTGCGGAAACCGAGGCTCTTCAATACTTATTTGACGAGAAGGACGGTGTAACGCAGCCGATGGCAACAGTCGCTTTCTGGAGCGTTGGCGGCGAGATCGTTATTGATGAGGATATCGCGGATTTTAAGGCGAACGGCGGCGAATATCTTTTTGCTATCGGGGCAAGTCACGATGAATTGCGCGATTATTGGCGCGGAGAGTATGATCTCGGCGACGAGGAGCTTGCGACGGTTGATTTGATCTATGAGAGGTTCAAGGCTCGTGAGGTGATTAGAGCGGAGGACGTTCCAATCATAAAGCCCAAAGACGTGCAAGACCCCAAAAAGCGCGGACTGTTCGGGCATAAGAAAAAAGCCGTTGAGCAAGAGCCGGACGGTTATGCCGAGTGTATCGCTTCGCTTGGAGAGCTGGGTATCGTTATTGAGTGATCGGAGGAAAAATGAGCCGCAGTTACAAGAAATTCATTGTATGCAAAGATCAAAACAGCAAATTCGGCAAGAAATCAGCCGGGAGAGCTGTGCGCCAAAAAAAAGATGTGCCGAACGGCGCGAAATTCAAACGGTATTATTGCAGTTGGAACATCTGCGATTATCGTTCAAAAGAGCGGTTTTACACTGCCGAGAAATTTCGCCGAAATTGGTATGACAAAACCAACAAGGATTTTGAATGGCTGCGAAACAGATTTCGTACATGGAAAGAAGCGTACAGGCATTGGCTGCGGTGGTACAGAATGAAATGAGGACAAAATGACCGAGATCACCATACGAAAAAACGACGCGGGACAGCGAGCGGACAGATTTCTTTCAAAGGCTTATCCGAATTTGAAAAGCTCGCTTGTGTGCAAGCTGATGAGAAAAAAGCGGATCAAGCTTAACGGCGCGAAAGCAGAGCCTAACGTTATACTCAAAGAAGGCGATGTGTTCCGTTTTTATTTGAGCGATGAGCTGCTTACCAAAGAGCCGTTGAAAAGCAAGGCGGATTTTCGCGGTATTTCTGCGGAAATAAACGTTATCTATGAAGACGAAAACATTCTGCTTATAGATAAGCCCGCGGGGCTGGTAGTTCATGAGGATAATGATAACTCCTCCGATACGCTGATAAACCGCGTTTTGAGCTATCTGTATAATAAAGGCGAATTCGACCCAGAACGTGAAAACAGCTTTACTCCCGCTCTTGTCAACCGCATAGACCGCAACACAAGCGGGATAGTTATTGCGGCGAAGAACGCCGAAAGTTTGCGTATACTAAATCAAAAGGTTCGCGACCGTGAGATACAAAAGCTGTATCTTTGTGCCGTATCGGGAACTCCCAAACCGAGAGAAGCGACCCTCACGGCTTATCTGAAAAAACTGTCCGATGAAAACCGCGTTATCATATCCGATACGCCCCGCTCCGGCGGTTATTTGACTATAAAAACAAAATACCGCGTTCTGGAGAGCCGCGGCGAGCTTTCACTTGTTGAGGTAGACTTGCTGACCGGGCGCACTCATCAGATACGCGCTCATTTTGCGCATATCGGACACGCTCTTTTGGGCGACGGAAAGTATGGCGACAATGTGTTTAACAAACGTTATCACGCGAAAACACAGGCGCTTTGCGCTTATATGCTGGTCTTTAAGTTCACAACAAACGCGGGCGCTCTTGAATATCTGAACGGCAGAGAATTTACGGTAAAATCAACAAAAAAGCTGTGGTTTGTCGAGCTGTTTCAAAAGTGAGATCGCAGATACATCCCTCAGTGTATTGGAGCAAGGCTTTTGAAAACTTCTTTAGCGACCAAATGTTGTGTCAAATATGGCATTGTTCCATATATAAAGTGGCATATCACTATGTCTTTTATGCAAAATGCACAAAATCAACGTTCCAAAATTTACATTTATAATTCAAAAAAATAGGTGAAAATACTTGATAAAGCTGTTAAAAT
>DKXD01000111.1 GCA_002492075.1 Ruminococcaceae bacterium UBA7135
TACTCGCTTTCGCAAATTTTATGTGCCGCCACAGCGTTGCTGTTTTTCAAACGTTCCTGTAAGCTAAACTATAATTTATTTTTTCTCCCCGCCGCAGACGGAGAGAAAAACAAATAAAGTAAACTCTGACTTTGCTATCCAAAAAACGGCAAATACATATTTATTATTATACCTCATTTTGATAAAAATGTCAAGGGGTTTCTTTCCGTAAATTCACAAATCGGCTTTGAGAATAGAAAAAGATATTTTTGCCTTGCCGACTTAAAATATCCGCCGATTATTTCAAAACATAAACGGCGGCGGAACGCAAAAACTACACTCGCCGCGAAAAAACGCGGCAAATACGATCGAAAGGCGATTTCCGTAATTATGAAAAAATTTTGGCGATCTAAAATAATTTTAAGCGCGGCGTCGGTCTTAACGGCGGGATTTTCGGCTTTGTACACTTACTACTACGCGGCGCTTCCCTTTAATATAAACGTAGAGACGGGCGCCCCCTTAACAGACGCGGGCTTCGCGAACGCTCGGCTTAAGGAAACGGAAAACGGCGCACGGTATTATCTGGGAAGTATTCCCATAAAAAGCGCCGAGGTGACCGAACAGGAACGACGATATGTGATACCCGGCGGTGAGCCGTTCGGAATAAAGGTGATGGCAAACGGAGTTATGGTCATATCCGCCGCCGACGGCTCCCCCGCGGACAAAGCGGGGCTGCGCGAGGGCGACGTCATTACCTCAGTGAACAGCGTCGACGTCTGCACAAACGACGAGCTTGCCAAGGCGATACAAACATCGAGCGGCAGCACCGATATAGTGTTCAGGCGCGGCGAACGTGAGATGTCCGTCAGCATTGCGCCCGAGCAGATAGACGGCTGCGCGAAGATAGGCGCATGGGTGCGCGACAGCGCTGCGGGAATAGGTACGCTTACCTTTATCGATCCCGAAACGCGGACGTTTGGCGGGCTTGGGCACGCGGTAAGCGACGCTTCGACCGGAGAAGCCGTGCCGTTAAAGTCTGGAGAGATCTCCTCGGCGGAGATATACGACGTTGTCAAGGGCGAAAAAGGGTGCGCTGGTGAGCTTTGCGGCGCAATAATCGCGGGTTCGGACATTGGCGCGGTGCTTGAAAACACTCCCACAGGCGTTTTCGGGGAATATTGCGGCGAGATAAACAAAGAGCCTATTCCCTCCGCGTTCAGGCAAGAGGTCAAAACGGGGGCGGCAACTGTGCTCACAACAATAGACGGCGGCGAGCCGCGCGAATACTCCATCGAGATAGAGCGCATAAACCTGCCCGATCTTATGGGCTCAAAGGGTATGCTGATAAAAATGACCGACCCCGAGCTGCTTGACAAAACTGGCGGCATAGTACGTGGTATGAGCGGCAGCCCGATAATCCAGAACGGACGGCTGGCGGGCGCGGTAACGCACGTTCTGGTAAGCGACCCGACAAGAGGATATGCGGTGTTCGCGGAAAGTATGCTGGATAGATGATCGGTATCGTTATGTTTGATTTTTCCCCGCCTACGGCGGGGAAAAAATATCCGGTTTTGCTTTTCCTGCCTTCGGCGGGGAAAAACAAGTACAATAATTTAACCTGCTTTAGCTCCCTGAAAGATCAGCAGCTCAAAGCCGCCGTTTTCAAGCACTACCTCGGCGCGGCAGCCCGTATGCAATTCTCCGAGCACTATCCGCTCCGAAAGCATATCCTCTATTTCCGAGGTTATTTTTCGGCGCAGCGGACGCGCTCCCATATCCTCCTCGGCGACGCTTTCGCAGAGCTTCCTCACTACCCCTTTCGCGAACGCAAGCTCTATGCCGCAGCGCTTGGCACGGGCAGCTACGTTTTCGAGCATTTTGCTGCATATCTCCTCCATATTCTCCCGAGTAAGTCGTTCAAAAACCACCACGTTATCGATACGATTGAGCAGCTCGGGGCGGAACTGCTTTTTCAAAGCGCTCATTACTTCCGCGCCGCCGCCCTTTGCTCCGCCAAAGCCCAACGAACGCTTTTGCAGCTCCTCCGCGCCGATATTGCCGGTCATAATGACGATCGTGTTCTTAAAATCGGCGGACTTCCCGTCGGAAGCGGTCAGTTTGCCGTCCTCCAATATCTGCAAGAGTATCGTCAGCACATCGGGGTGCGCTTTCTCCACCTCGTCGAACAAAACCACAGAATATGGATGCGAACGCACCTGCTTTATCAGCCTGCCCTGCTCCTCATAGCCTACATATCCGGGCGGAGAGCCTATAAGCTTCGATATGGAGTGCGGCTCGGAAAACTCGGACATATCAAAGCATATCAGCCGCTTTTCATCTCCGAAAACGCCCTCGGCAAGCGCTTTGGACAGCTCGGTCTTGCCTACGCCCGTCTGTCCGAGGAACAAAAATGAACCGATAGGACGGTTGGGATCCTTTAACCCTGCTCTTCCTCTGCGAACGGCATTCGCAACAAGCTTTACCGCTCTCTCCTGACCTATAACGCGCTGCCGCAGCAGCTTTTCAAGATCGGCAAGGCGCTTGCCCTCATCTTCAGTAAGCTGCGCCACGGGAACGCCCGTTATCGCCGAGACCGCGTTTGCAACGTCCTCCTCGTCAACGATAACGCGTTCGCGCTGTGGACTGCTTTTTATAATGCGTAACAGCGAGTTCTTCGCCGAAACGCGGTCAGTGCGGGCGCGGGCGGCGGCTTCATCAATGAGGTCTATCGCCTTATCGGGGAGCCTGCGGTCATTAAGATAGCGCTCGGAAAGCGTCACTGCCGCTTTAATCGCGCCGTCCGTTATCACGGCGTGGTGATGATCTTCAAGGCGCTTACGCAATCCGTTCAAAATCGAGATTGCTCCCGCCGTATCGGGCTGCAAGACCGTCACGGGCTGAAAACGGCGGTCAAGAGCGCTGTCCTTTTCAATATAGCGATGATACTCGTCCGTTGTGGTCGCGCCGATAAGGCATATCTTCCCGCGCGAGAGAAGAGGCTTTAAGATACTCGCCGCGTCGATAGCCCCCTCCGCCGCTCCCGTTCCGACTATCATGTGGATCTCGTCTATGAAAAGTATCACATCGGGGTCGGACATTGCCTCGTCCAACGCGCCTTTAAGGCGCTCCTCAAAATCTCCGCGGTACTTAGCTCCCGCCAGCATTGCCGATAAGTCCAGCGCGAAGACCCGCTTTTCGGCAAGCTCCTGCGGCACGGTGCCATCGGCAATTCGCTGAGCAAATCCCTCTACAACAGCGGTTTTTCCGACTCCCGCTTCCCCGATAAGGCAAGGGTTGTTTTTGGAGCGCCGCAGCAATATCTGCACCATACGCTCCGTTTCCGTATCGCGCCCGATAACGGGATCGAGCTGTCCCTCACGCGCCTGTGCGGTAAGCTCTCTTCCGTATTTCGAGAGCATGGGATATTCGTTTCTGCTCGGATCACTGCGTTTGGCGGTCGCTTTTTTGGATGCTGCGGGAGCATCGAAACGCGGCGGCTCATAGTTCTTTACCGAGATACTTGCATACAGCTTTGAAACGCTGTCTCCGCGCTCGCAGAGCATAGAATACGCCGCACACTCGCGATCGGTGAGCATAGCAAGCAATATATGCTCGGTGCCGACATAGCTCTCCCCTTTTGCGGACGCGTAATTTCTCGCATTTAGCAGCAATTGGCGAAGCCGAGGTGAAAAGTCGTTTTCGGAAAGCTCGGTGCTTTGCCCTATCCCGACGCGCTCCTTAAGCTGCAAGACCATATCGCGAAAGCGTATCCTCTGCCGCGTCAGCAGCGCTCCCGCGGCGCTTTCCGGACTTTTTGCGAACGCGCACAGCAAATGCTCGCTGCCTATATAGGTGTGCCCCATTTGCCCCGCTATCGTTATCGCGCAGCCAAGCGCATCCGCCGCCTCGTTTGAAAACGCCGGTGTTACGTTTTGATTTGCCATTTCTTTGCCTCCGTTCTTTTTCTCGTTCCTATTATTGGAAAAATTGGAGATTTTATGCAAAGAACTTCTTTTTCGCTCCGCGCGCTCTGTTGCTGCCCACTATTCGCCCCGAAAGAGCGATTTGGGCTTGTTCGCTAAACTCCTTTTCGTACGGCGGCTCAGACATATCAACTGCCCTTCTCAAAAAAATTTCAAATCTTTTTCAAAACCCCCTTGACAAATCCCCCCCTTTTTGATATAATATTTGTGTTGGATATCTGGGTGTGGCGCAGATTGGTAGCGCGCTACCTTGGGGTGGTAGAGGCCGCAGGTTCAAATCCTGTCACTCAGACCAAGAAAAACCGCTTAACAAAGCCACTCGCGGCTGTTGGACGGTTTTCTTTTTATCTTGTAAATTCGGAAGATTTGGGCTATTTTTGGGCTATGGGGATTTTGGTGTACTTCAATAGACTGAGGTTCATTTCAACTTCAGGAAAATTTTTACAATAAATAAGCCGGAGGTTTTATCCTTCGGCTTTGGTGTTGGTGCGGTCTGTTGTCAAAGAACTTACTTGCCCTTTTCGCGATTATCGGCAAGAGCGTTTATATCATCGCTGATTTCATTGATGATGTCTTGTAAAGCATAAAATGCGTTGACGGCATTGTCGGCTCTTTCAAGCTCGTAGGGGGCGACATCAATTGTGAGGTAAGCCGACTCAATGGCAGCAGCCACCCCTTTTGCTTTTCCAACATCGAGAAGTGCCTTTCCGAGATTGTTGTTCATACAAAATTCTCCTTTGAATGTATTACGCTCGAACACAACGGATTGTAATACTCAAAAATCAAAGGTCGGCGCTACCCTTGCGTTCTGTTTGAGGAGTTTTACGGTTCCTGTGCGAACGTGAGAACATAATCTCTTTTGCTATCCGTTACAACTATTGTAACATCTTGGAGGTTACTTCTGCAAGTACGACATTATCTTATCTGCTTTGCGGCTTTTCCCGAATACGCAGTAGGTGAGGACTCGCAAGCACCCGGTAGGCGTAAAACTATGGCTGGGAAGTGAAAGAGCCTTTATTGACTCGTAATACATATCGCTCAGATTGGTCTTATCGAGTTCAAGCAAATCGCGAAGATCTCTCATACAGCCTACTGTTTCCTCGTTGACAAAAGGTTGACGATAGCAGCCTGACATATCAAGGTAAAATGATAATATATGGCATCTCATCTCGTCATTGAAGTTCTTTTCATTGTGAAAACACAGAGCAAGAGATTTAAGCGTACTTGACACGCCAGCCCAGTCTTCCGTTTGGCATTGTCCTTGAAGCGCGTCGGACAGTTCGCTCGATTTAGTTCCGTTATTCAATTTTTCATCTTCCTTTCCGATAAGCGGACGCCGGATAGCATTATGCTTTCATAACCTTGCCTAAAAGAGCATCGTACATTTGCTGGAGCATATCGTATTTTATAGCGGCAGCATCGAGCTGTTTCTTCAGCTCGTTGTTTTCTTGAACTAATACTTCGTTCTTTTGGAGAAATTCATCATCGTTTCTCTCGCAGCAGTCGGGAATTGTTGCAGGAGCTTCATCAAAAGCATACTGCTCCATTCCCAACGATTGAAGAATGGCGTTTTCAAGCGCATCCATTTCATCGTCAGAAATGCGTCCCCTGTAATCTCCGATGCGAGCTTTATCAATTGTCGTGATCTGCTCACAAAGCGACGTGCTTGTAAGTGAACAGCTTCTTACGCAGGTGTGAGTAGGCAGCTCCTTCTTAGGCTTGGTAGTCAAATAGATAATCTCCACGGTTGACGAAAACTCATTGTTCATATCATTTGACACAATGATTGCAGGACGACCAGCCTTCATTTCGTGACCGACCGCACTGTAATCTTCGTGGATATAGTACATTTCTCCTCGCAATACTCTCATAAAAAACC
>DKXD01000168.1 GCA_002492075.1 Ruminococcaceae bacterium UBA7135
GCAGCCCAAGCCGACAGCGGACGCAAAGCCCGCAGAGCAGCCGAAACCTGCTCCCAAGCCCGCTGAGCCGCCCAAGCCCACAGCGGACGCAAAACCCGCAGAGCAGCCGAAACCCGCTCCCAAGCCCACTGAACCGCCCAAGCCCACAGCGAACGTAATGCCCACAGAGCAGCCGAAGCCCGCTTCCAAGCCCGCTGAGCGTCCTCAAAACGCTTTGAAGTCCGAAGCCAACAACGATATCCTCGACATGGAAATGTCTGACTTTGAACCGGCGCCCAAGCCGAAAAATCCCATAGTCAACGCTTGTGAAGAGCTTATCACGAAATTCCCATTCTCTATGAGGCTTATCTATTCCAACCCCAAAATCGGCAAGTTCTTCACTTCGGATAACGTTATCGCCGAAAACGATATGAGCAAGCCACATCAACTTACCAACGGCTTGTGGGTAGAAACGGATATTCCGGAGGAACGCGTTCAGGCGTTTATCCGCGGCATTCTTCGCTATTGCGAGGAATCGGTGAATATGTAATACCGATATTATCTTTTTTCAAGAAGGTTTCCCCGCCGTTTTTCGGCGGGGAATTTTTTTATATGGGCTTCCCTATTTCGAGCGAGCGGATCAAGGCTTTATCTCGTAAACGGGCTGTATTTGTCTGCCGTCAAGCGCCTCCAGAATAGTCTGTGGTATCTTCTTGAAGTCGGCGACCAGCGAGAACGGCTTACCTAGGCAATCATCCTGAAGCAGCGGCACAAAATAGAAGTTTTTGTAATTCCGAAGCGTACCTATGTTCTTTGCCGCGCCCGAAAGCGCGTCGTTGGTGGAAGCCGCTATCACCACGGGGCGCTGGTTTCGCAAATGGCTTTTCACCGCCATGCACACCGGAGAATCCACTATCCCGAGCGCCAGCTTCGCAAGGGTATTCCCCGTGCAGGGCGCAACAACAAGAACATCGAACATCTTTTTCGGTCCTATCGGCTCTGTCGCGGCAATATCGTGTAGGACGGTCTTGCCGGTTATTTCGTAAAGACGCGCGGCGTGCTGCTGTGCCGTTCCGAAACGCGTGTCTGTTGAATACGCGTTGTATGACATTATCGGAGTGACCTCGCAGCCGAAGGACACTAAGTCCTCCAGCACCTCAAACGCTTTCGCGAACGTACAGAATGAGCCGCACACCGCAAACCCCACCTTCAATCCCGAAAGCTTATCTATATCATTCATTCACATCGATCCTTTCTGTCTCCACGCCGACGGCGAGCGCAATAAACTCACCCGCCGCTCTCGGAGAATATTTTCCGGGCAAGCCGCCCGCATAAATGTATTTGACGTTATATTTATTCGCAAGCTCCTCATAAGGTAGGCAAGGCAGAGAGGCAAGCTCCATAAAGACAGAGCCTTTCCCCATTTGTGAGAACGCGTCCTCGCCGAACACAAGCGCAGGGATCGTGTTGACCGCAAAGTCGAACCCCGATATCTCCTCGGAAAGCTCCTCTATAGGTATCGCGGAATAGCCGCTGAGCTTTAAAAGCTCGCGCTTTGACGGGTCTCTTGCCGCAAGCGTTACCGACGCGCCGCACGCGCGGAGCCGTTCAGCCAGAAACACGGCAATTCGTCCGCTGCCCGTTATCAACACCTCGGAGCCGAGCAGCGCGCCGTCAGTGCTTGAAATAAGCAGGCTCATTGCCGCTTCCGCAGTGAGAGCGGCGTTTTGCAGCGTGAGCTTTTCGTTTGCGAAATAGTTCACCAACTTACAGCCCAAGCTTTCGCAGCGCTCCGTCAGGACGGGGTTCTCCCCGCCCGCAAGAACAAGAGTACGCTCGTCCGCAAGCGTCCTTATGATATCAAACAGCTCGTCAAAGGTCGGCGGGTTTTTTTCGTTCGGCGCAAAAAGCGTTCTGCCGTCCTTTGAAAGAGGCAGCGGAAGAACTATCGCGTCGAAGATTACATTCGGCTTTGGAACGGTTTCTTCACGGTCAAGCCATACCGTTTCATGCTTTTCCGCAAGCTTCTCCGCCGCATATCTCATTCTGGCGTCTCCGCCGATAAACAATATTCTCATACCCCAACCTCCGTGTCGTTTGATACTCCATTATATGCGGGAGTGGAAGGGGTGGTTAATGGGGAGTTTTTATAACGAAAGGCTCAAATTCCGGCTTGCGCAATGTTGATTTGAAACGTTTCTCTATATGCAATAAGCACAAAACAGAGAACGTTTTTTGTGCAAAAAGCAGATTTTTTTACCATTCACGCAGTATTATTGCCGGTCGCGCAAACCCCGATTGACAAACGGCATATTAAAGTTATATAATAAAGGCGTAAAAGTGAACCGTCACAACGGCGAACACAAGAAACATTTTATTGGGAGGTATAACATATGACAACATTTGCGAAAAAACTAAGGGCGGCTTTGGCTGTCGGGCTGGCTATGACATTTCTTGCTGTTCCGGCTTCGGCTTCGTCGGCGAACACTTATGACGATGCCCAAACGGAAGTCGACGGCGGCGCATATATGTACGATGTGGCAACAGGTGAGACAACGTATATCCCGCCCAAACCAACAAACGCTCTGTCCGGTGAAACAGAGGGCGGTTCGCCGGAGTACAATCCGTACGGAGAAAAGGCAAGCGCTTCTTTCTTCATCACGGGAAGCGAGATATAACAACATTTTCGCAAAAAGTTGGGGGAAATATTTTATCGGAACATCGATAGGTTTGATCGGTGTTTATCCGAGCTTCAAAAGCATACTTGCTTGACATTTACAGCATGGGAAGTGTACACTGATAGGTATGAGATGAAGCCCTCACGAAAACAGATCGCCGCAGCGGCGATCACAAGAAACATTTTATTGGGAGGTATAACATATGACAACATTTGCAAAAAAGATAAAGGCGACTTTGGCTGTCGGGCTGGCGATGACATTTCTTGCTGTCCCGGCTTCGGCTTCGGCATTGTCACCGAGCACTTAAGATGACGCTCAAACAGAAAACGGCGGCGCGTATAAGTACGACGTGGCAACGGGTGAAACAACGTATTTGCCGCCCGAGGAAACCGAAGCCTATTCGGATGAAACAGAGGGATTTTCGCCGGGGTATAATCCTAATGCAAACACGGATAACGACAATGACAGTCTTATTGAACCGTATTATTATGACCACGGAAGAATACTTGTAGAAGATCCGCAAAACAAGGGAATGTGTTGTAATACTGTGAATATTATAACTACATATACGGATGATCAATTGGGTATTGTCATAACAGGAGGGGGTACAGGCTTTATGATCGGTCCGAATGCCGTTGCGACTGCCGCGCATGTTATATATAAAAGAGGTGAGCATGACGGTGATTTCTTTGTGGGAAACGCAACAATTATTCCCGCCAACAACAGAGGCTCAAATCCAAAGCCGTTCGGAACTGCTAAAGCGACATACTTTTATTGCGGTTCGGGTTGGGCAGAAAACGGAGATTATTCTGATGATTGGGGAATAATTGTGTTAGACAGTAATATCGGAAACAAAACCGGCTGGTTAGGACTTCAGTGGCAATCAGCTCCTTATGAAAATGATATGGCATTTGTAAATGGTTATCCCTGCAAGGTTAACGGACAAAATAACGGTGAACATAATTACAGTAACCGCGATCAATATTATAGACATGGAAAAATCAGTACGTCATCTAAAACCAATATTCTTGAAAGTACCGATATTTTCGCATCACGCGGCGACAGCGGAGGACCTTGCTACATATATTCCAATGATACCGGATATACGGCAATCGGAATAACGTCAAGTGGTAAACCTGTTGATCCTAATGATGAGGAGGGAATAAACATCGTCAACGTTAAGTTCCGAACTATAGACAAGGCTCTGTTTGATAGAATGGTAAAATATAGGACATCAACGCTTTAAGGAGGCAGCTATGTTCAAAATAAATCTGGCAGTAATTTTGTTGGCGATTCTTTTGTTGTTGACAGGCTGCGCCGCCAAGGACGATTTCGCAGATTATTCGGTCACCGAGTACCCGCCGATAGAATACTTGTCAGCCGAAACCGAGTTTTCCGAATATGACGGAAACGTTGAAAAGATTTGGGTGATTTTATCCAATCACAGAGATGAAGAATTTCATTTCGACTACATATGGTGGCTTGAAAAAGAGGTCGATGATGGGTGGAGGGCTATACGGTTCTTGAAAGAAAGAGAGTATGATTTGTTAGATCGCAGTATAAAGCGTGGCAGCGT
>DKXD01000134.1:0-6178 GCA_002492075.1 Ruminococcaceae bacterium UBA7135
GTTGCCCTTTTTATCCTCCCAGCCGCCCGTAAGGAAGTAAACGTCGTTTTTAACCCCCTTTATGGGCATATTATCATAAACTCCCTCTTCGGCGTTCTTTATGAAATTATGCACAGCATTGGGAGCATACTGCTCATACAAAACAACGCGTATCTCACCGTAATCCGTATCGATTATCGCTATCTTGTCGCCCTCCGTCGGGGGCTTTAGCTGAATATAGTCTACGTTCATCTTGCTGAAATCGTAGTTTACCATGCCGTTTTCATGGGTCTGTTGTCTTCTGCAGCCCGAAAGAGTCAAAACCGTTGCTGCTGTTAAAACAGCTGCCAAAATCTTTTTCAAAATATACTGTCCTTTCAATCGTCCGTTATGCTTTTTTTACAACCGTTCCCTGCCGAGTTTCCTCCACGATATAACCACGCGCGGTTATATCGTCGCGTATCTTGTCGGCAAGAGCGAAATCCTTTGCCTTTCGCGCCGCTTTTCTCTGCTCGATAAGATCGAGGATATCTGCGGGAATTTCTTCATCATTACTATTATACAACAAACCGAGTACATTTGTCAATCCCGTAAATTCGTCAAGATATACAGAAATATCACCTTTTGTTATCTCATTATCGGCAAGCGCGGTATTTATCGTGCGCACAAGCTCAAAAACAGCTGCTATTCCGTCCGCCGTGTTAAGGTCGTCGTCCATTGCCTTAATGAAATTCTCCCGCGCCGTTTTCACGCTTTCGAGAGTTTGAGCGCTCGCCTCGCCGTCCTTAGCGGACGAAAGAACGCGCTTCATCGCATCGCGGCAGTTGTAGAGCCGCTCCAACGCCGCCTTGCAGCTCTCGATTACCTCCACGGTATAGTTTAACTGACCGCGGTACTGCACGGAAATCAGCATAAAGCGTATCGGCTCATAGCCGAACTTCGCCGCCATATCGCGCACAAGGAAGAAATTCCCCGCTGATTTCGACATCTTCTTATTGTCTACATTCAACATTCCGTTATGCATCCAGATATTGGCAAGAGGACAGCCCGTGGCGCACTCGCTTTGAGCTATCTCGTTCTCGTGATGCGGGAAAATAAGATCCGCACCGCCGCCGTGAATGTCGAGGGTGTCACCGATATAGTGCCGCGACATTGCCGAGCACTCGATATGCCAGCCGGGTCTGCCCTGTCCGAACGGCGAATCCCAGAACGGCTCACCGGGCTTTGCGGCTTTCCACACCGCAAAATCCATAGGGTCGCGCTTCTTCTCGCCGACCTCGATACGCGCGCCCGCCTGAAGATCGTCAAGCGGTTGATGTGACAGCTTTCCGTAATCGGGGAACTTTGAAACATCGAAATAAACGTCGCCGTCCACCTCATAAGCGAAGCCCTTGTCAACAAGCGTTTTAACGATATCGATTATAATATCCATATTCTCCGTGACCTTAGGATAAACGTCCGCTCGTTTTACGTTCAAACCATCGGCGTCTATGAAATACTCCTTAATGGCGTTTTCGGAGACCTCAAGCGCCGTTTTTCCAAGCTCATTCGCTTTTTTGATTATCTTATCGTCCACATCCGTAAAGTTCTGCACATAGAAAACCTTATAGCCGCGAAACTCCAGATAACGGCGCAGAGTGTCAAACACGCAAAGTGCTCTAGCGTTGCCGATGTGGATAAGATTGTAAACGGTAGGTCCGCAGCAATATATCTTCACTGTGTTTTCCGTTATAGGCTTCAAATCTTCCTTTTTTCGCGTCATGGTGTTGTATATTTTCATGATTTTTCCTCCTTAAGGCTATCTAAATCTTTTTTCAGCTTGTCGACCTCCGCAGTCAGCCTATCAATGTACATCTGCTGTTGACAGATAAGCTGGCTTACGGGATCGGGAATGTGTATCTGGTCAAGATCGCTGTTGTTCACCTTTAAGCCGTCACGGCGAACTACCCTCGCGGGCACGCCCACGGCGGTGCAATTCGGCGGAACCTCCTCAAGCACGACCGCGTTCGCGGCTATTTTGGAATTGTCCCCTATCTTAAACGGACCGAGCACTCTCGCCCCCGCTCCGACCAACACGTTATCGCCTAGTGTCGGGTGGCGCTTACCCACGTCCTTACCCGTACCACCGAGCGTCACATTCTGATAAAGCGTACAGTTGTCGCCAATCTCCGTGGTCTCTCCGATAACGACGCCCGCGCCATGGTCTATAAACAAATTCTTGCCTATTTTAGCACCCGGGTGAATCTCAATACCCGTTTTGTGACGGGAACGCTGAGATATCAACCTCGCGATAAATTTGTGTCCGTGCGTGTGAAACCAATGTGCGCGGCGGTAGCTTCTCACCGCTTTGTATGACGGATAGAGAAACAGCACCTCCCACGCCGAGCGCACAGCAGGGTCGCGGGCTTTTATCGACGCTATCTCCGCCTTTAACTTGTCAAACATATACCCTGTCCTCCCAAACAAAAAGCCCCCGCGCTTCAAAAAGCGCGAAGGCGTCTTTAACGCTGTTCCACTTCGCTTCGGGCGATCTCAAAAGAAATGCCCCTCATTCTCCTTAACGCGGAATACGTGCGCGGATACTTCGGAAACTGCTCCTTTCCCCGCGCCGACTGTTCAGCCGCACTTCCCCGAACGCAATCTCCGCGCTTTCAGCGCCGCGCGGCTCTCTGTGCATCACAGTTTCGGGTACTCTGACCGAATTAACGTCTTTGTACATATATTTTTATTATATCATATTCACCGCCATTTTTCAATGACATTTTCATCAATTTCTTATGAGCAAATTTGTTTAAATTTCACAAATCACTCGATATCTTTAAGCTCTTCCGTATCGAGATAATCCTCAACATACTGCTTAGTGAGCAATTCACGCGGAATGTAATCGTTATACTTTCCCGCGATCTCGCAATTTTCGGGGATCTTAAAGCCGTACTTATCCGCTCCTTTTTCTTTGATAGAGTTAAGCGCGGCTATCAGACGATCCTTTCCCATATCAGTCTGCACCTCAATGCACACTGGAATGTAATGCGACAGATACACGTTCGCCTGAAACCCCCTCTCGCGCAATGCGTACATCAACGCCATTGTGCCGCGAGTTCCCAAGAACGGGAACACCGCGTAGCTTGTACCCGAGATCGGCAGCACCATACGCTCGCCGCTGGACAATGTTCCGGCAGGTAGTTCCCTGCCCGTGATGAACGCGCCGTCGGACACGCCCGCCGCGTTACGGCAGAGCGTTCGGATATCGTTCAAACGCTTTTGAGCACTTTCGTCAAGAAACGCGTATTGCTCGTCGCTGCGGACAATCTCAAGAATTTTCTTCATTACCATTGTGTGAACATACTCGTTGCCCGTATCCGTCCACATATTCGCCGATATTCCTTTGATATTCTTGACATAGATTATCAGCTCTTTTTTATCAAGCTCTGTGACCTCCCAAGCCTGACCGGCCAACGCGAATTGCGATTTAGGCGGAAACGGGTTCTGTACCGTGCCAATAAGCTCCGAGCCATTTCGCACGGAGAACTCCACGGGTACGGAAAACACCGCCAGAAACTCATAATTGTTTATAATCCCCTCGCCCTTTTCTCCAACAAGCAAGCCGCCGTCCTCACAGCGCTCCAAATGACCGTTTTCCAGCAAATGACGCAGCAAAAACAGATAATCCTCTTTTGTTACATTTTTGAACACGGACAGCGTGAGTATCTGCCTTGCCAAGTCTTTCGGCTGAACGCTGCCCGAAGCCGCCATTACCGCCATTGTCTGGTGATACAGCAGATTATACGGCAACTTTGGGAGATACATCGGCTCTACCCACTTTTCACGGGTGTACAGCAAAATCTCGGCGATGCACATTACAAAATCCCAATTGATGTCCTTATAAAACAGGTTCTGCGGAACGCTCATATCCTGTCGGAACGCGAAATACATCTCGCCCACTCCGCCGCGTCTGCCCGTTCTTCCCAACCTTTGAACGAGCCCAGATACGGTAAGGGGACAGCCCGTCTGGACTATGCGCTCCAAATGCCCCAAATCTATGCCCAACTCCAAGGTTACGGTAGCGCCCGTACAAACGGGCAACTCGCCCGATCTCATACGCTGTTCGGCGAACTCCCGCAAAGCCGAGGATATGTTCGCATGATGAACAAGATAGCAGTCGTTGGCGTGCTTTTGTTCCGAAATGTGCTTTAAGTGCGCGATGTTCTCCTCTACCTCGCCCTTGCTGTTGGAGAACAGAATGCAACGCTTGCCATGAGTTACCTCGTATAAGTAGTTATAGTAGTTTTCAAGCAGAACCTTGCTGTACTTTTGCGGTATTTTTTGAGCGATTGGGAAAAATCGCACCAAAAGCCGAACCTTCCTTCCCTTTTCCGAGACACGCGGTGTAATGCAATGCGCCGATGTTCCCATAGAGAGCCACTTTTCGGCGTTTGTCGGGTCGCCGAGAGTTGCCGAAAGCCCAATACGGCGCGGCTCAAAACCGATTATCCGCTGCAATCGTTCAAGTATCGACAAAAGCTGCAAGCCGCGGTCGCCGTCCATAAAATAATGAACCTCGTCAATTATAACGAACCGTAAGTCCGAAAACAGACGGTACACGCCCGAGCTGTTGCGGATAAGCAGACTTTCAAGGCTCTCGGGGGTGGTCTGCATAACGCCGCGCGGGTTTTTAAGGAGCTTTTTCTTCTGCGTTTGAGAAGCGTCGCCGTGCCATTTCGTCACCGGAATGTCCGCTTCCTCCAAAAGCTCCTCCAGCCGCTCAAATTGGTCGTTTATCAGAGCCTTCAGCGGCGAGATATACAGCGCGCCCACGCTGCCCGAGGGGTTCTCCCAAAGATGAGTTAAAACGGGCAAAAACGCGGCTTCGGTCTTGCCGCTTGCCGTGCCCGAGGTGAGCAGCAAATTATCCTCCGTATCGAAAATAACTTCCGCCGCCGCAACTTGTATTTCATGCAGCTCGTCCCACCTATTGCGGTAGATGTAGTCTTGGATAAACGGCGCGTATCTGTAAAAAATGTTGTCGCTCATTTTTTGAATTCCTTTCAAAAGCGGTTTCCCCATTATCGAGGGAAACCGCGAAAAATCAATTATCGACAGCAGCCGCCGTTGTTGCGGTTATCATGATCGTGTCTGCACCCGCATGAACGGTTCGAGCGTCTGCCTATCGGGAAACCGAAAAAGAACATACTGTCAACTCCTTTGCTTTAAGGTGAGGAATTTCCTCAAGGGAACGTGTTCCCTTAATGTATTATATGCCAGTTTACCTATTTCGTTAATTTAAAGTAATGTTTAATTAAATGCCTTTTTCGAGTCATTGTTTTATCCGGTTTGCTCAATGTTCATAAGCCCATATCATACCTTATTTTATATTCATTTTTACAGTATAAACAATGTTCGCCGTCTTTTGAATTTATAACCGCATTTACCAATCTTGACGGAAATTGAGCGGGTGTACCCGATAGCCCCGACAATTCCGATATTTCTTCAAACATAACGGACACTTCAAGAAATTGTTCATCTGTACAGTATACTCCAAACGCCGACATACCATTCTGATCCGTTTTGTCGTGATACATTTCAAACACCATAAACACATCTTTGAATTTTTGAGATTTAAAAACTGCTAACTCAAATTTTTCATCATTTGCCCAAAAATAATCACTGAGCTTCTGAAAATCAAAGTCGATATTCAAAAAATCGCACAGTCTGCAAAACGGTTCGCTGCGCGAAAATTCTCCTTTATAAAACTCATAGTATCGGTCATCGTTCAGCATTTGTTCGCTCATCTTTTCGCGCGGTATCACATCGTCCGAGTAACCCCAAAGTATATCGTCAAGAAATAAGTGTATTTCCAAAGACCTCAATTAAACCGCCTACCTTTATATTTTTCACCCCAAGACTTATAGACCGAAATCCACAGGTTCGTCTGCGCTATTTGCTCTTAACATAAATTCTGCTATTGCCGTCAATAAATTGGAATTTGACAGAGAACAAAACTTTATGGAAATATTGATTTAATCGTTTCCTACCCGCCGCAGGCAGGTAGGAACCTGATAAACTCATATATCAAAAAAATTTTTAAACAGCTTTACTTTATCTTAAAACTTTCGATAAATACAAAATTAAATCGTCATCATTACAGCAATCCGCACACTGCGGGCAAACCTTATCACGATACCAAACACCGCTTCCATCG
>DKXD01000134.1:6465-7122 GCA_002492075.1 Ruminococcaceae bacterium UBA7135
ATACCAAACACCGCTTCCATCGGGGATATATCCACGCTTCACATACATTCTCTGTGCGCTTCCGTATCCGCTATGCAGACCAACGCCGAGATAAACAGTATTTGAATAATCCAAAGCAATTTTCTCCGCAATGTCCATCAATTTGCTTCCGATACCGTTGTTTCGATACTTTTCAAGTACGCCAAAATCCACAATTTCAGGATAGCCCCGATTTGCAAAAGAACCGCTCTCGGAATTCGGATATACATTGACATAACCGGCTACATTTCCTTTATACTCGGCAGCTAATGCAACACACTTCCCGTCTTTTTGATGCCGCAGTCTCATTTCATACTTTTCTATAGTTTGATGCCAGCCTTGGGCTATTTCCTCACAAGTAATGATTTGTGCGTCACTCTGCACCATATCACGAATCAGTATCTTTTCATCCTCATAATAGACCATATCTTTACCCCCATAAATAAACACTGCAAACCCCGATTTGCCGCTATAAATTTTAGTTTAATTCGCCAAACCGTCTTGCAGCTTAAAATCCTCAAATCCGCTTGCGTTATATTCTCTTGACGTAAATTCTGCTGTCGCTGTCAACAAATTGAAATTTACTTAATCTGTATATTTTTCTAAATATACAAACTGTAACTCATCATCAATAGTTTT
>DKXD01000042.1 GCA_002492075.1 Ruminococcaceae bacterium UBA7135
AATAAAATCAAGAGTGTGTTATAAAACAAATCTGCGCTAAACTATAATTTATCGCTTTTATCAAAACAACAACGCCGAATATCGTTAAAAATAACAAATAAATATTCGGCATTTATCATATAATCAACACATTTTTAAGCTATAATTAAATCAACAAAACCAAATAGGAGTGCATAAAATGGCATACGCAAACACGTTTAAACGCCGCGAGATGAAGTTTTTGCTCGATGAAGAACAGTATGAGAAAATACGTCAAGCTGTCTCGGAGTTTATGACCGAGGACGAGTTCGGGCTGCATACCATAATGAACATCTATCTCGACAACCGAAATAACGACCTTATCCGAAGCTCGCTGGGCAAGCCGATCTATAAGGAAAAGGTGCGGCTGAGATGTTACGGTGCCAAAGCGGAGGACGATTCCGAAGCATTTCTGGAGATCAAGAAAAAATACCGCGGTCTTACCTATAAGCGCAGATTTGAGGGGCAATATAAGGAGCTTCACGATTACATAACGGATGGCATAAAACCCGTGTCTCGGGGGCAGGTTTTTGAGGAGCTTGATTACCTTATCGGGCGAATGAGCTTAAAGCCCAAGATCGTGATATGCTACAACAGAGAGGCGTTCTACGGCAACGACGACAACGAGTTCCGCGTGACGTTCGACGGAGACATTCGCTATCGCAGAAACAACCTCGATCTGCGTTCGGGCGACAGCGGCGCGTTTTTGATGACGCAGCCGTTCAGAATTATGGAAGTGAAAAGCGTCGGCGCTATACCCATGCAGCTTGTGCGGGTGTTGTCGGAAATGAAGGTATATCACGGCTCGTTTTCAAAGTACGGCAGCATTTATTCTTCCGAGGTCAGACAAAAATTTAACGTAGGAGTATGATATGTTTTCGAGTATAATAGACACCACGGCGGGACTTACCGCGCAAAGCGCTATCTTCTGCACCTTGACATCCGCGGGGCTTGGACTTATCGCCGCGCTGCTTTACAGACTGCACAACCCCAGAGCGTCCAAAAACCTTATGGTGACTCTGGTGGTTTTGCCGATACTGGTACAGTCGGTGATAATGCTGGTGAACGGCTCTGTGGGAGCTGGTTTGGCGGTCATGGGAGCGTTCAATCTCGTGCGTTTCCGTTCCGCGCCCGGCACGTCAAGAGAGCTGTGTTATGTCTTTCTCGCAATGGGCATAGGGCTTGCGACGGGTATGGGGTACTTGGGGTTCGCACTTATCATCACGTTGGCGGCGGGTATCATTCTGGCTCTGTTGGGATTTGTTCCCGCGTTCGGGATAGTGAAGTCCGCAAAGCTCTTAAAGATACTAATTCCCGAGGATCTCGACTATACGACCTGCTTTAAGGATCTTTTCGCCGAATACACCACCACTCACCGCCTAATAATGTCCAAGACCGTGAGTATGGGAACGCTTTACGAGCTGCGTTACGAGCTCGTCCTTAAAGACGTGGACAAGGAGAAGGAGTTCCTCGATAAGATACGCGTAAGAAACGGAAATCTTACGGTTATGTGCAGCGTTTTGACGGATAATCACGAGGAGATGTGACGTCCGTTTTTTCCCCGGAGGGATCAATATGAAATTCAACTTTAAAACTTTAGCGGCGTTTTGCGCCTTATCCACTGCCTTGACGGGCTGTACAAAGGATAGCTCGCCGTCGGACGGCTCTTCAAGTTCGATCTTGAATACCATGGATAAAACGGTGGTTTCCGCAGGCGGCGATACCGAGAACAAGACCGAAAGCACCGTTAAAATAACCGAGCCGGAATCGGTCGACTGCACCGTAACGTTCGCCGAGGACAAGATAACGTCTTCGGGGAACGGCGCGTCCGTTTCGGGCAAGACCGTGAACATCACGAAGTCGGGCGTTTATGAGCTTTCCGGCACTTGCGGCGGCTGCAATATCAAGATAAACGCGGGCAAGAACGACCGCATTACGCTGCTTTTGAACAATGCCGCTCTCACTTCCCAAAGCGGCAGCGTTATTGACTGCGAAAGCGCAAAGGAGCTTACGCTGTTTCTGAAAAGCGGCACGAACAACTTGCTGTCCGACAGCCCGGACTATCCCGACCCCGCCGAAGAACCCGACGCGGCAGTGTTCACGCGCTCCGACCTGATTATAAGCGGCGGGGGCGATCTGCAAGTCGAGGGCAAATTTGGCGATGCTATAAAATGCAAGGACACTCTTACCGTGTTGGGCGGAATTGTTGGGGTAAACGCGGCGGACGACGCCATGATCGGCAAGGACAAGGTGGAATTTAAGGGCGGCGTTCTGAACGTGACCGCGGGCGGCGACGGGATAAAAACCACCAATGCCGCGGAAGAGAACAAGGGCGGCATAATTATCTCGGGCGGCGAGCTTAACATTGCAAGCGAAGCGGACGGAATACAGGCGGAAAGAACACTCACCGTAAACGGCGGCAAGATAACGATAGTATCGGGCGGCGAAGCTGCCGAAGCAGAGATAGAGCGCAAAGACGAGCCGTGGGATTTTGACAGGCGAAGTTCGCAAAGCGACACGCAGGACAGCGGCGCAAGCCAAAAGGGTTTGAAAGCGGGCGGCAATATCGAGATAAACGGCGGCGAGCTTGACATAAAGTCCGCCGACGACAGCATACACTCCAACGCGAACGTCAAAGTAGCAAACGGCGTTTTGAGTCTTTCCTCATGCGACGACGGAATACACTCCGACGGGCTGTTGAATATAACCGGCGGCACTGTTACGATATCAAAGAGCTATGAGGGTCTTGAGGGCAAGAGTATAGATATCGGCGGAGGCACGATAGACATAATTGCGGCGGACGACGGCATGAACGCCGCAGGCGGCGACAACGCAAGCCATTTCGGCTTTGATCAGTCAAGCGACGAGTACTATATCAGAATTTCGGGCGGCGAGATAACCGTAAACGCGGACGGCGACGGTATTGACAGCAACGGCACGATCGCTCAAAGCGGCGGCGTGCTGACGGTCTATGGTCCGACAAGTTCGGGCAACGGCGCTATAGACTACGAAAAAAGCTATGCTATGAGCGGTGGAACGCTTATCGCGCTCGGCTCTATGGGAATGGCGCAAGCGCCCTCAACGCTTTCGCAGCCGTGTCTTTCGATAAGCGCAAAAGCGGCTGCGGGCAGCAAGCTGGAGGTTCGCGCAGGCGGCAAGGTGGTCCTTGAAGTCACAACGCCCAAGGCGGCGCAGTCGCTTATCTTTTCGAGCGACAAGCTGACCGAGGGCACGGAATACGAGATCTACGCGGGAGAGGAGCTTCTGGCGACGGTCACCGCCGAAAACGGAGTTTCGGGCAATGGCGCGACAGGTCAGGGCGGATTTCACGGCGGCGGTTTCCCGGGAGGGTTTCCGGGTGGTTTCCACGGCGACCGTCCGGGTGGTCGGGACGCCGGTTGAAAGCGTTTTCCCAAATGGTGTTGACTTTATTGAAACAATATGATATAATAGTTTATAACATATTGTAAAGGAGAATGACCATGAAAAAACTGATTTCGGCAGTACTTGCGGCGGCATTGCTGCTATTGACCGCTTGCAGCGGTTCTCAAAGCGCAAGCTCCGATGTTAGCACCGCACAGTCAAGCGGTTCCGAAGAAAACAGTACGAGCGATTTGGAAAGCACTGTGCCGAGTGATCCCGAAAACTCCG
>DKXD01000189.1 GCA_002492075.1 Ruminococcaceae bacterium UBA7135
AACTCCAGCTCCATCTGCTCGAACTCGCGCACACGGAAGATGAACTGTCCGGGGGTTATCTCGTTTCTGAACGACTTGCCGACCTGCGCCACACCGAACGGAACTTTTTTACGCGACGTCCTCTGGATATTCGCGAAGTTCACGAAAATTCCCTGCGCGGTCTCGGGGCGGAGATACAGCTCGCTTTTGTTATCCTCAACGGTGCCCTGCGCGGTCTTGAACATAAGGTTGAATTGTCTTATATCCGTGAAGTTGGTACTTCCGCAATCGGGGCACTTTATGCCCTTTTCGCGGATATAAGCAAGCATTTTGTCGTTGCTCCAGCCGTCCGCCGATGTGCCGTCGAAATCCTCTATAAGCTTATCGGCACGGTGACGCGTTTTGCAGTCCTTGCAGTCCATAAGCGGGTCGGAGAAGCCCCCAACGTGTCCAGAAGCTACCCATGTCTGCGGGTTCATCAGTATCGCGGAATCCAAGCCGACGTTGTACTTGTTCTCCTGAACGAATTTTTTGCGCCAAGCCTTTTTGATGTTCTCTTTAAGCTCCACGCCCAGAGGACCGTAGTCCCAAGTGTTCGCCAAGCCGCCGTATATCTCGCTGCCCGGATACACAAATCCTCTGTGGATACACAAAGCCTTAATCTGATCAAGTGTTTTTTCGGTGTTCTTCATATATGGTTATTTCCTTTCTTATCCCGTATGGCTTACGGGTAGATAACATTTTACTGTGCGGCTTTCAATTCCTTAATAATATCCAGCGCGACCGACGCGAAATTCTGCTCGGTCGGCAAGTTATAAATCGTCTCAAGCTCGTTTTTCGCAGCCTCGATATCCGCAATCGCCGTTGACGTCAACAGCTTTTCCGAAGCCTTAACGAACTTCCTTTCGTTCTCAACGGCTTTAAGCAGCGTTTTATGCTTCTCGGAATAATTCTGCGGAGGATTTATATCCGCGAACTTATCAAGCGCCTTTTCCATTTTGCCGCAAACGTCCTTTGCCTTATCGTGCCGAGCTTTCGCCGCCTGTTCGGTGAATGTGGTCGAATCAATAGCGGAAAGCTCCTTTGCCGCTGATGTATATTCCTTTACATCGGCAGTCAGCGTATCAAGATATTCCTGTTCTGTGAGCGGTTTGCCGCCTTTGCACCCCGTAAGCATAAACGCCATGGGGATAACGAGCGCGATAATCAATGAAATGATACGTTTTGTCATAATTCTATCTCCTTAAGTAGTTTTCCGATAACAGCGGGAAGCTGCTTCTCCTCGGGCACGCCGCTGAATACCGTGCCCGCCTGAGCCGAATACTCCGAAAGCTCGTCGGGCGTTTTCGCCGAAAGCACCTTTTTCTGTGCCTTGATAAAGCGTATTTCAAGCTCCGCCGCCGCAAGCAGCTCCTTATGCTTTTCGAGAAAGCTGTCGGGCGGGTTCATTTTGGAGAACTTATTCAGCGCTTCTTCCGCGCGGTCACAAATTTCCGTTGCCTTTGTCTGTTCTTCCATTATCTCCTGACTTGTGCCGACGTCCGCCCGAACGCTCTCGAATTCCTCCAGAGCCGCCGCGTACTCCTCATACGCCCCTTTCACCTGCCCTAGGTATTCCTCCTCGGTGAGCCGCTTTTGGCAGCCCGTGAAAAGCAGTGTTATCGTGACCACGATAAGCATTGAAACGATAAGTTTTGCCATAATTGTCTTTTCGCCCCGCCGCGCGTTTACAGCCACATAAGCCCGCCTTTTCTGTCGTCAAGCCGCTGCATTTTCTTCATAAACCGCTGCTCCGCCATAATGAAGCTGTTGTCGCCCGCTATTGCCTCAACGGAATCCGACATCTCGTTTACATACGCCACAAACTCGCTTTCCAGCATAACGTCTTGGAACATATTCTCGTATTTGTCCAGGAAACGCCGAAAACCGGGGAGCGACGCGCGGACTTCGGCAAGCTCGGTTTTCAGCTTGCCCGGCACCTTTACCTTTTCAAAGTAATCGCACACCTCGCGAAGATTATTCACGACTTTTACGGCGCGGGGCTTATTCTCCCGAACGCTCGCCAGCATTTGCGGTCTGCCGCCCGCGCTTGCGATATCGTCAAGTATCAAGCCAAGCTCCACGAAATTCACCGCCAGCAACTCGTTGTTTTCCTCGGCTTTTTTGATGTTTCCGCGAGATATCATAAACAACACAAGCGCTGTCAAAAAAGCTCCTACTACGGAAAGCGTTGATATTAGCGTTCTTTTCTTCATAACGGTTCACCTCGCAGCAAAATACAAAGCCGATTTTCAGAAGCGCCTTATTGACCCTCAAGCGCGGTTCTGGGATAGGTTCCCACGATCTTTCCCGACGGCGATACTCCCGCTGTTTTGCCGTCCCATTTCCAACCCTTGCCAAGATCGTCCTTGCCGGGGATATCCGATTCGTCCGCTTTGGTCTCTCCCTCAACAAACACACAAGCGTACGCATTGCCGCTGCCGTTTATATAGATCTTTACATACGCGGTTGTACTCGGAAAATCGGTTTTTAAGCGCTCCGATAAAGTTTCAAAGTTGGAGGTGTATTTCGTTTTGTCCGCGTCCGTAATAACGCCCGACAAGGTTACGTTTCCGTTGTCGAAAATTATCGTGCCCTCGCCCTCGCCCGGCATACGCCCTCCGGCTGTCTGATTATCCATGATCCAAGTTTTTACGGTATTCGCCACCGACATTGCGCTGCTGTCCGCGGACGTTACCTTTGATCTAATGATATGCTCCGTGCTAAAGAACGACGCAGCCGAATTCTCGGCGGAGAAATTTCCGCCCGCGACGCTGCTCTGCCCCGCCGAGCTAGGCTGCTGCGCCGTTGAGCTTTGCTCGCCGCCGCAGCCCGTCAAAGCCGCTGTGGTCACCGCCGCAAACGCTAACGCCGCCATGCTTCTCGCAAACTTTCTCATTGTCGGTCTCCTTTGTCCAGCGTTTCCTTTATCTCGGCAAGCCGCCGCTCGTACTCCGCGGGAAAGCTGCCGTCGGGCTTGTTGTGAACCTCGGCAAATATCTTCATGGTCTCGTCTTTGAGTTTGAGAATGCTTTTCGGTATTGCCAAACCGCTCACCACATACCGTTTGGTTATGGTCTCCAAAATCTCCGCGGCGAGTTTATCAACTTTATTTACCATAGCAAGTCAGCTTATCACAGCTTCTCTATCCAGCCCATATCATCGGGCAGCTTGCCGTACTGAATACCCGTCATGGTATCATAGAGCCGCTGCGAGATCGGACCTATCTCGTTATTGTTGATAGTCATGATCTTATCGCCCCACTTAAGGTGACCTACGGGCGAGATAACAGCCGCCGTGCCCGTGCCGAACACCTCGTCGAGCTTTCCGTTGTCGTAAGCCTCTGCGACCTCTTGGATAGTTATGCGGCGCTCGGTAACTTTCATGCCCCACTTTTTGCAAAGCTCGATAGACGATTTACGCGTAATTCCCGGAAGAACCGAACCCGTAAGCTGCGGAGTGATAACTTCGCCGTCTATAACAAAGAAGATGTTCATAGAGCCGACTTCCTCAATGTACTTCTGCTCCACGCCGTCCAGCCAGAGAACCTGCTCGTAATCCTGATTGTGAGCCTCGTCCTGGCTCTTAAGAGAAACGGCGTAGTTCGCCGCCGTTTTGGCGAAGCCCGTGCCGCCGCGGACCGCTCTAACATACTTCTGCTCGACATAGATCTTAACGGGGTTAAGCCCGGTGGAATAGTACGCGCCCGACGGCGACAGAATGATAAGGAAGAGGTAATGATCGGCGGGCTTTACGCCGACATACGGGTCTGTCGCGAAGATGAACGGGCGAATGTAAAGCGAAGCGCCGTCCGTGTGCGGAACCCAGTCTTGTTCCATTTCAACAAGCTGTCTCAGCGCTTTGAGCATAAACTCCTCGTCGAATTTCGGGATAACCATACGCTCGGCGGAATTGTTCATACGCTTGAAATTCTCGCGCGGACGGAACATCTGCACGGAGCCGTCGGCGGTGCGGTACGCTTTCAAGCCCTCGAATATCTCCTGACCGTAATGCAGGCACATAGCCGCGGGAGACAGCGATATTTCCCCGTAGGGAACGATACGCGCGTCGTGCCAGCCCTCGCCGGTATCATAGTTCATCACAAACATGTGGTCGGTGAATACGTGTCCGAAGCCGAGCTTGGTCTCGTCCGCAGGCTTAGCCTTAGGCGATGTCGTCTTTTGTACTTTGATATCCATTGTGAATTACCTTCCTTTTTGTCGGGGGAGTATGTGAATTGACTTGCAATACGCCTGCTCTCCTAAAAATATTTATACAGTTTTATTTTACCACTTTTTGTCGCTGTTGTCAACCGTTTTTAATAATGTATTGCATTTTTCGGAATAATGTGCTATAATATATTTAGGCGGATTTTTTGAAGGGATGCTGTGATTATGGCAGAGGAATATGTAAAGCAAAGCAAAGAAGAGTTTGACGCCGATATGGAAAGATCGTGGCAGGAAATGTTAAGCGGCGGCGGTACGCCGTTTGAGAAATTTTGGGGAAATTTTTAGAAAGAGTTTGACAATGAAGCAGAAGCTAATAATGATGTCATTGGCTCAGGAAAATCTGCGTAACATCCGTCATTATTATACTGTCGAATTGGGCAATCCTAATTCTGCCCGCAAGGTATGCGGAGAAATCAAAAAGAGGATAAATGATTTAGAGGATATGCCGTTTATTTACCCGGTATATGATGTCGAACCGTGGAAAAGCAGGGAAATTCGGCACTTTACCGCGAGAAATCACATAATTTACTATAAAGCCGATGAAACGCTTAAAACCGTGTTTATTTTTTAAATCGTCCATGCCGCCCAAAGCCCCGAAAACCGCCTTGACGGAATATAATAACGCGCCTGTTATCCAATGGGCGCGTTGATTTTTGTATAAAAAGAACCGCGCTCCGCAGTTTTGCAGAGCGCGGTTTTGTTTTTAAGCAGTATCGGCTGCTGTCCATAGCTTGACCGAGCTTATACTAATCCCCGTTTACCGCCTTGATAAGGTTCGGGAATTGGTTTTGCTTGTAGGTCTTGCCCTTATAGGTGGCTTCCTCAATATCTGAAAACCAAAAAGTGCCGTCATCTAATTCGCTAATGCTGTCGGGGAGAGTTATGCTTTTAAGTTTTTCGCACATTTTAAATGCGCCTTGTCCAATTTTTGTAACCCCTTCCGAAACAACCACGCTTGTTACATTTTTACACCTCGAAAAAGCAAAGTGTCCGATCTCGGTCACACCGTTTGGAATAACAACTTCATTTTCCAAGGCACAAGAAGCTTTTGTCAGCACCCCGTTTTCAATAACAAACGGGTTGTCGGCTAAATTATATAGTATCGATCAAACTCCATACATCACTCAAGTCTGTGTTATCTTCGCTGCAATAGTAGGTTTTGTCTTTGTAAGTGATGTTGTAATTAATGATAAGAGGGTATGACTGCCCCTTATCATCATTAATAAAAGTTACACTGTCGGGTAAAGTTATCATTTTCAGGGAGGGAAGACCCCAAAAAGCATCACCATCAATCATTGTAACACCATCGGGTATATCGACACTTTTTAAGTTGCGGCAATCATAAAATGCCTCATCTCCGATTATTTTGGTGGCTTTTGGAAGCTTTATATCAGTCACTTTGTCATTATCAAACACATTTCTACTTCCGCCTATTTCAACAACCGCTTTTCCGTCAAAAGTTTCGGGTATTTTAACAACTTCTTCCGAGCCGAGATACTTCGTAATCTTCACGCCGCCCTCGCAGTCCTCGGTCATAAAGTCCAGCTCGTCCGCATACGGCACGGTATCCCAATCTACTGTTTCAACAACGGGAGTGCTCTCTTCGGACTTGCTCTCCTGCGTTGAGCTTTCGGGCACGCTTTGCACCGTGCTGCTTTCGGGTTTGCTTTCGGCAGAGGAGGCTGCGGAGCTCGCCGGGGTGCTGCTTGCCGCGTCCGGCTTCGACGCTGATGATACGGGCTTGCTTGACGTGCCGTTGGATTGGTTAGGCAAACTGCTTAACGAGTTTTCGCTCTTTCCACACGCGGTAAGCGACAAAACCACTGACGCGCAAACCGCCGCGGCTAAAATTTTCTTCTTCATCTTGTTTTTCCTTTCGATGATATTCGGGGAAAATCCCATACAAATACCATTATATATAATGTCAAGGTGTTTTGGGGCGATTTGTTAAAAATGACGAAAAATTTTACAGCAAAAGGGAGAGCCGCCGCTCTCCCTTGATAGTTATTCGATTTTTCCGCGCTTTCATCTCCACTCGTTCACCGCATAGAGAACCGCAAGACGAATGTTTTTAAGAAGCCTTGCCGAAAGCTCCTCGTATTCCGTATCCAAACCCTTTTCGTGAGCCAAATACGGCGGCGAATCGTTCCAGCTGCCCATTGCGCCGAAAACGTCCGCCGTATCCGCCGCGTAAAACAGCGGAAGATACTTTTGTGGTATGCGCGGCATAGGCAGCTTCGGTTCGGGGAGTTTTTCATCGCCGTCCAGAATATTGCGCGCGCGCTCAAAAATCTTCGCGAAACCGCCGCAGTCTATCCGCTCGGCTAAGTCCTCTATCTCGATAAGCACCTCGCGGAAATCGTCGGTATTGTCGTCACAATACGGTTTGACATAAGGAATAAGGTCAAGATATTCCGTATAGAGGATATCCCACTTTTTCTTGCTTCGGTCGAACTCCCATCTCGGCACAAACGCCGTAATCTCGCCGTTCTTGAAGTAACACAGGATAAAGCTCTGCGAGGTGTTGGCAAAGCCCAAAGCCCGTCTGTCCTCGACCTCTGTGCGCATAATGAGCTTTATATCGCGCAAGCCCTTTTTTACGCAGTTTTCATACCATTTTTCGGGAGCCTTCGCGGTGCGGTCTTTCACTCCGCATTGCTTGATATTGTCCAAAAATAAGAACTCCACTTTGTTTTCGTAGGCTATCGGCTCGTATTCAAAGTCCGAGCCGCCGAAAAGCGCCGACTTCGCCGCGGCGGTAAGCATACACATCTGATATAACTCGCCCGTCATTTTTAAGCCTCCAAAACAACTCATATTATTTTATTTTTCTCCCCCGCTTCGCGGGGGA
>DKXD01000031.1:0-16811 GCA_002492075.1 Ruminococcaceae bacterium UBA7135
AGAAAAAGATAGTGTGTCTGCTTTTAATGGAAAATTAGTATAAGCCGTTTTCACCTAATTTTTCCTTGACATTTATCGGAACTTATTGTATAATATAATCGAGAGTTTTCGGCGCGAGAAGTTTCATTTTTTTAGTATGCGCCTTGGGAGATATAATTATGAAATTTCTGAAACGATTCCTGATGTTTTTGATAATATGTTTTGTTTTTTGCGGCTGCGGAACAAATACGGTTCTTTCCGATACATCCTCGTCCGCCGTATTATCGGAAAGCATAGCCGTGTCCGTGGGGAGTTCTGCAAGTTCCCACAGTTCAAGCAGTATGTTGGCGCAAAGCTCGGCGGAGGTCGTATCAACGCCTGTTTCAGGCTCAACCGTTTTTTCGTCATCAGTTTCAAGCTCGGAACCGCAGGAAATGTTCGGCGCGAGCGTTCTCAGCGCGGAGATATCCGCAAATAACCGCACGATAAATGCCGCGCGGGCGTTCACCGTTGATAACATCAACGGCAAGATAACGATAAATATCGGGTATGACAATTATGTGGATATAAAAACCTTGCAAAATTGCTTCGTTGACGTGAATATTTCCGGCGGGCAGTATCGATTTGACGGAGCGGTGAACGCCAACGGCAGCATAGACCTTACCAAGGAGAACTCGCTTGTCGTTACCGATACTAACGGAGCAACGCGGAATTATTCGATTGAGGTGAAAAGGACGGTTTACGATCTTCCTATCGTGAACATTTACTTAGCGAACGGTTTAGGCGTTGACGGCATTGACCGCGACGTCTATTCCGAAATGACGATGTACATCGACAGCTCGGGCGCCGAGGGTTTTGAGAGTACGGAGTTCCTTGACGGCGGCATACACGGCAGAGGACATTCCACATGGAAATGGCCTAAAAAGCCTTATCGGATAAAACTGAACGAAAAAGCGGGAATTCTGGGTTTGCCAAGCAATAAGGACTGGATTCTTTTGGCGAATTATTCCGATAAGTCGCTTATTCGCAATATAGTGGCTTACGATATGGGCAGGGAGCTTGATTCTTTTGTCTGGACGCCGACGCAGTATTCTGTCGATCTGTTTGTGAACGGCGAATATCGGGGCGTGTATGCTTTGGGGGAGCAGCGCGAGATCGCCAATAAAAAAATAAACCTATACGAAAGTCCCGTTGAAGTTGACCGAGGTTATCTTCTTGAGGTCGGCGGCGCGGACGGTGAAGAACTTGTCAGAGGAATAGACTATTTCTCCACGAAAACCAACAGCGCGGACAACTGCACGTTCGTTGATCCAAAACCCGAGGATATGACCGATGAACAGCGCAAGTTCATTATGGATTATGTAAACGCGGCAGACAGCGCCATCGTTACCGGAGGCAATTATGAGGACTATATTGACGTGGACAGCTTTGTGGATTGGATAATTATGCAGGAGCTTACCTGCAATCTGGACAGCTGTTTTCGCAGAAGCTGTTATTTCACCAAGGACAAAGGCGGCAAGATCAAAATGGGTCCGATATGGGATTTTGATCTGGCGTTCGGCAATTTCTCTCTCGATAACCCCTCATATAACACATGGAACACTGTCGGCACCGATGTTGAGGACGCTTACATCGATGTAAACTGGTGCAATTATCTGATGAACGATCCCGATTTCAGAAGCCGTTTGAAGTCGCGGTGGTTTGAGGTGAGGGACAGGCTGCTTTCAGCGGCTTACAGCAGCATTGAAAGGAACTCCGCTTTGGCGCGGCGTTCTCAAACGGAGAACTACAAGATCTGGAAGACAATGGGCTACAAGTCTGGGTATGAGGCGTGGGCGACAGCAAATCTTAACACATTTGATATGCAGATCGATTATTTAAAGAGCTTTTTGGAAAAACGAGCGGCTTGGATAGACGCAAATATATGACAGATATGTATTGGGTTGAGGACGGTTTGCGGCGTTGGAACGAGGAAATGGAGCTTCTTTATGAACGCGATAAAAAGAATAGCCTTGATACCCGCCTACGAGCCTGACAAGGCGCTGATTGACGTGGCTGAGGGCTTAAAAGAAAACGGCTTTGAGGTCTTGATCGTGAACGACGGCTCGGGAAGCAGCAGCGCGGATATTTTTGAAAAAGCGGGCGAGTATGGGTCGGTGCTTGTACACCCCGTAAATCTCGGAAAGGGCGCGGCTGTAAAAACAGGGCTGAAATACATATCGGAGCATTACTTCGATCCGTATATAGTTGTTACGGTCGACGCGGACGGTCAGCATAGGGTAGAGGATGCCGTTGCCGTGTGCGGCGAGGCGGAAAAGTACCCCAATGCTCTTGTGCTGGGAGGGCGAAAATTTACGGGAAAAGTACCGCTTCGCAGTCGTTTCGGGAACACGGTAACAAGGTTTGTGTTTCGTTTGTCAAGCGGCGTTAAGGTTTACGATACGCAAACGGGTCTTCGCGCTTTTTCGGACAGCTCCGTGCCGTTTTTGCTTTCCGTTTCGGGTGAAAGGTACGAGTACGAGATGAACGTGCTTATGAGCGCAGCAAAGGCGGGTATTCCGATACGGGAACTTGAGATAGAAACTGTGTATCTGAACGACAATTCGACGTCACATTTTAAACCCCTAAAAGATTCTTACAGGATATACAAAGAAATACTGAAATTCTCGCTGTCATCGTTTATCGGCTTTTGCGTGGACTACGCCTTATATTGTCTGCTTTTCGGAACGACGGGTCAGCTTGTTTTGTCGAATATCATCGCGCGTGTCGTAAGCGCCTCGGTAAACTACACGTTGAACAGGAAAATGGTGTTCAAAAGCAAGACCTCGGTGGCAAAGTCGGCGATACAGTATTTTTTGCTCGCGGCGGGCATCCTCGCCTGCAACACGGGTCTGCTGAAGCTGTTGACGTTCTGGAACGTCAACGGTTATGCCGCAAAGATATTGACGGAGATCGTTATGTTTTCGGTGAGCTGGCTTGTGCAGCACAAAATCATTTTCCGAAACACCGACGAGAAGCTCGAAAAAAATGACCGTTCCGACGAACACTTGTCATAAGGAGATAGATTTTATGAAAAAACACATCTGGGCGATCGCATACACGGCGGCGCTTTTGGCATTTACGGTTTATGTGGCGTCCGATACGTTTCTGATCTCTCGTTCGTATAATACAAACGCAACGGAAATGAACACAAGTTTGTTTGAGTTTTCGGAGAGCAGCTCAACAACTCACGAAACGGAGAGCGTCAGCACGGCTCAAACAAGCTCGTCGGCGACAGAAAGCTCGGCTTTTTCAAGTCACATAAGACCCGATAGCCCCAGTTCTTCCGTTGCCGAAAGCTCCGCACCGCAAAGCAGCACAACGATAATTGAAACTCCCCTTGATGAACCGAGCAGCGTTCCCGAACCCGAGGAAAGCAGCATCGGCGGCTCATTTTTCCTTGATGATACACATTATCAGGACGACAATATAAGCATTTCGCTTTCACAGCAAAGAGTATACGATACCGAGGTTTATATCGCGGATATCAAGCTAAGCTCCGCGCAGTACCTAAAATCAGCCTTTGCGTTTGACACCTACGGAAAGAATATTACGGCTGTAACGTCCGAGATCGCGGCGGCGCATAACGCGATATTTGCGATAAACGGAGACTATTACGGTATTCGCGAAAGCGGATTTGTTATCCGCAACGGAATAATTTACAGAGATACTCCCAACGAGGAGGTTTTGTGCGTCTATGCAGACGGGAATATGGAAGTTATCGATCCTTATACCGTAAGCGCCGAGGAGCTTGCAGAACGGCGGGCGTGGCAGGCTTTCTCGTTCGGACCCGCGCTTGTCAATAACGGCGCTGTTGCTGTTGACGTAAACAGCGAGGTGAAGTATTCCAAAACGAGCAATCCCAGAACCGCTATCGGTATGATAGAGCCGCTGCATTATGTTTGCGTGGTGTCGGACGGCCGCACAAGCGAAAGCGAAGGACTTTCTCTTTATCAGCTTGCCGAGTTTATGAAAGGTTTGGGAGCGGTTACCGCGTATAATCTTGACGGCGGCGGCTCGTCCTCCATGGTGTTTAACGGAAAAGTTATCAACAAACCCACATCGAACGGCAAACGTATCGCTGAAAGGAGCATAAGCGACATTGTTTACATTGGATGACAAAACCAAAAGCGTTATAAAAACCGCTTTTGTGTATCTTATTATAACTTTGTTCTGCGCGGTTATAGGAGCCGTGTATGAAAAATTCAGCCACGAGGTGTATTCTTACTATATGATCTACGCGTTCGTGATTCCGCTTACGCTTGGAGCGATCCCGCTTTTTGCGCTCGGTTTGTTCGGGAAAAAGACGCCGTGCAGATTTTCGCTGAACGCGTGGAATTCGGGCGTGGCGGCGCTTACGGTGGGCAGCATTTTTAAGGGAGCGCTTGATATTTACGGTACTACAAATAAGCTGCTTATCGTTTATCCCATAGTCGCGGGAATATTGCTGTTGGCGGGTATCATCGCATTTTTCACGGGAAAAGGCAAGAGTTCGGAATAAATTAGGCGGTCTCGGCTGCTGTTTGTAAGAAGGAAAGGATCAGTTTATGAGCGAAATGATGTTGTTATGTGACGAGTGGGAATTTTCCAAAAATCCGATAGACACGGAATACTCGGACGATCTTGCGTGGGAAAAGGTAGATATACCGCATGACTGGCTCATCTATAATACTCGTGATTTGTATGAGACTTCTACGGGCTGGTACAGAAGAAAGCTGCATATATCCGGGGAAGAGCGCACCGCATTGCGGTTTGAGGGCGTTTATATGGACAGCAAGGTCTATGTGAACGGCAAGCTTGCGGGGGAGTGGAAATACGGATATTCCACGTTTGAGTTTGATATCACCGACCTGCTATGCGAGGGCGAAAACCTCATAGCGGTGAGGGTAGATTATCGCTGCCCGAACACGAGGTGGTATTCGGGCGCGGGAATATTCCGCAATGTGTGGCTCAAGCGATACGGAGAGTGCCACTTGGTGAGCGACGGCGTTTATATCAGCACAAAGGGCGGAGAAGTCACTGTAACAGCGGAAGCGGAGCGCCCCAATGGCATATCTGTGAGCGAATTGTTGATAAGGCGAGTTATTCTGGATGGGAATAACGTGATCGCGGAAAAGATTTCGCCGTGCTGCGCGTTCGACAGGAGCCGCATGACCGAGCTTGTCAGACGTGAAGACAGTTCGTATTCCGTAAACACCGACGTTCTGACCATTCCGCAGCCCGTCTTTTGGGATATCGACGCTCCGTATCTGTATACCTGCGTGTGCGAGCTGCTGCGCGGCGGCGCGGTCGTTGACCGCGAGGAGGTACGGTTCGGATTTCGCGATATTGAGCTTACGCCCGATAAGGGCTTCTTCTTGAACGGGCGGCACATAAAGCTGCACGGCGTATGCGAACATCACGACCTTGGAGCGCTGGGCGCGGCGTTCAATAAGACGGCGTTCAAACGCAAGCTCGTTATGCTGCGGGAAATGGGCGTGAACGCTATTCGCACTTCTCACAATATGCCCGCCGTGGAGCTTATGGAGCTGGCGGATGAAATGGGATTTCTTGTGTTGTCGGAGGGCTTCGATATGTGGGAACTGCCCAAAACGGAGAACGATTATTCGCGCTTTTTCAAAGAATGGTGTGCGAAGGACGTTGCTTCGTGGGTTCGCCGCGACAGAAATCACCCGTGCGTTATCGGGTGGAGTATCGGCAATGAGATATACGATACCCATGTGAGCGACAGGGGTCAGGAGATAACCTCGCTGCTGGCGGGGCTTGTCAGAGAACACGATCCGCGCTGTAACGGGTACGTTACTATCGGATCGAATTATATGCAGTGGGAAAACGCGCAGAAGTGCGCGGATATTTTAAAGATCGCCGGATATAATTACGCCGAGCGCCTCTATGACGAACACCACAAGCAGCATACCGATTGGTGTGTTTACGGAAGCGAGACCGCTTCTACGCTGCAAAGCCGCGGGATATATCATTTTCCGCTAAGTCAGTCGGTGCTTGCCGATGACGATGAGCAGTGCTCGGCACTGGGAAATTGCACCACGGGCTGGGGCGCGAAAAATTCCGAGTACTGTATTATTGCCGATCGTGACGCGGAATTCTGTGCGGGTCAGTTTATCTGGACGGGGTTTGACTACATCGGCGAGCCTACGCCGTACTCCACCAAGAACAGCTATTTTGGGCAGATAGATACCGCGGGATTTAAAAAAGACAGCTTTTATATCTACCGCGCGGAGTGGACAGATTATAAAAAAGCGCCGTTTATACACATCTTCCCGTATTGGGATTTTATCGACGGACAGGATATCGATGTGCGCGCGGTCACCAATGCGCCCAAGGCGGCGCTGTTCTTTAACGGCGAGAAGATAGCGGAAAAGGACATCGATCACAAGTGCGGCAAGGAGCTGTCTCTGGACGCCGTTATCAAGTATAAGAGCGGCGAATTGACTGCGGTCGCTTATGACGAAAACGGCAGGGAGATAGCGCGGGATCATCAGCGGTCGTTCGGAGATACGGCTCGTATCGGATTATTCTCAGACAAAACGGAGCTTAAAGCAAACGGCGAGGATCTGATATTTGTTGAGATATCCGCATTGGACAAGGACGGAACGTTTGTCGCAAACGCAAATAACCGCGTATTTGTGGACGTTAGAGGTGCGGGACGGCTTGTGGGACTTGATAACGGCGATTCTACGGATTACGAGCAGTATAAAGGAACCTCTCGCCGATTGTTTTCGGGCAAGCTGCTGGCTATTATCGCCGCGAAGACCGAGCATGGGGAAATATATGTAAAGGTCTCGTCGCCGGGGCTTTTGGAGAGCGTTCTTACGCTGAAAGCTGTTGCCGCCGAGGTTCGTGAGGGCATTTCGGCGCTGACGCAAAATTCGCATACGGCGGCTGAATGCCCGGATGAGAAGAACGATATTCCAATAAGGAAGATAGCGTTTTCAAGCGAGAGCTGCGTGTTTACTCCCGAAAGAAAGACTATCGTGTTTAACACGGAGGTCTTTCCCGCGAACGCGTCATATAAGGACGAAATAGAGTACAGGATAACTACCGTGCTTGGCATACCGTCAAATCTTGCGGAGATAGTCTCCGTTGACGGCGGAAGTGTAACCGTCAAATGCAACGGCGACGGAGAGTTTTTCCTGCGCGCGCTGTGCAAGAATGGCACGGATAAGTATCATATCGTCACGCCGTTGGCTCTTAAAGGCGAGGGGCTTGGCAAGGCGTTTTTCGACCCATACGGATTTGTTATAGGCGGGCTGTTCACCGTACAGAGTGGAAACGCGGGGAACGGTATCGAGCGCGGCGCGGCGTTCGCGAGCGAGAACAGCTGGTTCGGTTTTGAGAACGTCGATTTCGGCAGTATAGGCAGCGATACTGTTACCGTGCCCATATACGCGAACTGTACAACTCCCGTTCAGATACGTTTTTACGACGGCATACCCGGCGAGGGTGGAGAGCTTCTAGGCGAATTTGTCTATCACGAGCCGCCGCAGTGGCTGACATATATTCCTAACACGTTCAAGCTGTCGAAAAAGCTTAAAGGACGGCACACGTTCGTTATGGAATCGGGCGACGGATTTCATGTCGGCGGATTCAGCTTCGAGAGACCCGTTAAGGAGACTGCGGAGATATGCGCCGCCGACTGCGAGAGCGTTTACGGCGACAAGTTCGCGCGGGAAACAGACGCGGTGACGGGTATTGGTAACAACGTTATGATGAGCTTCGGCGAGTTTGATTTTACGGACGCTCCGCCTACTTCGGTCGTTATCACGGGAAAATCGAAGCTGCCGTCAAACAGTATCCACATTATCTTCAAAAATGACGCGGAGGTTCGCGAGCTTTGCGAATTTGCCGGCTCGGAGGAATACACCGAGCGGCGGTTCGATATCAGCGGCATAAACGGCAAAGGAAATGTATCGTTTGTTTTCCTGCCAGGCAGCGACTTCGACTTTAAGTCGTTCAGATTTGAGCGATAACTATCCTTTTTCATAGTTAAATCCCCCGTCTATGCGGGGGATTTAAGCTTATGTGACGATAACCTGTGGAAAATTATTTTTTGAGAACGAATTGCGAGGTGAGTTCCTGCAAAAGCTGTGCTTGTGAAAACAGTTCCGCGCTGACTGCGGCGGCTTCCTCGCTGCTAGCGGAGTTGGTCTGCGTGACCGTGGCGATCTGCCCCAACGCTTGGTTTATCTGCGTTATGGAATCCGCTTCATCATGGACTGCGTCCGCGATAACGCTGATGTTCTCGTTGGAGTGTGTTACCTGATCGATCGTTTTCTTTAATGTGTCGGATACCGCGTTCACTATTTCGCGACCTCTGTTGGACGCGTTCACACAGTTATCGATAAGGACTTTGGTGGCTTTGGACGCTTCGTCCGATTGTGCTGCAAGACTGCGGACTTCATCGGCTACTACGGCAAAGCCCTTGCCCGCGTCGCCCGCGCGAGCCGCCTCAATTGCGGCGTTCAGCGCGAGTATATTGGTCTGAAATGCGATATCTTCGATAGTTGCGATGATTTGCCCGATTTGTTCCGAAGAACTGCTTACGTCGGACATGGCGTCCGTCATTTGCTTCATTTGCTCGCTGCTTTGAGCAACCTGTTCGCCGGTAAGCCGCGCGTGTTCTTTGGCTTCATTTGCTGTTCCCACATTCCCCTGAGCGCTCTTATACAGCTCGTCAAGCGTCGCATACAGTTCTTCGGTAGCGCTTGCCTGTTCGGTAGCGCCTTGCGCAAGTGATTGGGAGTTGTTGGAAAGCTGCTCGGCGTTTTCGGAGATCTTCCGTTCCGCGTTCGCTATATTCCCCAGCGTTTTTGACATGGTATCGGTAAAGCTTTCTATAGAGTTCTGTATGCTTTGGAAATCTCCTATATAATCGGTGAACGTATGTACGTTGAAATTTCCGTTGGAAAATTCTCCCATTATTCTGTTAATATCGGCAACATATTTTGATATTTGAGACATTGAGGTCGTCAGAGTGTGGATAAGCTCTTCCACCTCGTCTTCCGATTTATATTCCATATTGAAGCAAAGCTGACCGTTTTGCAGCACACGGCTGTTATTTGTGATGTTTATAAGAGGTTTTACAACGTGGCTCAAAACGTATTGAATAAGGCTTATCAGGCATATCAAAGCAAGTGCCAAGCATACCCCGGATGTGATATGCATTATCGTGACAGCATGCGACATTACACTAAGGCTCTCTTGATTAAGTTCGCCGCTGCGTTCTATAATGCTGTCGATTTTTGAAACAAGAGTTGTGAGGTTGGCTTGAATGGTTTCCTGGAAATACTTCTGCGCTTCGGCGGGATCGCTGCCGTAAAGATCGAGAACATGGGTGGCAGATTGGTGAAGCTCCTTGTGAAGCGGCTCTATCTCATTACGCAGAGCGAGTATCGTCGGGTCGTCCGTATCTGCGTTTCCGTAAAGCCATTGTCCAAGCACGCAGGTCGTCGGATCCTTGCTTCCGGTAAATTCCGTACCCGCATACAATGCATTGCTCAGGTTGGCTATCCACTTATAGTGTGCGGTTTCGGCGCGCTCTGCGCGGTCAAGCAGGGCGTTAGTCTGAGACGAGGCTTTGTTGTTGCGGTCGATACGTATCGTGTTGATTGTCGTCATAATGCTGAAAAGCAACACGGACAATAGTGCCGCGATAACGCGAAATCCAACCATTACCTTAATGCTTTTTTTCATAGTACTTCCCCCTTTTTGGTTTGTCGTTTTGTGATATTTAACTATTACAAAAAAGGCGCACGGCATCGATCGGGGTGTCTTGCGCTGATTGCAATAATATAAATGAGTGCTATCATTATTATACAATGTATTAAAGCAAATGTCAAGTGTAATTTACGATTTAGGGGAAAATCTTTTGATTGGCAGAGTATGAAGTCGGTCAAAGCCATATAAAATGCGTTATTTTTTAAATCACTTTCTAAGTTTTTCCAATGCTCTTTTTCGGTCCTCGATACGTATGACCGCGATATTCGAAGCTCCCGAGTTTGGTCGCTGCTGTCGTAACAAAATATCCCGATGACGCGCTGCTCTGATCGTCCGATTTCAAATTACAGGTGAAAATTTTATGAATTGTTTACCTTGGTGTGATATTTATGTGATATAATATAAGCATGAATTAAAAAACAAGGGGGTGACATTATGCTCAATATTCTTATTGCGGAGGATAATGCCGATATGCGCGAGTTGTTCTGTACGGCGCTGTCCGACAGCGAATACAAGACGTTCCCTGCCTCGGACGGTACATTGGATATTAAAGGCGCGGAATTTACGGTAACGCTGCTGCTTTAAAGGAGATACTTATCGATGGAAGACGAAAAGAAAACGCGGTTATTTGAGACCGTTTCAATACCAAACGCGGTTATGACATTATCCGTGCCGACAATGATAAGCGCGCTTGTAATGGTGATATACAATCTCGCGGATACTTACTTTGTGGGAATGTTGAACGATTCCGTGCAGAACTCCGCGGTGACGCTCGCTTCGACCGTTCTGCTGGCGTTCAACGCCGTGAACAACCTGTTCGGAGTGGGTGCGTCGAGTATGATGAGTAGGGGCTTGGGACGAAAGGACTACGATACGGTTTACAGAAGCTCCGCGTTCGGATTTTACTGTGCGCTGTTTTGCGGGGTATTGTTCGGCGCGTTTTGCACGATATTCAAAACACCGCTGCTGAAAGTTCTCGGCGCTGACGAGATAACTGCCGCTGCAACGGGCGGTTATCTCAAATGGACGGTGAGCTGCGGTGCTGTTCCCGCGATCCTCAACGTAGTGATCGCGTATCTTGTCCGCGCGGAAGGCTCGTCGCTCCATGCGAGTATCGGCACGATGAGCGGCTGTCTGCTGAACATCATACTCGATCCGCTTTTTATTCTGCCGCAATTTCTTAATATGGGCGCGGCGGGCGCGGGTCTTGCAACGTTTTTGTCGAATTGCGCGGCGTGCCTGTATTTCTTCATTTTGCTGTTTATCAAGCGCGGAAAGACTTATGTTTGCATCAAGCCCTCAATGTTTGGTTTCAAAAAATTTGTTATGCTCGGCGTTTTCGCGGTGGGGATCCCCGCGGCAATACAAAATCTTCTCAATGTCACAGGAATGACTGTGCTGAACAACTTCACTTCGGATTTCGGTTCGGACGCGGTCGCGGCAATGGGAATATCCTATAAAATAAATATGGTGCCAATGCAGATATCAATGGGCTTGGGACAAGGCATAATGCCACTTGTCAGCTACAATTACGCAAGCGGGAACGTTCCCCGAATGAAAAAAGCCGTGACCTTTGCAATGAAGATATCAATTATTTCATTATCTGTTGTTTCGGTACTTTACTTTATTTTTGCGGGAGGGCTTACCTCGCTCTTTATGAAAAGCGAGGCGGTCGTGGCATACGGCACGAGCTTTTTGCGCGGAATGTGCATCGGGATACCGTTTTTGTGTGTGGATTTTCTCGCGGTGGGCGTATTTCAGGCATGCGGTATGGGAAAGAAATCGCTGCTTTTCGCGATACTCCGAAAGATCGTTTTGGAGATCCCCGCGCTGTTTGTTTTGAATTATTTCTTCCCGCTGTACGGGCTTGCTTACGCGCAAATGACCGCCGAGATCATTCTCGCGGCAGCGGCGATAGTCGTATTGATGCGCATTTTTAGGAAACTCGAAAAAAATATGCCGTCCGATATGTGACTCTAAAGCAGCAATAAAGCCGCATAGTTCTCCTAAAGGCACGATAACAGTCGCCGAGTTTAATCTTTTCCAAGTATCCTGTGGCAGATCGACGAATTCACCGATAAGCCGACTGTTAAGGTCGACTGCAAAAAGCCGGCGGAGGATTCCGCGCGTATTTTTACAAAACTGTCCGATTGCAGCTGCGGTGTGATGTCCTAAACAACGTAAATTTGCAGATAAGTGAACGGTAAAGCTCAGTATATCCATTTCAATAACAGGTCATACTAATTTTAAATCATTCTGTTGGAGGAAAGAGCGTTGTTAAAACAGGAGTATTTTAAGGGGTGGTATTTTAAATGCACCTCGGAAAATCAAACTATTGCCTTTATTCCGTCGCTTCATTATTACGGCGGCGAGAAAAAGATTTTATTGCAAATGATCACGGATAACGAAGCGTTTTCTTTGTCGTTTTCCTATATGAGATATAGCGAAAAAATTTTGTCTGTTATTATGGGAAGAAATATTTTTTCCGAAAAGGGAATTAAACTCGATATTGAAACAGATAAACTGACAGCGAAAGGCGTTTTGCGTTTCGGTAAACTTACGCCTATCCGATATGATATTATGGGACCGTTTAAATTTGTGCCGTTTATGCAATGCCGTCACAGCGTTTACAGTATGTCCCACCGCGTTGACGGAAAAATAACGCTCAATGGAAAGAAATATGTATTTCTTAACGGAGCGGGATATATCGAAGGCGACCGCGGAACTTCGTTTCCAAGCAGATACATCTGGACGCAGAGCGGATTTACAAACGGCTCGCTTATGCTTTCGGTTGCGGATATCCCCGTTCTCGGTTTTGGTTTCACGGGAATTATCGGTATTGTTATGTTGAACGGAACAGAACACCGTATCGCGACATATCTGGGGGCGAAGTTAAAGCATATCGGCGATAATACAGTCATCGTATCGCAAGGAGATTATGAGCTTACCGCAAAGCTTATCAAGAAAAACTCTCACCCTTTGTCCGCACCGATAAATGGAAAAATGAGCCGTACTATTCACGAAAGCGCTTCCTGCACGGCTTTTTACGTTTTTTCATACAAGGGAACGGTTTTATGCAAGTTCACAAGCGACCGAGCGAGTTTTGAATTTGAATATTGATAAAACCGTAATGTCGGCAAAACAGAAGTGATTGCGCAAACCGTGTCAAGATCACGGTTTGCGCAAATTTCCGTTTGCGGGATTATCGAGCAGTTTTCCGTCCTCGGTAAAGCGCGAACCGTGACAGGGACAATCCCATGAATGTTCGGCGGGGTTTCGTTTCAGTGCGCAGCCCATATGCGGACATCTCGGCGCGGTCGGCGTGAGCAAAGTTTTAACGGCATTTGCACCGTTTATCCAAAGCTGTTTTTTGAGCATGGAACGGCTCGGGTCAAATACCTCGGCGTATGGATCTTCCTTACCGAGAATTTTGCCGCGAAGTATCTCGGCTGCCGTCATAGCGCCTGTCATTCCCCACTTGTTAAAGCCCGTTGCGACATACATATTCGGAGTGAACTTGGAATAGTTGCCGATATACGGTATGCCGTCAAGCGACATACAATCCTGTGCGCCCCATGAGTATTTTATAGGCGAATTCGGATAATTTTTTGCGGCGAATGCTTCAAGCTCTCCGCGTCTGCACGGCATGCCTGTTTTGTGCGCTCCGCCGCCTATAAGCAGCAGGTCGCCGAAATTGCGGAAAGACAGTCCGTTCGTGTCGCCGTCCATATAAATGCCGTGGACGTTCGGGGCGTTTTCAAGCGCGATAACGTTGGATCGGCTTTGATAGAGCTTCAGAAAATAACTTCCGTGTGTGTTGACAAACGGAAAGTGTGTGGCGACGACGATCTTATCGGCGGTTATTTTTGCGTTTTTCGATAACGCGGTGCCGCTCTTCAGATCGATTATGCGGGTGTGCTCAAATATGCGTACGTTTCCGTTCCGTTTGCAAATTTTGCCTATAACGCCGCGCAGGAATTTTAAAGGATCGAATTGAGCTTGATTTTTAAATTTTACCGCGCCCGCCGTTGAAAATGGCAATTCAATATGATTGCAAAATTCCGCGGAAAACCCGATTTTCTCCAGTGCTTCGATCTCTCGCTCAAGGGAAGCGCGGTCGTTTCGAGAATAGATATAGCTGTCAACTTTTTGAAAACCGCAGTCAATATTGCGGCATAACGCGGCGATGTTTTTAAGCGCGTTTTGGTTGGCTTCAAGATACATTTTCGCTTTTTCCGCGCCATATCCGCTGAGAATTTCTTGATATATAAGCCCGTGTTGAAATGTCACCTTTGCGGTCGTTCCGCGGGTAACGCCGCCGCAGATACGATCGCTTTCGGCGAGTACGCAGGAAACTCCGCTTTTTTGCAGCTCATACGCGGTCAGCAGCCCCGCTATCCCGCCTCCGATTACAAGAACATCGGTTTTTATCTCTCCCGAAGCGGAAGGAAATTCCGGCATTTTCGTGTGTTCCCAAACAGATTTGTTACTCATTCAATTTGATCTCCAATGTGTTTTTTATTATTGTTTACCAAAACTCGGGAAACATTCGGTGTTTTGCAGGCGGTTTTACAAAAAACAACGGGAATAGTATAAAAGATGCCGTGAAATAGCGGGGCGGCAAATTGCCGCTCCGCTAATTATTTTTATCAAGAAACGCTTTTCGAGTGATCCGATGTTTGTTCTCCAAGCATTGCGCGTATTCTTAAACGAAATCCCTCGTCTCCGAGCCGCATTGCGCGGCGATAATTTTCGGAACCGGTAAAACTCCCTTGTAGGTGACTAAGCTCGCTTTCGGAGCGGATCCTGTATTCGCACAGAAGCTTCGCAAGATATGCTTCCGCGCAGATCTGCGGATCGCATTTTTTCTTTTCAATAAGCTGATCCGCAATTCTCTCCGCGCCGCTCCAATCGTTGTCTTCCAGCATAATATAAATTCTCCGAAGCATTGGTTCGGTCGATCTTGACGGAGAGACCTGCGCGTTACCCCTATTGAATATCGCCGCCGTTCCGCTCAGTACATCGTTTTCCCAGCCGAGTTTACCGGTATCGGCGGCTTGGAATTTCTTTAGTTCCATAGGAAGTTGATCGACCGATATCCCGTCCAAAACGGGAATTATCATTTTTCCCGAATTTTTAAGCCTGCGTACAAAGTCATTATCAACAAATGTATCACGATCGCATATAATTATCATTGCTCTTGCCTGCGCCAATGCTTCCGAGTCCGCATCGGCGCTGTCAGCGCGGGATACACGATATCCCGCCGCCGTTAATTTTGTTCCCAACCTTGAACCGGGAACGCTGCTTCCACAGACGAGAATAATATCACACCCATCGGAAGAAAAAACGCTTTCGAGGTTTTTTCGGCGCAGTGCATCAATTTCCGCTGCCGCTCTTTCCATGATCCTGCGCTGCTCTTTGTCGGCGTATCTCAATGCGGTCTTATAGTCCTCGTCCGCCGTCAACGATTTTGCCAAAGCGCGCCGAACCTCCGGTCTCCCATGTGAAAACTCGACTTCGTAGCGACAGAGTACCGCAGCCCAATACAGATCCGCATCGGTCGGGCTTAACTTTATCAGACCCTCCAGCAGCTCCATTGCCTTGTCAAAATGCCCGTCGCTGCGCAAACGCTCCGCGTTTCGGCAGGCGGTCTCTTTATCCTCGCTGTCAAGGAACGGAACGCTTTGAATAACTCCGCACGCCTTGCAGCGGCTGATCCTCGATTTATCGGGCAACTCCAATATCCCGCCGCACATTCTGCAAACAAACGCTGCCATCTCACTCTCCCAATTCTATCCACATTGCGGGGCGAACGCCGCACTGATTAAAGCTCATCTTTATTCCCTCGGGATAAAGATTGCCCCCCGTCGAAACATATAAGTGATATGACTCCTCCGCGGGATCGCGCAGCCACCACTGCATAGTATCGCCTGCTTGATCGTAGGTATTCGGCGGCACAAGCTCATCGTATTTTTCACGCGCCCACGTTGTTCCCTCGGCTCTTCTTGCCTCGTGATCCGGCGTTTCGTTTCCGTCCGCAATATATTGCTTGACCTCGTCAAGACTCAACAGGAAAATCTTATCCTCGGTATCGCCGCCGCCATAGGTGCCGTAGGTTTCGTTATCGGGATTTTTCACGGTGACCGTCGGTATCATTGCCCGCTCGCTGCTTGTGAACACGGTGTTAAAAAATTCTCCGTTCAGATAGGAACGCAGCGGACTGTCTTTCCACGTTTCACTTCCGTATTCTCGGCAGTCAAGAACCTTTTCGCTCACTACCAGAACACGGTTTCCCTCTCTTTTCAGAACTCGCCAATTTATCGGTTCCTTACCGATCGAGATCAAACGCGACTGCTTTAATTTTCCAAGCGAAATAATATCGCCCGCGTCGGAGTTGATAAATTTCAGATGATCTATCTCGATCAGTTTTTGTGCGCTGTCGGAGTAATCCCCAAGTTCCTTAAAATACTTAACAGCCTTTTTGAGCATATAATCATCTTTGGGATCCTTCATATAACTGCACGCCAATCCGTATTTAGCCGCTTTTGTTTTTTCGCGGACGTCCTTGTAATTTTCATCCAATTCCTCCAGAACATTCTTTGCGTGATTGTAGCTTTCCTGTTCCAGCAAATATACGGCATAATTGTATTCGGTTTCGGCGAAAAGCTCGTCGGTCACCGAATAACCCAGATCTTTCAGGATTGTGAGCGCTTCTTCAAACTTTTTGTCGTTTATATATGCTTTCACCCTTGATTTTTGAGCTTCCGTCACTCGGCTTGCCGAGTCCTTGTAATCGCCGAGTTCGGTGAAAATGTCGCTTGCCTTTACAAAATCGCCGTTGTCAAAACATTGTTCCGCATAAAGATATCTTGATTCGGTCGCCCGTTGAGCGCTGTCTGAATAATCGCCGAGCGCCGAAAACACGCCGTGCGCTTGATCGTATTTTTTATCTTCAAAATACGCCTCGGCATAGCAATATTTACATTCGTTTGCACGTTCGCCGCTGTCGGAATATTCGTCAAGCGTCTTGAACAGCATAGCCGCCTCGTTGAATTTGC
>DKXD01000031.1:17073-20095 GCA_002492075.1 Ruminococcaceae bacterium UBA7135
ATAGCCGCCTCGTTGAATTTGCCGTCGTTTTTAAGCGTCTCGGCTTTTTGATATTTCGCTTTGAGAATATTCTCAGCGCTGTCGTAATAATTGCCGAGCATTTCATATATTGAGATCGCGTTGTCATATTCGCCGTTTTCCAAAGCGCTTTCGGCAGCGGCGTACCGTATCTTTTTAACAAACTCCGCGCTGTCGGAGTAATTACCAAGGGCAATAAAGGCGCGTTCGGCTTCGTCGTAATCTTTTTGCTCATAAAGAGCCTCCGCCTTTTGATAAAGCGTTTCCGTGAATTGCGTTTCCGAATCGGAATAGGCTCCAAGCTCGGAGAAAGCCGCGGCGGCGCCGTCAAAATCCCCGTTTTCGCGCATTTCGACCGCGTTTTTGTATTTATCCGAAAGCGTTATGTTGTTAGCAACGATCGCCGTTATCGAAATGACAGCAGCCGCGGGAACAGCAATTGCCGCCGTTTTGAGCGCGTTTTTGCGTAATTTGTTATGCTTTTCGCGTTTTCGGTCTTCAATTTCCGCAGCTTGATTAGCGGCTTCTTTACGCTCTTTGTCTATCTCGGCGATCGTATTCTGCGTTTGTGACAGAAGCTCCGCGCTGTCCTTGTAATTTCCAAGCTCCGAAAGCAGCGGCAATGCACGTGAAAGCTCACCATAATCGTTTTTTTCTAGCAGTTTTTTGGCTTGAACGTAGACCCGTTCACTTCTCGCCGCTTCCAATTCAAGTTTGACTTTTTTTGCCTTTTCCAGACTTTTTTGCGACATTTCGCGGCTGTCTCGAAAATCATCCAACGCTCCGAAACCCTCTGCCGCTTTAAGACACATCTCCTCGGTATCGGCACAGTCAAGCGTGTACAGATATTGGTTATAAAGCGCCGACTTTCGATATTCCGACAACTCCGCTTTTAATTCGTCGTCTCCGAAACGCATTATCATACGGTAATTTGAAGACAACCCCAAATCGCCCGCCAACTCGCCGAGCTGCTCCGCGGAACTGACGCCAAATCCCGCAAGCAGTTTTACATAATAGATCCTCGCGTTTTCGGGTTCGATATTGAGCGCGTTTTCGCACAGCTCCTCCGCGCGGGAGAAATCCCCCTCGTCGAGCTTTATCTCAGCGCGGCGCAAAAGTCCCGCGGCGTTCTCCGCCGCAAAGGTTTCGACACTCTTGTGAATATCGCCGCGTAAGCTTTCCGAAAAGAGCTTATGAACTCCGCGCAAAAGCTCCTCTGTAAAGTCGGGTGCGGACATATCAAATCTTTGCAAATGAGCGAATTCGCCTGGAAGATCCTCGCCGCGCATCCCCTTGTACAGCACGGCAAGTGTCCCCTCGCCGTTTTCGGCGATACGCGTCAGATAGCGGCTCCACTCGTTTTTCACCCATGGAGCGTTGAAGTTGTCCGGCGATGTTCCGACCACGAACATCAGTTTTGCGGAATTTATCGCCGAAAAGATATACGGTTCGTATTCGCGTCCCATTTTATCCTCGAGCGTTACGCGCGCAAAAAAGACGCGGTATCCGTCCGCAGAAAGAGAACGGTATAACCCCGCCGCCAAAACCGAATCCTCGGTGCGTCTGTCGCTGCGGTCGGTCTCCTTATAGCAGATGAATATGTCATACGGCTGTTCGGTCTGCGATACCGCCAGAACCTTTTTGCGCAGTTCTTCCAATTCGCCCGCCTGCAATATGTATATTCGGCGGCGGTCGCCGTCGGCGATGCGAACGGCGGCGCGGTAGTCCTCATCATTGATTATCGGCGTATAGCTAAAACGGTTGATCGTGGGGATACGCTTGCGTGAACCATATTCCTCAACATATTCAATGCCGTATCTGCAAAGCATGATACACCAATATATCTCGCTGTCGGTATCGTCGATTTTTAGAAGCTCGCGGTAAAGTTCTGCGGCGCGATCATATTCACCCGCGCGGCGGAGCTTGTCGGCGCGTTCCCAAAGTATAGTCTTTTCATCAAAGTCAAGGCGCGGTATCGATTGCAGTACGTCGCAATTCGCGCATTTGCATACTGTTACCTGTCCCTTGACATCGAGCGCCGCCCCGCAGCATTTGCATAAATATTCAGCCATATGTACACCCTTTTCCATAATAACGAAGCGTGAAATGTTTTCGGAGAGTTTTCTGTTGACTTGATTATAACATATTTTGATGGATTTGTCAATTACATCGTGTTTTCTTGCGGGTCAACGATCACGGCGAGCTTTGGCAGCTGTTGCAGTCATAAATGGCGAGACAGTTATTTATTACTTCTTGTGATTTGTGCACAGAAAATCCCCGAAGCCTTTTGATTTCGGGGAATCTCTGTGTGCCGTTATCATCGGAAATGCTTATATAGAATTCATGATTATAAACGCGTTATTCTTCAAATCGCGCTCTAAGCTTTTCCAACGCTCTTTTTTCGATCCTGGATACGTATGACCGCGATATCCGAAGCTTCTTTGCAATCTCCCTCTGAGTGAGAGGCATACACACCGAACCGTCCAAGTTTGCTACTCCGTATCTTTTGCATATTATTTCCCGTTCGCGGTCGGTAAGTTCCTCGCGCATAAATCGGTATAGCTTTTCGGAATATATTTTAAGCTCCACATCGTTTTCCACGTTCACATTGCTGCTGAATATGTCCGCGAGCGTCAAGGAATTGCCTTCGCCGTCGTTTTCGATCGGGTCATTGATGTTTATTTCCGTCATTTGGTGCTTTATTTTGCGAAAATGCATTTTTATTTGGTTGTCTATGCACTTGGAAGCATAGGTGCTGAATTGGTTTCCCTTGCGGAAATCGAATGTCTCTACGGCTCGGATAAGCCCGATAGTGCCAATGGAAACAAGGTCATCGGGGTCGCGCGCCTCGGGATAGTTCTTATTGACTATGTAGGCTACCAGCCGCAGATTGTGGATTATAAGCTTGTCGCGGGCTTGTTCGCTGCCCGCGGCAATTTCTTTGATACATTCGGCTTCCTCCTTGGACGAAAGCTGCTTCGGGAACATATTTTTCCCCTCAAAA
>DKXD01000185.1:0-1141 GCA_002492075.1 Ruminococcaceae bacterium UBA7135
TTCGCCGACAACGGCGCAGCCGTTTTTGAAAAACGCCGCCCGCGAGAGCTTATCCGTATTCTCAACGGCGAACTTGTTGTCATCCGCTTTTAAAAGTATTCCGGTGTCGCCGTTCAGCGCAAAGCGTCCGTCCGCGGACGCGGCAACAGGGTCGCCTATGACGGCGCACACATCTTGCAGCTCGCCGTTTTCCGCGGAATACTCCGCGCTTACGCCGTAGGAATAGCCTTTCGTTTCGCTTATAATAACGTCCTGCGCGGAAATGGGCTTAAGCTCCGCCGCGCCCGTTCTCGGAAGATACATATCCTCGTCGGCTATTTCAAACGTATGACCGAAGCTCGGAGTGTAGACCGTGCCGAGCCGCATTTCTCCGCCGGACATATCAAAGTCCGTAAGAACGCCGTCCTGCCGCACCGTAAGCTCCGCCTTGCCTCCCGATATCTTCATAAATCCCGACTGCTTTCCGCTGAACATGGCGTACAGCTTGCCGTTATCGTCAAACGCCGCCACAAACCTCGCTTTTTCGGGCGGCACGAGCGCTTCAAGCGGAGTAACCGTGCCGTTTTCCGTTTTGCTTACCGAGATAGACTCCTCGGACAACGTGTACGTCATATCGTTATACGAAAAGCTTGCAAAGCTGTTCTTATTATCTCCGCCGCCGATAAGCAGGTCGCCGAATATCTCTCGGCAATCGCCGCTTTCCATGGCGTATGCCTTATCTCCGCCGGGCACCGGCTCTTCGTCATCATTATAGGCGTGATATATTTTATTGAATATCTCAACGGAATCCTCCGCGTAATGGAAAGAACGCGCGTCCTTGCCCACTGCATATCGACCGATGAAAAATCCTGCGCCGACAAGCACCGCCGCTCCGACTGCGCCGCCTATTATCGCGCCCTTGTGATAAACGCGGGATGTGTTTTCTTCTTCGTCCGTTTCGTCTGTGTCTTCTTCGTCTTCGTAGTCTTCGTTGTAGTCGGCGGTCTCGTTCGACGGTTCTTCCGTTTCGTCCGTTTCTTCCGATATATTATCGAAACTCTCCCTCAACAACTCCTCGTCTATCCCGACAAGCGCCGTTGTGTCGCCGACAGCTCCCGCGGCGGCTTGCTTTTCTATCTCGGTTGTAACAGCGAGCTGTTTA
>DKXD01000185.1:1392-4727 GCA_002492075.1 Ruminococcaceae bacterium UBA7135
CGTTGTAACAGCGAGCTGTTTACCGCTTTTTATCTTGTCGAACGCCGCGGCGAACGAATCACTTTCCGCGTCGGTTTCTTCAACGAGCTGATCCTCATTCGATTCGGAAACGTCTGCGGCAGCTTCCGCCGTTTGAGCGTCCTCCCGAACTTCCTCCGGCTCGGCGGCGGGAGCTTCCGCCGTAAGAACGCCCTCCCGTATCTCCTCGTTTATTTTGTTGAATACCGCGGTGAAAGACATTTCCTGCAGATCTTCGTCATAATAGAAATCGTCCTCGTCGGCGCTATCGGGTTCTTCCGTTTCGCCGTAAACATCTTCTTTAGAGCTTTCGGAGGGTTCCTCCTCTGCTTCTTCGCTTTCTGTCTTCATATCAAGCGATATTTTCTCAGATCTCTCCAAACGCAAAGTGAGCGTTCGCTCCCAAACCTGTCGGGCGGTGAGCAGCATTCTTGTATAATCCTCGGTCGTCAGCTCGGACCCTTCCAACGTGAGCACAAGTCCCTGCAAATTCATTGCGGGATTTTGCTTTATCTTATTCACAACACTTTCGGGCGCGTCACAGCCCTCAAGCAGAGCAATGAAGTCCGCGCTGCCTATGCCCAATGTGCGGAGACGCATCAAAAACGCGAACGCGTCAAGCTTCGGCGGCTCGGCGTCCTCGTCGATAAGGCAGTTTACCACATTTTGCGGAACCACCTCTTCGGGAACCACTTTTTCGCGCATTGCGCGGCGCATTTCTTCAACAGTCATTGCTGCACTCCTTTTATAAAATAAACGTTGACCGATCTTTTTAGTGTAATTATTTGTTCAATTTTAATTAAAAGCAGACATATTATTGCTCAGCCAATTAAATGTTACCCATTTCTCATTTTCTTTTTTGCGGTCTTCCCCGCTGCGGCGATGGAACCTCAAAATAATGGAAATATTAATTGGAACATCAATATCTTATTTTCTCTCACCCGCCTCGCGGGGAGAAAAATGTCAAACGGTTTTAACTCTGTAAAACAGGCAGAGCCTTTGACAATCGCCTTGTGACCGAGCCTTTTGTCATTCCCATATACGCCGCTATAGCGGACGGCTCCAACCGCGCCGCGACATTAAGCACCGCGCAAAGCCTATCCGTGTAACCGAGCCGGAAAAACACCTTTTTCACTTCAGGCTGATCGTCGTCAATGCCGATATCATCGGGATAATCCTTGCAGTACGTTTTTATCCTGGAGCAAAGCGTCTTCATCATAAACACCTCGAACGCTTCCTCTGTACGAAGCCTGCCTATCGCGTTAAAGCCGTCCCGCGCCGTGTCTATTACGGCTTCTATCGCGTCTTTCTCGCAGCTAAGCGTGTAAAACGCGGTATAATACATCTCGCGGTAGATCATCTCGTACAGCTTTGAAAACGCTTTCGCGTCTCCGTCTGCGGCGCTTGTACTCAATTCCTTGTAATATTCCTTATCCACTACACGCCCACCTTTCACAAATGTCATTCCTTATCGGAAACGGTTTTGATCCCCAATTCCGCCAGCTGCTCGTCCGAAACAGTAGACGGCGCGTCGCTCATAAGCTCGGAAGCGTTCTGCACCTTCGGGAACGCTATTACGTCTCGAAGACTGTCGCAGCCGCACATCAGCATAGCAAGTCTGTCCAAGCCTATGCCCGCCCCTCCGTGCGGAGGTGCGGCATACTTGTACGCGTCCACAAGGAAGCCGAACTTCGCGGCTATTTCTTCATCCGTCATACCGAGCATTTCAAACATGTGCTGCTGCAATGCGGGGTCGTTTATTCTCATAGAACCCGAAAGCAGCTCCACACCGTTCAGAACAAGGTCGTAGCACTTTGCGCGAACCTTTTCTTTATCCGTATCAAGCAGTTTGATATGCTCGTCGAGCGGCATAGTGAACGGGTGATGCATAGCTACCCACTCGCCGTGCTCGTCATCGTACTCGAAGAACGGGAACTCGGTTATCCACAGGAAGTTCCAACTCTCGGGGATAATATCGAGCTGCTTTGCGACTTTAAGACGCAGCGCGCCCAATGTCGGGAGAGTTACCTTGTCCTTATCGGCTACTATCAGGACAACGTCGCCCTTTTCCGCGCCGAGAGTTTTCAGAATGTTTTCAAGCTCGCCCTCTTTCATAAACTTCGCAAACGAACAGGACGAAACATCCTCTACCCAACGAACATAAGCCAAACCCTTTGCGCCTATGCCCTTAGAGTACTCGGTGAGCTTGTCGATCTCTTTTCTGGTGAGTGTTGAAGCGGCATTTTTCGCCACTATCGCGCGAACCGAACCGCCGTTTTCTATCGCCGACTTGAACACTGCGAAATCGGTATCCTTTACCAAATCGGAGATGTTTTGTATCTCCATTCCAAATCTTGTATCGGGCTTGTCCGAGCCATAACGGCTCATCGCCTCATCATAAGTAAGGCGCGGCAGCGGTATCGCTATGTCAACGTTCAATATCTCCTTATAAAGACGCTTTACAAAGCCCTCCAGACATTCGAGGATATCATCAGTATCAACAAACGACATTTCGAGGTCTATCTGCGTGAACTCGGGCTGTCTGTCGGCTCTCAGATCCTCGTCGCGGAAGCACCGCGCAAGCTGGATATACTTATCAAAGCCCGATATCATCAGCAGCTGCTTGTACATCTGCGGAGATTGCGGCAGCGCGTAAAACTTGCCGTTGTGTATTCTCGACGGCACAAGGTAATCGCGCGCTCCCTCGGGCGTGGACTTCATCATCATCGGCGTTTCTATTTCCAGAAAGCCGTTCTCATAAAAGTACTCGCGGGCTACTCTCGCAATATTGTGACGCATTATGAGGTTCTTTTGCAGCGGCTCGCGGCGCAGATCCAGATAGCGGTATTTAAGGCGAAGCTCCTCGTTGGTCTTGCTGTCGGAGACTATTTCAAAAGGCGGCGTTTGCGCCTTGGCAAGTATTCTAAGGTCATTTACAACTATTTCCAGCGCACCTGTTTTTATATCGCTGTTTACGCTTTCACGCGCTCTTACAACTCCCTTTGCGACAAGCACGTCCTCACTTCTTACAGTCTTTGCTTTCTCGAACACGGAACGCTCCGTATTATCATCGAACACAAGCTGCACTATCCCGCTTCTGTCGCGCAGGTCTATAAATACGATCCCGCCCTTATCGCGAACCTTTGCCGTCCAGCCGCACACCGCGGCTTCTTTCATATCAAGCGTTACCTCGCCGCAATAACAAGTTCTTTTTATTCCCTGCATAGTGTCCATTTCTGTTACCTCTTTTTCTTTTGTTTTTATACTAATTTTTCATTAAAAGCAGACATACCGGCTTCTTTTCTCTCCACCGATTC
>DKXD01000185.1:5022-34573 GCA_002492075.1 Ruminococcaceae bacterium UBA7135
GGGGAAGAGAAAATAAATTTTGTACTCTTTTTATTTAGAATTATTATGTTTGGACATAATAACTCAGTATACACTATTATTATACCATTGTTTTCCGCATTTTTCAAGTATTTACATCGAAAAAAGTTGCTTTTTCGGACAGTTTTCTCAACTACTTCACTTTCCGCACAAAAAAGCCCCGATCAGCTGCCTGCCCATCGGGGAAACACAATATGCTACTTATCTTCACCACGCTTATTCGCCAAACGCTAAAAAACGCTGCGCCGAACCCCGTGCGCATTTCACCCGCCGCGACCATTCAGTCACGCCGTGAGTTTAGTATGGAAAGCAGCGTCATAACTGCGGGGAAAACGATCGCACACAGTACGCCAATGCGAAGATCGCCGCCGAACGCGTCCGCGCCGAAACCCGCCAAAGCGGGTCCCGCGGCGCAGCCGACGTCGCCGGCAAGAGCCAGCAGCGCGAACATCATCGTGCCGCCTTCTGGCAAAGCCGCTGAGCTTTTGCTGAACGTTCCCGGCCAGAGTATGCCAACGCCAAATCCGCACAGCATACAGCCAATAAGCCCCGCTGCCGCACTTGGAACAAGCGATATCAGGAGATACGCAAATACGCACAGCACCGCGCTTGCCGACATTGCCTTTGAAAGGGAAAGCCTGTCGCCAAACTTCCCGAAAAGTGCGCGGGACGTTCCCATAAGCACCGCGAAACCGGCCGTGCCGCAAAGGTCGCCGAGCGTTTTGGAAACGTGAAGAGCGTTCTCGCACAGCGTGGACGCCCATTGCGACACGGCTTGCTCCGACGCGCCCGCGCACATCATCATCAAAAGCAGCATAATGAACTTTCCGCTTGACATCAGCTCTCGAAGCTTCATTCCCTTGCCGTTTTGCACGGGCTTCTCTATCGGCACAAACAGAAACAAAATACCGTCCGCAAGCGGAAGTACAGCCCAAAAGAACGCAAGCACCCTCCAGTTCTCTATCCCGAAAACCGCAAAAAACGCCGTGGAAAGCACGATCACCAACACAACTCCCCAGCAGTAGAACGAGTGCAGCAGGCTCATCGCTTTTTCCTTGTTGTCGGTAGGGCACGCCTCGACTATCGGACTTACCAGTACCTCCAGCAGCCCGCCGCCAACAGCGTACAAGAACACCGCGATAAGCAGTCCGATAAACGGATTAGGCAGCAGCTCGGGCAGCGTTCCCAGACACACAAAACCCGCAATGCACAGTCCATGCGCCAGCAGCATCGATTTTCGATAGCCGAGCCGCTCCGCAAACCCCGCCGAAGCAAAGTCAACACACAGCTGCACAACGAAGTTAAATCCGATAAGCAGCGTTATCTGCGACAACGGTATATCATATTGTGACTGAAACGTCAAAAAAAGCAGCGGCGCAAAGCTGTTTATCACCGCCTGAACTATATATCCCAGAAAACACGCGTAGATTGTGTGCTTGTGCGATAACTTCATATACTTACTCCTCAAAAGCGCTCCCCATTATATATGGGAAGCGCTCCAATATTCCTATGTTTTTCTGTGCGGCTTAAAACATCTTGTTTCCTTTAGCCGCCGCGCGTATCTCCATTACGCCGGTTGCCGGGTAGAAAAGCTGAGTGCGCCCGTAATCCAAGCCGATATCTTGAGCCAATATCGGAATACGGTTGGCGTTCAAAAACTTCTTCACCGCTTCTATATTGCGCTCGCCGATGTTGAACTTGTCGGAAGCGGTCGCGAACATCGTCGCTCCGCCCGCGATCTTCGCTTTCAAGCGAGCCCTTGACGCCCCCATTCTCTCCATTTGCTGAATAAGTATGGGAAGCGCAGTATCCGCAAAACGCATAGGGGTAGCCGCAGCGCTTGTCGCGTTGCTTTCGGGCAGCATAATATGAGATAATCCTCCAACTCCCACGGCAGCGTCAAGAAGGCATACTCCCACGCAGGAGCCGAGAGCATATGTTATCAATACATCGGGTGCCTTGCACACCTTCAAATCACCAATACCAATCGTTATATTCATTAGTTTACACCGAGCTTCTTCATTAATGTGTCAAGAGATTCCATTTCGGGAATCAGGATTATGTTCGCGTCGATATTCACAAAATCAATCTTAAAACCGTCGTCAATGAACAATACCTTCTCGCCGACCTCGTTTAAAGTGGTCATCGGAGCACTCATCAACGCGCCCATCATATCCACCGTCATTGAAGGAGGATCCATTTCTATGGTGAACTCCGCCATAGCGGCAAGTGCGCTTAAATACGCGCCCGCCATAATGTTGCCCATTTCCTTTACCGCAGAAGAGTCCGCCTCGTCCATCTTGATAACATCTATGTGGTCTTTGCCCATAAAAGTGTTTACCACTATCTGAGCGAACGCGTTCTCAAGCAGGAACATCATCATGCCCTTGATATCGCCCTTGAACGTCACCAAAATAGCCGTCATTATCTTTTCGGGACCGCCCACTTTATCTATAACGGCTTGATAATCCAGAACGCTTACCTTCGGAACGTGCATGGTAACAGGCTTTGACAGCATTGCCGAAAGCGACGACGCCGCGTTTCCCGAACCAATATTTCCTATCTCCTGCAAGCAGTCAATGGCTATCGGAGAAAGCTCTTCAAAATTTTTATACATACTTCACACTGCTTTCATAATATATGTTACTTTATCTCAAGTTGTTTGAGATACGCGCCAACTCGTCCGAGGTCGTTACAACTCTTGAACTTAACTGATACGCCCTCTGCGTTTCGATAAGCTTTACCATCTGATCCGCAAGATTAACGTTTGAGGTTATCAGCGCATAGGGTATCTTCGCCATATTTCTGTCCGCGACCGCCTCGCCGCTTCTGTTCGTTTCCAGATAGCGGTTGCTGCCGAGAGCGTCTATACCGAACGGGTTCGGGAAAACGAACACCCCCACTTCCTCATGAACGCCCGCCCAATCAACATTGTCGGTGTTCTGAGCTTCGGCTACCTGTATGCGCTGACCGTTATAGTCCAGAACATACTCGCCCTGAGGAGTGGACAAGAACCAATTTCCCGTGTCGTCCTGCATTATATCGAAGCTAATGTTATGCGTATACCGCACTCCGTTTGCTCCCTCTACCGCGAACATCGCCTCATTGTTGCCAAGCGTTATATCCGAAAGCATCGTGTCGTCGGTCTGCTTTGCGACGTTTCTGTCCGCCGCCGCCTGAACATTAAAGCGGGTATTGTTGTCCGTAGAAAGCTCTCCCGCCGCGAACGTGAACACTCCCACCTCGTCTTGAAGCGTATCCCAGTTGACGCTGTAGTAATCTCCGTCCTGAACCGGAGCTAAAATGCGCGCGTTGTTTTTATCCAAAACGAACCGCCCGTCGGGAGCAGCCACATACCATCTGTTTCCGTCCTGCACGGCGTTGAACGTGTCCGCCTGCACGAACTCGACCTGACCGTTCCGTCCCTCGACAGCCGCCAGCCCCGCGTTGTTTCTCTGAAGAGAATCAAGGTCCGCCGCGTCAACGGACGGGTTGAAGCTTACGGGGATACGCTGATTGCTGCTGTCAAGCACAAACTCTCCCGCAGTCGAACCGAGATACCATTTTCCCTCATACTTCTGAATTGAAAGCTGCTCGTCGCGGGTATATCTTATCTCGCCGTTGTTTCCCTGAACGGCAAAATAACCGTCGCGCGTTGTGATCTCCGCGCTGTTTGCCGGATCTTCAACAGAGGGCGTCAACGTCTTTGCCGCATTCGGGTTTCTAGCCGGCGTGTCGTTATTTATCTCTCCGTTGTACTTGTAGCGAATTCTGTTCGTCTGAGCCGAATTGGATATGAACGTACCTATCCGGCCGCTTACGGTGTTCCAATTGAGCTGCTCCAGAATGTCGTTCTTAGCCATTTCCTCAAACGGCACTTCAATGCGCTGCTTGTCATAGTCAAGCACATACTCTCCCTGTGAGGACACGAGATACCATGTGCCGTCAAGCTGCGTTATCCCAAACTTGCCGTCGCGTGTGTAATTCACGTTGCCCCATCTGTCCTCAACCGCGAAGAAGCCCTCTCCCGCTATCGCCATATCCTGCGGACGTTCGGTCTCGTTGAAAAACGATTCCGAGAACATCAGGTCGGTTTTTTGTATGTATGTGCCGTGACCCGTCTGCCAATCGGCTTCGGGACGGCGGTAAGTTTCGTAGATACAGTCCGCGAAATCGGGACGGAGCGTCTGATAACCCACCGTATTGATGTTCGCGATATTGTTGCCGTAAATATCAAGCGCCTTGCCCTGCGCTATCATCGCGGCTTTACCGGTATGGAACGATATATTCATACGCTAACCTCAAACTTTCTTGCAAAGACTTGTCGCACCCTGATTAAGGCTGTCGCACATCTTCAGTATCTGGCTGTTTGCCTCATACAGTCTGTTTGCTTCCAAAAGCATATTCAGCTCGTAATTCCAATCGACGTTGGAACGCTCCACCGCGCCCTGAATGATGTCGTAACGCAGATCCTCGGGCGGGTCGGACGCCTGCACCTCGGTGAACATATTCGCACCGAACTTCGTTACATCGGCGTCGGGGTTTATGTAAGACACCCGAAGTCTGTCAACGAACTCGGTATACTGCCCCGTCTCCTCGTTGGGAAGATATATCCTGCCGTCAACGTCTATTTGAAAGTCCTTTGTTCCGAGATAGATGTCGCCGTTTTCTCCCTGAATACGCCCCGAATGACCCAGACACAAATAACCCTCTCCATCCAACTCCCACTGACCGTTGCGAGTGAGCATTATCTCGCTGTCCGCGCCGGGATAATTGGTTCTGACATTGAAGTACACATCGCCGTAGATAGCCACGTCAAACGGGCTGTCCGAGTACTCAAAATTGCTCTGCTCAAGGTCGGTATACGACGTATCCACATATCGATGAACAAACTTGCCCGAAAGCGCCTCGCGGTGCTTTACGAGTATCATCTGCTCGTCAAATGTGTTCGTAAGGATAGTGTCGCGCTTATAGCCCGCCGTGCTGACGTTTGCCAAGTTGTTTCCTATGCAGTCCAGCTTGCGCTGATTGATTATCATGCCGTTGACGGCGTAATAGTAACCGCGATTCATATAAACGTTCCTCCCTTGTTAAATGCAGGGCTATTTTGCGCCCTTAAAATACGGCTCCAGCTTTGCTTTCAGCAGCAAAACAGCCTTTGAATGTATCTGACACACGCGCCCCTCGGTTATCCCGAGAGCCTTCGCGATATCTGAGTACTTGAAATTCTTATAATAGTAAAGCGTTATGACCTCGCGCTCTCTGTCCTTAAGCTCGCCTATCGCGTCCGCGATGACCTTCTTCATTTCCTCGTGCATAAGGTCGCTGTCCATCGAAACGTCCATTGACGGCTCGTTGATATTATCCTCGTATAGCAGCTCCTCAAACGACAGCGTAAGCGTGCAGGAGCACTCCGCCATCAGTTTCAGCAGCTTGGCCTCGTCCATTTTGAGGTACTCGGCAAGCTCGGCAGTCGTGGGCGCTCTCCCATTTAAATTATACAACATACTATTCGCTTTGTCAAGCGTTCTGGAGAATTTTCTTACATTCCTCGGGATCCAGTCCTGTTTTCTGATGTAGTCGATTATCGCGCCACGAACCTTTAGGCTAGCGTAAGTCTCGAATTTAGCGCCCTTGCTTTGGTCGTATGACTCGATGGCGTCCATAAGCGCCAGCACACCTTCGTTTATCACATCGTCGGGTTCGCAGAATTTAATGTACATATTACGCATAGAAAGCGCGCAGACCCGCACAAGTCCCATATTGTTCAAGACTATCTCATTTCGGAGCGCGATATCACCGCTTTGCTTGTACAAGGATATCTGCTCGGCGAAATTTACTGTAGGTGTTTCCAAATCAAGCGCGCCCCCTCTCTACCGTAGGTATAATTGTCGAAAAAGGTTACGTTTTGTAATTTATCCCGCCATGCTGCGCGTCGAAAGCGAAATGTTGCCTATCGCCTGTATCTGAGCCGAAGCGTCTATCTCGCTGTAGGACAGCACGGTAATGTTGTTGATGAACTGCTCGGTGAGCTTCTTGAAGTAAATCCTCACCACGGGCGACGTGAGTATTATCACATTCGGGATAACGTCCTTGATCTTGTCGATCTCCTCGTTGGTCGCCGCAACAATGCTTTGAATGAGGTCGGGAGCCATCGCGAGATAACTTCCCTGCTCGTTCTTCTTGACGGCAGATACTATCATATCCTCGATCTGAGTATCCAACGTGATAACGCGCAGGCTGTTCGCCTCGGCGAAGCGGTGAGTTATCGTGCGCTTCAGCGACTGACGAACATACTCCGTCGCAATATCTATATCCTTGAGTACGTTGGTGTGGTCGCCCAAGGTCTCCAGTATGGTTTCCATATCGCGTATCGGCACGCCCTCTTTAAGCAGATTTGCCAATACCTTCTGTAAATATCCGACGGATATTACTTTCGGTATAAGGTCATCGACCACGATCGGGTTGGTCTTCTTGACGTTCTCAATCATCGTGTTTACGTCCTGGCGCGAAAGCAGCTCATGAGCGTAACGCTTCATGATCTCGCTCCAGTGGGTTATCATAACGGATACGGGGTCGATAAGCGTATACCCCGCCACGTCCGCCATTATCTTCTTGTCCTCGCTTATCCACTTCGCGGGAAGCCCGAATGCAGGCTCTACGGTGTCGATACCCTCTATCTCTGTGGTAACGTCGCCGCTGTCAAGCGCCAGATAGTGGTCCACGAGTATCTCGCCCGAGGCTACCGCCTCGCCCTTTATCTTGATGATGTACATATTCGGGTTTATTTCGGGATTATCGGTCATTCTTACGGACGGGATAACCATACCCATATCCATAGCGAACTGCTTACGGAAGATAACGACGCGGTCTATGAAGTTGCCGCCGCTCTTTTCGTCAACGAGCCGCAGCAGCGAGTAGCCGAACTCCATTTCGATAGGCTCTACGTTCAGCAGCTTGAACACGTTGTCTATATCGCGGTAGTAATCGTTGTCCGTCTTGGGCTTTTCAAGCTCCATTTGCTCGGCTTTCATGCGCTGAGCCAGTTCCAGCTCCGCCATTTTCTTCTTGTTGCGGTCGAGGAGAATAGCTCCCGCTATCAGCGCCGCGCCGAGTATCAGCATTACGGGCACGGGGAATCCCGGAATAAACATCATCACAAGCACAACGATACCCGCTATAAGCAGAACAAACGGCTGCGCGGTGAACTGCGACTTGATGTCGTTCATAAGGCTGTCGTCGCTTGCCGCGCGGGTAACGATCATACCGGTAGCGACCGATATGAGCAGCGCCGGTATCTGCGAGCAGAGACCGTCGCCGACAGTCGCCAGCGAGTATGTGTTCAGCACGGTGTTGAAGTCTCCGCCGCCGCGCACCATACCGATGATAACGCCGCCGATAAGGTTTACGAGCGTCGTGATAATGGACATTATCGCGTCGCCCTTTACGAACTTCGTGGCACCGTCCATAGAGCCGTAGAAGTCCGCCTCGCGCTGTATATTCGAGCGCCTTATTTTCGCTTCCTCCTCGTTGATAAGCCCCGAGTTCAGGTCGGCATCTATCGCCATCTGTTTACCGGGCATAGCGTCCAGCGTGAAACGTGCCGCGACCTCGGATACACGTTCCGAGCCCTTAGTGATTACGATAAAGTTCACCAAAACGATGATTATAAATATCAAAAAACCAACAATAGCATCGCCGCCCATTACGAACTGTCCGAACGCCTTTATGATGTTGCTGATATTACCTGCGCCGCCGCCCGAAAGAATGGAACGCGTCGTCGAGATATTCAGCGACAGTCGGAACACCGTTGAGATAAGGAGTATCGTCGGGAAAACCGAGAACTCCAGCGCGCTTTTTATGAACATTGTCATTACCAGAATGATAAGCGAAAGCGCGATGTTCAGCATTATCAGAAAATCCTGCAAGGGCACGGGGAGCGGAATGATGATAGCCAAAACTATGAAGATGATGAACAGCACCATAGAGTTGCTTAATATCTTCTTAACCAAGTGCTGTCACCCCTTCCTTAAATTTTGTTTCGTTTCCGCGCAGTGCGGGTGAAGAAACAAATCGTCATTTTTTTACACAATATTACTAAAAGTATATTTGTTCGCGTATTTACGCGTGAATAGTCCTGTTCGTTTCGCGGTAAACGGTGGTAAGCACCTCGGCTACCGCGTCATACAATTCATATGGTATCTCGCGCCCTAAGTCCACCTGCGAGTACAAAGCCCTCGCCAGCGGAGGATTTTCCATACAGTAGACGTTGTTTGCCTGAGCAATCTGAACGATCTTTAACGCCAGATAATCCTTGCCTTTCGCAATAACCTGCGGAGCGCGGTTCTTATCCTGATCGTACCGCAAAGCAACAGCGTAGTGCGTCGGGTTACGAATAACAACGTCCGCCGTCGGCACCTCCTGCATCATACGGTTTCGCGCCATTTCCTGCTGACGCTGCTTTATCTTGCTCTTTATCTGCGGGTCGCCTTCCATTTGCTTGAATTCGTCCTTCACCTCTTGCTTGGACATCTTCATCTTCTTTTCAAACTGCCACCACTGGAACAGGAAGTCCGCCGCCGCCACAAACACCAGCACTATGCATATCGTCATAACAAGGTCGAATATCGAAAGCGCCGCGTAAGCGACCCCCTGCATAATACCGCAGTCCACCAACGACAATATCGTCGGCATACGGCTTTTTATCTCGTTATACACCAGAACGCCGATGGCTATGACCTCGATAAGTCCTTTAACGATGCCCGCTATCGACTGCAGCGAGAACATCTTCTTTATTCCCTCAAGGGGATTGAGCCGCGAAAATTTCGGCTTCATAGCTTTCATTGTGAACAGACCCTTTGTCTGCGCTATAGTGGGAAGTACTCCCAACAGCATAGCCGCCAAACAAACGGGACCGGTAACAAGCAGCACCACCGTTACCATATCAACTATCAGTTTCATAAAGCTGTCCGCTGTAAGCTCATAGGTGCCGCTCTGTTCGTAAATGCGTGCGGAAAATGACAGCAGGTTCTTCATCAGAAACCCCGCCAGCAGCCTGACTATCGCGAATATTCCCAGAACAGACGCCGCCGTGACTATCTCCTTGGATTGGAGAACATTGCCCTCTTTTCGCTCGTCGCGGCGTTTTTTGGGAGTGGCTTTCTCGGTTTTATCCTCGCCCGCCATTTGTTCTCCCCCCATTTACTTATGTGATACAAGGTCTGCGGCTGTTCGCCGAGCCTATGTTAGAAACTGCCCCATAATACCGTTCAGGTTTTCAAAAAGAATACCCATGATGTTATCCATAAACTCCGACACCACCCCGGCGCTTGCCGCAAGCACGGTAAATCCCACCAGCATTTTCAGCTGAATATTCAGCACAAAAACGTGTATCGTCGGCACCGCTTTCATAAGAACGCCAATGCAGAACTCCGTGATAAGCGACGCGGCGACAACGGGCATTGCAAGCTTCAAACCCAGCGTCAGCACCGTTTCAAAATAATATACGATAACCGAAAAGACGTTTGCGTTAAGACCCGTCCAGCCAAGCGGTATACTGTCATACGATATCGCGAAAAGTTGAATGTAGCTTTTATGCCCTCCCACCGCGAAAAAGTACAGCATAAACCACAAGCTGTAATATTGCGTGGAAAGTCCCGCGTTACCGAAAGTAGGGTCATAGCTCTTTGCCATTGAAAGTCCCAGCTGCATATCTATGACTTCGCCCGCCATTGTGAACACCTGAAGCATAAGATTTACAAAAAAGCCCAGAACAGCGCCCACCAACAGTTCCTTAGCCATATCGAAAACAAACGGGAACAACCCTTCCGGCATAGTATAGCTAAAATCGCCCGCCGAGGTCATAACCAGCGCCAGCACCAGCGTCGCGCCCGCTTTAATTGAGTTTGGAACGCCGCGCCGCGCCAATATGGGGTTGAATGTGAATATTCCGGCCGTGCGCGCCAGCACCATTGCGTAAACGACCACGTCCGCTATTATTTCATTCCATACCTCATTCACAATAAAAACCCCTTTTAGCTGTTAGAGAACAACAGGCTGCTGTAAACTATCAAACTAACTTATTGGCGTTGCCGACATTGTTTCAAAGATGAAGTTTACGAAATCTATTATTTCGTTTGTCATCCAAGGCGCGAGAAAGAAAAGGGTAAGTCCCACCGCGACCGCTTTCGGCGCAAACGAAATCGTCTGCTCGTGAATTTGCGTGGCGGCCTGCAGGATAGCTATAACAAGACCAACGATCATCGCCACGAGAAGCACCGGCAAAGCCAGTTTGAACGTCAGCATTATTACCTCGCGCATAATGCTCATCACAATGTCTTGCGTCACTTAAAATCCCTCCTTATAGCAATTCACGCAACTAAAGCAACATTAGTGCTTTTAAGCCCCATCTCGCATTATAACGTTTACTTGAACCGCAGCGTTATTTTCGTGCATTGCTGCAGCTACAAATTGTAACTGGTAACAAGCGAACCTATCATCAAATTCCAACCGTCCGCCAACACGAACACCAATATCTTGAACGGCATCGAGATCATCGCGGGCGGCAGCATCATCATACCCATAGACATCAGCGTTGAACCCACTACAATGTCTATTATCAAGAACGGCAGAAAGATCATAAATCCCATTTGGAACGCGCGTTTAAGCTCGCTTATCATAAAGCTGGGAACGACCACCGTAAACGGCAGATCGTTTTCCTTAAACTCATCCGTCATACCGCCCTCAGGTATCGGAGTTTTGGAAAGCTCCACGAAAAACTCGAGATCGTCGTTGCTTGTCTGCTTCAGCATAAACTTTCGCAGCGGCACGGAAGCGCGCTCAAACGCCTCCTTGGTGTCGATCTGCTCGTTCACATACGGCTCGTAAGCTATCTCGTTTATCTCCTTAAACACGGGCGCCATAATGAATATCGTAAGAAACAGCGCCAATCCCGTCAGCACCATATTCGGCGGCGTGTTCTGTGTCTGCATTGCGGAACGCAAAAATCCCAGCACGATAACGATCCTTGCAAAGCACGTCATCATTATAAGCAATGACGGCAACAGCGCGATAAGCGTCATCAATATGATGATCTCAAGCGGTCTGGAAGCGTCTACGCCTATTACCTGCTCAAGCACTGAGGCTCCGGGATTGCTGCCGACGTTCTGTCCGGGAGTGTCCAAATACCCCGAGCTGTTTGCGTTCTGCGAACCGCCCGTTGTTGAGCCGCTTGTCGTTTCTGTGCTGCCCGAATTTGCCGCCTCGGCGGTCTCGGAGACCGTTTCGGTAGTGGTCGTATCAACCGTGGACGCGGCATAACTCCGCAGACCCACGAACATAAACGCCAAAAACACTGTCAGAAAAAGCGAAACGCAAAACTTCAGCACGAGCTTCTTGTCCGCTTTTATCAAACGTTTAATCAAGTTCGTACCCCCCGTTTTACTTCTTCTTTTTCATATTCCCGAGAATTATCTTGAAGCTCTCTTTAAAAGAAGGATTTTCGCCGTTCGATTCGGGAACGTCGATAAGCTCATCCTCGGTCTGTTCAAGATCGCATATCTTTTCGGTGTGATTTGACGTCACGCCCAAAACCATGCACTTCCCGCAAACGCTCACCAAAAGCAGCATTTTATCCGGTCCGAGGTTTATCCGCTCCAGTATTTTCATATTCTTGCTGTCTGAAACGGCTACGTGCTTGTTCCATTTTTTCATCAGCCAAAACAGCACAAACACCAGCGCCAATACTCCGACAAGCGCCATTATCATCTGAAAATACTGCAAGGTCTTACCTCCTACTTTGGGATGCCGCCGCACAAACGTCAGTCAAGCTGCACTTATGCGCCTTGGATAATTAAGACAACTCCCGCCGTCAAAACGCCAAAAGGCGGGAAGACTTCCCCGCCTGTGTTATATGCGTCAGATCAGCCGAGAACCTTTTTAACAGTCTGGAGAATTCTGTCAGCCTTGAACGGCTTTACAATGAAGTCCAGTGCGCCGAGCTTGATCGCCTCAACGACCATCGCTTCCTGTCCCATTGCGGAACACATAACGACTTTCGCCATGGGATCGCCCTCTTTGATTTTCTTCAGCGCGTCGATACCTGTCATATTGGGCATGGTTATGTCCATAATGACGAGATCGGGCTTTTCTGCCGCGTACACCTCGCAGGCGATAGCGCCGTCCGCCGCTTCAAGGATACTTGTGTAACCGTTCTTAGTGAGAGTGTCCTTGATAAGCATTCTCATGAAAGCCGCGTCATCAACCAATAAAATCTTCTTGTCCATTATCTTCTCTCCTTGATGAATTTATAAAGTTTTCGGTTCCTAAGCCTTTATTACTGCTTGTCGAGACTCTCTATGAATTTCGACTTAACGATCTCCGTTATTCTCACCGCGAAGTTATCATCAATAACCACAACGTCGCCGCGAGCGATAAGGTTGCCGTTTACCACGATATCAACAGGAGCACCCGCTTGACGTTCAAGTTCGATTATCGTTCCCTGCTGGAACTCAAGAATATCTTTGACCTTGCGCTTTGCCGTGCCTATCTCAACGCTTATCTCCAGCGGTACGCCCATCAAAAGCTTCAAGTTATCCTTTTGATCTGTCGGGATACCGAAGTCTATTGCGTCGAACTGATGAAGCTGCGCGTTTTGAATGTTAACGGGAGGTGGCGGCGGATAAGCTCCGTAAGCCGCATATTGGTTCGGATAACCGTAGGCTCCCTGAGGAGGCATTTGGTACATTGGCTGCTGCATGGGCATTTCTCCGCCCATTGGCATTTGCGGAACCGCCTGCATTGGCGGAGCCTGCTGAGCTGCCGGAGCTGGCGCAGGCGCGGCTGGAGCCGCTGCCGCAGGAGCAGATGGCGCCGCAGCGGGGGCTGCCGGCTGCTCTTCCTCTTCGGGTGCGGAGAATTTCTCGATCATCTTGCCCGAAAGCGTTTTCGCAAGCGGCAAAGACATTACCGACATAAACTCACTTTCCATAACGCCGTCTACCGTAAGATTGAATGTTACGGCAACGACCGTTTCGGAAGCGTCCATTTCACACAGATCGCCGAAGCTTGCACTTTCGATTATGTACGGCATGGGAACGGAGATATCGACCGTCATTCCCAGCAGATCGGACAGCGCCGTAGCGGACGCGCCCATCATCTGGTTCATGACCTCGCTCACCGCGCTGATATTCAGCTCGTCAAACTGAAAGTCAGGGTCGATAACCAGCGGATTTCCAAGCAGCTGGTTCAAGATAAGCTGAACGTCGTTCTGCTTGAGGACCATCATATTCAGTCCCGTGATTCCCTCAACGTATACGATCTTAACGCATATTGCAGGCTCAAGGTTGTCGTAGTTCAAATCGCCTACTTTTACTACATTGACTTTAGGGGTCGTTATCCAGACCTTAGCGTTCAACAGCTCCGAAACCGCCGTTGCCGCCGAGCCCATACTGATGTTCAGTATCTCGCCGACCGCGTCAATTTCGTAGGAATTGAACTCAATGTTCTCATCGTTCGCCATCTGACTTTTTACCTCAATTCTCTATAAAATTTTCTATCATTATAGCTTTTTTGTTATTATATGTACCCAGCTTTCCGTCGCACCACGGGCGCTCGCCGACCTTCACTATGATGTTTTCGCTTATCTTCTTGTCAAGCGGGATAACATCGTTCACCTGAAGCGTCAGCACCTCGTACATATCGAGGTTTATCTCTCCAAGCACCGCCTTCACCTCAAGATCGGTAGTGCTTATACCGCCCATAATGCTGTCACGGCGCTCCTGCTCGCGGGAAGCGTCGGTCTTTCTGCGCGTTCCGGTATATCTTGGAATAAACTTGCTCATGATCTCGTCGAGGTTTATCGCGGGAATACATACTGATACGATAGACTTCTGACTGTTTATTTCAACCTCAAGAGCTACTATTATTACGGTGTCCTCGTGACCTATCGTCTGAACTACTCTGGAGTTCGTTTCTATCCCGATCAGTCTCGGTTCGAGATCGATATGCATCAGCCACGGCTCTTTAAGCAGATCCGCAAACGACTTCATAATGTCTGTCATTATAGTGATCTCGATCTCGGTAAAATCACGGTTCGTATCGCTGTATTCGCCCTTGCCGCCAAGCAAACGGTCTATCATCGTGTATGTCATCGTATTCGACACCTGAACGATAACGTCGGTCTCGCTTATCTCGTCGTTTTTCACGCCGAGATCGACCATACCCATTATAACGTAATCGGGAAGCGCGTTGTTGAATTCGTTATAGCGCTGCTCCTCGATACTTACCAGCGCCACGCGGCTGTAAAGCCGCAGCTTGCCCGTAAGATACGAGGACAGCAGTCTTGCGTAATTCTCGAAAATACTTTCAAGAATCTTGATCTGCTCTTTTGTGAACTTTTTCGGAGCGCGGAAGTCATATTCCTTGACCGTCGCCTCTTCTTTCTGCGTAACCACAGGCTCGGCACCCATCGCCACGTTTTTAAGCATCTCGTCGATCTGCGCCTGTGTTAATACATCAGCCACTCTAATTCCACCTGCCTGTCGTTTTTACGAGCTTGTTTCGGCTGCCCCTCCGCTTGCCGTACCACCGCCGCTTTCCTCGACGGGGATGAACTTGCTGCCGTCGATATCGGTCGGTCCGTATTTTCCTACATTCGTTACGTCGTTACCCTTAAACTTATCGGTTATAAAGCTGATTATCTTGTCTACCGATCCCGGTGGCAAATCGCCCGGATTAGTGGTCTGCTGATTATTCGGGTCGAACTCATCCGCGCCGATACCGAAATCGTGCTTCAAAATATCCTTGATAACATCGGGATCCGTCAAATCAAGCTCATCTTTGAGTATCATCATCTCAACGCGGCGGTTTTCCGCAGGAACGTCGCTTATAGGCTCGGTAGGACCGCAGCCCATAACCCTGTATTTATTAAATTCCAATGTTTCGTAGGAATCCAGATAATTGACGACGCTTACGGCTCTGTTCGCAGAAAGGCTCCAGTCGTTATACGACGAAGTGCCCACGGAAGTATGCCCGGAAACCGTATTTCTTCGAATACTCGACTTTATTGCCTTAATAGCGGGGATTATCCCGTCAAGAACCTCACGCCCCTCGGGTTTGAGGTACGCGCTGTCGCCGTCAAAGAACACTGCGCTGTCGAAACGGATAGTGATATGCGCCGCGCCCTGCTCTACCGCAACGGAATCCGCAAGGTTGTTGCTGTCGATATAATCGGCAAGGTACTGATACAGCTCCTCAAAGCTCTGAGGCATACTGCCCTCGCCGCCCTCATGGGTGGGGTCATCCGTAACATTGCCGCCGTTCTCCTGAGCCGTGGGATCCTTTTCCGCAACTACGTTGTTGATATAACGCCCGCGTGATTTGAATTCCTGAAAGACATATTGCAGCTTTGTTTCATCCAAATTGGAGCAAGCAAACAGCAATACGAAAAATGTAAGCAGCAGAGTAACCATGTCCGCGTATGTATTCAGCCAGTCGCCAACATCGCCGCCGCCTTTTTTAGGTGGTAATTTTGCCATAAAAAACCGCTCCTTTCCAATAATGAAAACATACTACCATTTAATTATTATAACACATTATTTCACAAATTGCAAATACTTTTTTTCCCATTTTTGGTTGAAAACGTATTCTCTGAAAATTTTGTACAAATTGCACAAAAATCCTTGGAGATTACTTCTGCTCGGAGTGCTGACTCTTCGGAAGCATAAATTCCAGCTTTTCCTGTATGTAGCGAGGGTTTGAGCCGCCCGCTATCGCAAGAACGCCCTCCTCGATTATCTGCATACACAAAAGTTCTTCCTCGTGTGTGTTTTTCAAAGCCATGCCCAGCGGCGCGAAGATAACGTTCGCGAACAAAGAGCCATAGAATGTTGTAATAAGCGCAGTCGCCATACCTTTTGTAAGTCCCATTGGGTTTGAAAGGTCAACGGTCGCAAGCATGTTGATAAGTCCGATAAGAGTACCCAACATACCAAACGCAGGGAAAATCGTAACGCCCTTTTCAAAAAACGCACGTCCCTGTTCATGGCGCTCACACATAAACATAATCGTATCATCAAGCATTCCGCGAACTTTTTCGGGGTCGTTCGCGTCAACGATCATCATCAGCGCCGACTTAATAAAGGGATCGGAACACTGGTTCGCGCTTTCCTCTAAGGCGAGCAAACCTCTTGAGCGCGCCACCTGAGCATATTCAACGATTTGATCTATGTATTTTTTGGGGTCGTACTTTTTGGGCTTAAGCGCAATTCCGAAGCGTTTCCCGAGCTTTCCCAAATACGACATTGGGAAAGACGCCACCAAACAGCCTACCGTACCGCCGACGGTGATAGCCAATGACTGAGCCTCGATAAAGCCCATCATATTGCCGAAGTTCAAGCCCTTATCGGTAAATACTATACCAAAAACGACAAGTCCGAATGACAGAACCCAACCTATAATAAGCGATAAATTCAAAGTAATCCCTCACTTTTTTATTGTAATAAGCGTCGTTGCTTAATTATTTCCCGAAAATTCCCAAACCCGCCCGTTTCACTGAGACGCTACGCGAAGCGATCCTCGGCAACTTTCGGAATGGCTTTATGTTAAAGGCTTCGCGTTGGCGGCGGCTTTCAGCCGCGCTCTGCGCTGAAACCTAAAATTTTCCAAAATAATATCTTGTATTTCGCGCATATTTTCGCGAACTATATAGCTGTGCCCGTTTTCAAGCACTATGACGGTATCGGGCGTTTCATTTACCGTTTCGATAAGGTTCTCGTTCAGCATAAATGAAGTTCCGTCAAGTTTAGTCAGAAAAATCATAAGTCCCTCAACATCAATGTATAAAATCGGAATACGCCGCGGGATCCGCGTTCCGCGGCGCTCCGAAAGTTATTTTAAGCTGCTAATTATCTCTTAAGGCTCAAAAGCTCCTCAATCATGGTATCGGAAACCGTGATAACACGTGAGTTAGCCTGATAACCTCTCTGTGTGGTGATCATGTTGGTGAATTCGTCCGCGAGGTCTACATTGGACATTTCAAGCGCGTTGGGAACAATAGCGCCCGCGCCCTCTTCACCGGCTTTCTTGATATGAGCCTCACCAGAAGCCACGGTCGCGCGGAAATTAGTGCCGCCGACCTTTTCAAGCCCGTTGGGGTTATCGAATGTCGCGATATCCACGCGTCCGAGTATCATTGTGCCGTATATCGGGTGCAGACCAACGATAGTGCCGTCGGAGGATATCATATAGTCGGTGAAGTTATCCATGGTCTGCTCTTTGCCCAGACGACCGTCAACGAGGTTGAAGGTATCAAGCGTTTTAGCAATCTCGGTAAAGAACGCGTCCTTACCGTCCATGGGACGTATCGCGGGCGTGCCGCCGAAGAACTTGTCTCTTGTCGCGGGGTTCCAAACCACGCGGTCGGGGTCTGCCTTACCGGTCGTCGTGTCCTTCTTTGAAGGATATCCCGTTGTGATCGGGGTGCCATCGTCAGATGTGGGCGGCAAAGCGGTGATCTCAAACGCGTCAAGAATATCTTGGGTGTTGGTCACCTCATTGCCGTTTCTGTCTTTCCAGAAGCCGTCGCCCGTATTAAACGAATAGCCATGCGCGTATGTTGTCGTGAAAGTATTGTCTGTTTCTTTTACAACGGTGGGCGCGCCGTAATCAAGACCGTTGATATCGTAGAACATGATGATCTTCTTCTCATCGCCGCCCGACACCTTCTTGATAGCGTCGTTCACGTCCGCGATCGTGGTGTCCGCACAAATGTTTATCGTGAGGGTGTTTTCTTCCCACGCCGCTGTGGTCGTGCCGTAGCCCGATTTCTTCGCGAACTGTATTCTGTAGTTATTTGCGAACTCGCCGGCAGCCTTAACGCCGAAATCAAGTTTACCGGTAAGGTCGTTGGGAGCCGCGCCATAAAGCTTAGCTGTACCCGCCGTATCTACGGTGATACCCGTTGCAGCCGTGCCGCCCGTCAAAGCTGTGATAGCGTCCTTTCTGGTGATATTGGACGGAATGGTGAACGCCGTGCAGGAAAGCTTCGGAACCTGAGAATTCTCATCCAGCGCCAGGAACTGCTTCAGCGCCTCGTTGATATCGCTTGCCGTAGTGTCATCGAAAATCGTGATAGCAAAACCGTCGGCGTTGGTGGTCTTGTAATCTACCGTTACCGTGCCCGTGCTCTTGTTGCCGTATATCAGTTGTACGGTATCTCTAACGTTGTTGTCCTGTACGGAGAAGTCAATGTAAGCGTTATCCTTGCCTGTCGCAGAAGCCTTGGAAATATGGAAGCGGCATGTGGAGTCGGTCGTTGTAAATTTCAGATCCTCAACCATGTTCGACGCAGAAGCGGAGGTGATGTCGTCGGGGATAGGATCAAAGTCCATGGTAAGCTCCACGTCATCGGGGAGGTTTACACCGCCTGCTTTAAGCGCCTTCTGGATCTCTGCGTCAAATTCCTCGCGGGAATCGTACTGCTGCTCTTGATTGAAGAACACGGTCAAGATATTGTTCGCGTATGTAGCATAGGGGAAGTCGGCATGCTTGAACGCAACGGACATATTCGTAAACTCCGAGGGAGCGGTAACGGAAACGGTAACGTTCGTGCCGTTTACAAGCTTTGTAGCCGACGATACGTGATCGTCGGTCTGCGGGATAACCGCTCTGATGATATCGGAGCTTCCCGGAACGCCTTCCGTATTTCCCGAAACGCCGAGCACATGATAACCGTCGTCGTTTACGAGGTAACCCGCTTCATCGAACTTAAAATGACCCGCTCTTGTATAATACTTGTTGCCCGCGCCGTCCTGCAGCTGGAAGAAGCCCTTGCCGTCAAGCGCGATATCGGTCTTGTTGTCGGTATAGTTGTAGCCCGACTGCGAAAGGTTCGCCTCAACAGAGCTTACCTTAACACCGTAGCCTACCTGTCTGGGATTGATACCGCCCAATGTAGCCGTCGGCGCGGAGGGATTTCTCTTGGTCTGATAGTAAACGTCCGCGAACGTCATAACGTCGGTCTTAAAACCAATCGTGTTTACGTTTGCGATATTGTTGCCTATCATATCCATTCTCTGCTGATGGGACTTAAGACCCGTAACACCTGTAAAAAGTGACTTAACCATAATTAAATGACCTCCAAATTAGATGTTAGATTTTTTGAGTTAAGAGGTTATAACACCTCTCCATTGTTCACCGTGTGCGGCTGTTCAATCGGAACTGCCGCCGTGAATTCCCGAAGGTCCGTTCACGTATGCGGCGCGTAAGCGCCGGAGTGTAACGCGTAAGCGTTATAGTGTAACTCGTAAGTGTTACACGATCACGGTGGAATCAATGTTTGTGAAAATATTACCGATCATTTCCTCTTGAGGAATGGTGGTAATAACCTTGTTGTTTTTTACGCTCACAACAAACGCGTTTCTATCCACAAGAACCAAAGTTTCAACGCTTCCCTTATCCGCCGCTATCTCCACGCCCTTGTTAAGACGCTCCAAGGTATCGCCCTCGGTAAGATCTATGCTGCGCTCGGAAAGCCTTTGCATTGCGTGCTTGGTGAACTCCACGCCGCCCTGCTTTTCCTCGATCTTCTGCTGTAAGGCTTGAGCAAAGCTCTCGCCGCTGCCGTTCGCCTCCTGCGAACTCGTCACAGGTGCGCCGATCGTATTTCCCGTGGTAACGCTGATCTGATTGCGAAGCGCCAAATATTCGCTTATCAGCATATTAAGCCTCCTTGCTTAAATCAAGACTTATCCGTTCCGCCAATACCTTCCGCTGCTTCCACGGTCTTGTCTTCTTCATCGGTATTTTCGCTGCCGTCGACCTTATCCTTATCGGTAGCTCCGTCGTTTATGTTTCCAATGGTCGCAAATGTTATCTCGGTGAGCTTCGCGAGATCGTATTCGCCGATCGTAGTGCCGTTCTCGTCTGCCAGAACCGCCGTTATCTTGCCATCCTTGACTTTAATGGTATCGATCCAGCCTGCCGCAAGACCATCCTGTGCGCCGTTCGTGTTCTCGGTGGGAACCTTGACGTACATTCCGATCATTCCCGAAGCTCTTGCTATACTGTCGGCAAGCGCGTTGGAATTGTCCGTGGATGTAGTACCGCTTGCGCTGTCGCCCGGCTCTACCTTGGTTACCTTTGCAATATCGAACGCCTCTCCGTCAATGAACACGTTGTAGGTATCGCCCTTCTTGGAAACGGATTCAACAACGCCCGTTTTGGTGATCTGATCCTTTCCGTTGGGCTTTGAGGCTGTTACAACCTTGCCTACCAAAGACGAAGCGTAGTTTGCCATAGCGTATCTGCTGGAATCTCTCATATAGCTGAGCTGTGAAAAGCTCGCGAGCTGAGTAACGAATTCGCTGTTCGAGGTTGGCTCGAGCGGGTCTTGGTTAGTCATTTCCTTGACCATAAGGTTTAAGAACGTCTCGGAATTTACAAGGTTCTCGGTAGAGTCCTTAAATTTGTCCTTATACTTCTCGTAGTACTTCTGACGAATACTGTCAAGCGAAGTGGCCGAAGTGTTAAGCAGTCCATCGAAAGTGTTATCTGCCATTGTTTTTCCTCCTTCTTCAAAAATTACATTGCCGCGATGATTTCCGCGAACGTTGTGTCCGTGTTGTCTTCGTCGGTGTGCTGTGCTTCGTCACGACGGAAATAAGGGTTCTTGCTGCTTCCGTTGTAATCCTGCGCGTAGGTTTCCTGACGGCTCTCGTTTACCGTCTGCCAGCTTGCGAGGTTTGTGCCGTTTGCCCGCAGATTGCTCTGCATAAGCTCGCTGTGCTGCTCAAGAACTCGCTGCGTGTGCGCGTTCTCCGCCGCGATCGTAACGCTTACTGCGCCGTCCGCCGCCTTGATGAGCTTCACCGTGATCCTGCCAAGCTCCTCCGGGTTGAGTATCAAGCTGTATTCGCTTTGCTGCTGCGTTTCCCTGATCGCCGTTTCGATGATCCTTGCTGTTTGGTCAACGATCTCGCTCGGGTTTACCTCGAACCTCGTGCCGTCCGCTCTTGTGAACACGATCGGCTGATCGTTCACCATCGAGCTTGTTGTTTCCGCGGAAACAATATCGCCCTCGGCTTCCTTTTTGCCGAGCTTTGCGCTTTTCAGCATTTCAAGCTCTTCGCTTGCGTTCTGAACTCTCGACTGCGGCGCTGCGGTGACGCTTGCCTTAACGGAAGTCTCCGTTTTCGCGGGTTCGGAAACACTTGTTTCTTTCACCGTGAACGATTCGATAACATCGTCAAGCTCGCCCTCGTCAACACGGGTATCGACCTGCTCGGTCTTTTGCGCCTGACCGCCGAACTGCATTTGCGCGCCGTCCGACTGCGAACCTTGCTCCGCTGCCCGAACCACTTGCTCTGTGCCCTCGGCTGCCGTCTCGGATACCGCGTTCTGCAAATTGCCGGCATTCGACTGCGTTTTGACTGCCGGTGCGCTCTCGGCGTTTGCCGCCTCGACTAATTCTACGGCTCCGACTGCCGCTGCGTCTTCTGTTACTTCCGCTGCCTCGGTCATACTGTCGATGATCTGCTCGAACGCGCCCTCCCCGACCTGCTGCTCCGCCTGAAGCTCGCCTGTCGCGATCGACGCTAACGTTTCATCAACATCTGTCGGCTCGCTTATGCCGTCAAGGATAGTAACGTTTTCCTCGTCCTTATCCTCATTGTGCTTCTCAATAAGCTTATAAAGCTCGGAGATAAGCTGATCTGTCGTGTTTCGGTTAAGGCTTTGCTCGTTGACTGCCGCCGTCGCGGGGTCGAACATCTCCGATTCTCTTTCGTGCTCGTCGTCCTTTGCGGGATACAGCCGCTGCTGCATCATCAAAGCGATAAGCTCTTTCATAAGCTCCTCAGCCAAAATGTCGTCGGGAATGTCGTCGATGTCAAGCTCGCCGTCAAGCACCTTCTGCGCCAATTCCTTAACGTCTTCGGAAACCGCATTGCTTTCAAGCTCTTCGCTTCCTATCGCTCTGTCCAAAGCTTCCAAAGCCTTTTCAAAGCGCTTGTCCTCGCGCAGTTCCTCAACAACTCGGCTCACATCGTCATCGGAAACTTTCACTGTGCCGTCTTTGGGAGCTGTTTGAGCGCTTTGCTGCTTGACCTGCGAGCCCATATTTTGGGAGTTCTTGACGCTTGACAAATTCTTGCTTCCGTCAAGGAAATTCTTGAACCCGTCGCCCGCCGAAAGCTCCTTTTGAGGCTCCCGCCCGGTCTTTCGCGAAGCCTGTGCCGCGTTTGTCTGCATGAGATCCGTGCCTGCGCCCGTTCTCATCTGTACTGCCATATATCCACCTCCTTTTTCTTTCGCGAAACCGTGGCTTCCGCCCTCCGTTTCGCTTAATTTGATTATATATCAACGGCTTTGCGCCGATGATAACGTGTTATTCCGCAGCTCCCGCCGTTTCCGAAGCGGGGCTTGCTGCTCTTACGGTCTGCCCGCTTACGAACTCCTCTATAAACTGCTCGTTTTCCTTTGCGGCGGCGTGATTGTACTCTTCAAGCTGCTTTTCCTCGAGCTTTTCCAGCGTTTTCACGTCCTTTGTCGCTTCCACGACCACGTCAAGCTGCTTTTCTATCGCCGCCTGCTTTTCTATCGCCTGCTGCTCCTTTATATGTATCTCCTGCTGGAGCGTCACAATATAGCGCTTTCTCATCGCGATATCGGAGGCTGTGGAACCTAAACGGTACACTCTGTCAAGCTGCTCGCTCTGCTCCGCCACCTTGTCGATAAGCACCTCGCGGGCTTCCTCGATACGCTTAAGATCCGCCTGCAGCAGCGATAGCGCGTTTTTCTGCCTGTCAAGCTCCTGTTCGCGGAAATCCTTCAGCTTCTGCAAAGAGAAATGAAACTTCTTCAACCGACATCACCCTTTATTCATCATCGCGCCATTCTCAATCGCCCACCGCTTCGATAAGAAGCTTTACGGTCTGATCGAAGCTCATGCTGTCGTCAACGCGCTGCATCAAAAACTCGTTTATCGCGTCGATCTTGTTTATCGCCTCGTCCAGCGCGGGATTTGTGCCGTGCTTGTAGGCTCCGATAGAAATAAGATCTGCGTTTTCCGTATAGAGCGAAAGAAGATTTCGCAGCTTGCCCGCCGCATCCTTGTGTTCGGGTCGGGCTATCTCGCTCATCAGACGCGAGACGCTTGATAATATGTCAATTGCGGGGTAGTGATTCTGCGCCGCAATTTTTCTCGATAATATAATGTGTCCGTCAATGATACCGCGCACGGTATCCGCTATAGGCTCGTTGGTGTCGTCACCCTCGACAAGCACCGTGTATATGCCCGTTATCGAGCCCTCGGGAAAGTTCCCCGCGCGTTCAAGCAGCTTCGGCATAGCGCTGTAAATGGACGGCGTATAGCCGCGCGCTATCGGCGGCTCGCCCGTGGAAAGCCCCACCTCGCGCAGCGCCATAGCGTAACGGGTAAGGGAATCCATCATCAGCAGCACATCTTTGCCCTGCTTCATAAAGTACTCCGCGATCGCCGTCGCGGTAAGCGGGCACTTCGATCTCATCATCGCGGGCTGGTCGGAGGTCGCTACGACAAGCACCGACCGCGCCATGCCCTCCGGTCCGAGATCGCGCTCGATAAACTCGCGCACCTCGCGTCCACGTTCGCCCACAAGAGCGATAACGTTTACGTCCGCCTTGACCTTTCTCGCGATCATACCCATAAGCGTTGATTTTCCAACGCCCGAGCCCGCGAAAATGCCCATTCTTTGCCCCTTGCCCATAGTGAGCATACCGTCTATCGCCTTAACGCCAAGCTCTATAGTCTCGTGTATCGGCGGTCTTGTAAACGGATTTACCGGAATACCCGTTATCGACACCTCATCGGTATAATCGATATCGCCGTTTCCGTCAAGAGGTCGCCCTAAAGCGTCCACTATGCGCCCCACCAAAGCGTCTCCCGCCTTGACATTAAGCTTGTCGCCTGTGTTGTCCACGATGCTTCCGGGACCTATTCCCTCCATTTCGGTGTACGGCATAAGCAATATATTGCTCTTGTTGAAGCCTACCACCTCGGCATTTATATAAGATGACATATCCTTGGCGAATATGCGGCACACATCGCCGATGTTACATGTCGGGCCGCTCGCCTCGATAGTCATGCCCACTATCTTCTCGATTTTTCCCATATATCGGAAGAGATCGCTTTTATCGATATCCTCTCGAAATGTTGCCAAATCAAGCATTTTATCCCTCCGATTTGAGAGTTACGGTATCGGAAAGGTCGCCGCTCTGCCACTCGCTTTGCTGTTCATCAGACTGCTTGGCGGCATCGCTCTGCTCCTTGCCCTCCGATTTTTTTCTTCGCTTCTTCGGAGTTGGCATGCGGAACTTTTCATCGCCCAGCTCCTTTATCATTTTGAGCTGCGTTTGTATGCCCGCGTCGGTGATCTCCTCGCCGTTATCAACGATCACTGTGCCCGGCGCCGCGTCCGCGATAAGTTCGACCTCCACGTTCTCGCACATACATATTTCTTTTAAGTACTCATAATCGCCCGCGAGTTCGGTGGAAGCACCGTTCTCGTCAAGCGTTATGCGGATAAGCTGACTGTTTCTGAAATCCTTGGCGGCTTTCTTTATGAGCTTCTTTGCCGCAGTTCCGTCCTTCACCGCCATGGAATTCAGCGTCACCTTGTTGGCAATATCCATAACAGTTTCGTATATTTCCTTTTCGTATTTCTCGAAAAGCTCTTCTTTTTCCTCGTTTATGCGGTCGGAATACTCCCGAGCCTCGTCAAGAATACCCTGTCCCTCCGCAAGACACGCAGCGACGCCGTCCTTTTTACCCTGCTCAAAACCCTCGGCTCTTGCCTTGATAAACACGCCCTCGCGGTTCTTTTCCGCGTCCGTGCGTATCTCGGCTGCCTGCTGCTCCGCGTTATCCAAAATATCGTCCGCGCGGCGCTTCGCCTCAAGTATCACCTGCTTGCCCTGCTCTATGTACTGCTCTTTAAGAGCATTCAGTTCCTCGCGAAGCTTATCAAGCTCCCGCTCTTTAAGGAGTATCTCGCTTTCGCGTTCCGCAAGGATCTCCTCCACGGAAAACCGCGGCTCCGGCTCTTTTTTCTCTGCCGCTTCGTCGAGTTCGGTATTTACGTCCTCCTCGGCTTCCGGAGCTTCCTGCTCATGTACCGGGATCGGAATATCCAAGGTGTTTTGAATATCCACTCCGCCGCCCTCGTAGCGCACGGAACTGTATTTTAAAACTCCCAATCCTGTCCCTCCGAAAACTTGATTTGTAGGACCGCGTCCTATACTAATTCCCATTCATAGTGTAGACGAAATTTGATGTGCTGACAGGTACGGGATATCGACCGAATGTCTATACGTTGTTTTGAAATTAGTATCACGCGATGATCTCATCGCTGCCGCCGCGGGATATCGTAATAACGCCGTCCTGCTCAAGGCGTCTGATGATGCCGACTATGCGCTGCTGCGCCTCGTCGACGTCGCGCATACGAACATTGTGCAGATACTCGATATCCGCCTGCAGGTTCTCTCTCGCACGGGAGGAGATGTTCGCGAAAATGCACTCCGCGACCTCCTGCGTCGAACCCTTGATAGCCACGGCAAGGTCTTTGGAATCGACCTGCTTGACAAACTCCTGAATATCCTTGGAATCGAGGTTTACAATATCCTCGAACACGAACATCTTCTGCTTGATGAGATCTGCCAGCTTTTGGTCGCGGGCGGACAGCTCGTCGAAGATATATTTCTCTGTCGCGCGGTCTACGTTGTTCATGATCTCCGCCGCGTAGTTTACGCCGCCGACTTCCATAGAATCCATATTCGCAAGCGTCGCGAACTTCTTTTCAAGCGAACCCTCGATGGCCTTTACGACCTCGGGTGAAGCTCTGTCCATATTCGCTATACGCTCGATTACCTCTACGCGCTTCTCCTTGGGAAGCTCGGAAAGTATCGCCGACGCCTGATCCGTTCTTGCGTAGGACAGTATCAGCGCGATAGTCTGAGGGTGCTCGTTCTGCACGATAGCCAACAGGTTTTTATAGTCCGCCTTGCGAACGAAGTCGAACGACTTCGTTTCAAGCTGCTTTGTAATGCGATTCAGCAAGCTGTCTGCCGCCTCCGCGCCGAACGCCTTTTCCAGAACGTTTCGCGCGTAGTCCAAGCCGCCCTCAGCAACTACCTTCTGCGTAAGGCACAGCTCGTAAAACTCGTTAAGAACCTCCTCGACCGTCTCTATGGGGTGGTACTCCATTCGCGCAAGCTCTACGGAAATGGATTCCACCTCTTCGTCGGACAAATGCTTGTATATCGCGGAAGCGTTCTCCGCGCCCATAGAAGCGAGCACCAACGCGCTTTTTTGCGCCGCCGTCAACTCACCCGCCGTTTTTTTATCCGCCATTACTCTCCCTCTTTTCGGATCAATTATGACAAAACCGCGCCGCGAAGGATCAGTCGCCTTCCTCGCGTATCATATTTCTGATAATGGAAGCCACAATATCGGGGCTGGACTTTGCGAACTCCGCGATCTCGCGCTTGAGAATGGTCTCGCGCGATTCCTTTCCCGCCTCCTCGGTGAGGCTTGCGATATTGAAATCGACCTCCTGCGGCTGTTCGGGTCGTTCGCCGCTGCCGGGGCTGTCCAACGCCGCTGCCTGCGCTGCTGCCAAAGCCTGCTCCTGCCTCTTTCTGATTCTCTTCTTGCGGCTTCTGCTCATCATCAGCGAAGCTATCAGCAAGCCGATAAGTATAACGCCGAGCACTATCACCAGAATTATCAGCATATTGCGGTTTCTGTCCGCGGGAGTAATGATAACGCCGCCGTTGTTGCCAATGCCGCCGTTTATGCCTTCATTGTCGATAGTGAACGGCATATAATGCACGTGAACGTTCTCAACGTCCGTACCCGCCGAAGCCGCTACCATTTGCTCGATAGACTCGCGCTCCGCCTCGGTCATGTTCGTCTGGTTTACGCCCACGCCGACGGAAAGCCGCTCTACCTTATATCCGTCGCGTTCCGTAACGGTCTTGATATTCGTTACGTCATACTGTTTTTCGTTTTTGCGGTAATAATAGGTCTGACCGTCGTCAACGCCGTTATACGTCGGATAATCTGGCGACAGATCCGAGTCCCCCTCCGTGCCGACAAGACCGTTATTGTTGTTGAGAGTGGTATTCGTTTCAACGTTGTTTTCGTGTTCGAGAACGCCCGTGTTGTTTTCGTCAACAGGGATGTACTCCGTAGAAACGACCCTCTTCGCGTCAAAATCCAGAATCGCGGTCACGCCGATAGTATAGCCGTTCTTTCCGAACATCTTGGTAAGCTGATCGTCAAGAGTGTTCTTGATAGCCATCTGAATATCGCGCTGGAACTGAAGCCGTCTGTAAGCCACATTCGTACCGGAAGCGTCCTTTTCGTCGGCTGCGTCGTCCGCCGGGTCTATCCACTGATACGAACGTCCCTGTGTATCGGTAACCGATATATTATCATATGTAAGCCCGTCAACGGATTTGGAGACAAGCGCAAATATCGCGCGAACCTCCGCGTTGGTAAGCTCCTCGCCGTCCTGAAGCTGAATAATCACGGCGCAGGTGGGTATTTCCTCTTTGTTCGTGATGACGTAATCCCTGGTTTCCGGTATCGAGAGATTTACCGCCGCGTCGCGGATAGTGTTCAAGCGGCGCAGAGTAGCCGCTATATTCGCCTCGCGCTGCTGACGCGCCACCTCGCGCTTATCGCGATCGGTGCTCCACAGGTCAACTCCGTCGTTCCATATGCTGTAATCCGTCGAGCCTTTGGGGTATCCCTGAACCGAAAGCTGCATACGCAGTTCGTCTGCCTGGTCGCTGGGAACGATAACATCGCCGTTTGCGTTCAGCTTTACGTCGCTTATGCCCATATTCGTGATAGCCGCCGCAATCTCCGTAGCCTCCGCGTTTGTCAGCCCCGAATACAGCACCGTCGTGCCCTTGTTGCCGAGAACATTCGCCAGAATTATAATAATGACGATCAAAGCAACGGGAACGGCGCAGACCGCGATCTTCACTGCCTTGGAGAAGCCGCTCCACTTTTCCTTCACGACCACCGTGACCTTTTTAAACTTTTCTTTCATTAATTAAATGCCTCCGAAGCTCGGTGATTATATCTGCATATTAATAATGTTGTTATACGAGCTTATAACTTCGTTTTTTACCGACACCAGCAGATCCACCGCGATATTCGCCTTGGTGAGGTTTGCCTGCACGGTGGCGAGGTCGTCGATGTTGCCGAGCATAAGGTCTATCTTATCCTGCTGTACCTGCTCGTCGGTTTCAATGACGTTATTTACCATACCTTTAAATATATCAAGGAACGAAACATGCTCCGGCACCGCAACGACGCCGTTGGTCTCCTCCATTTGCAGCATCCTACGCATAGGATCCATTCTTTCAAGCTGTCTTTCAAGATGATCTACCGACTGCAGCGCATAAATAGCCATAACGCTTATATCCTTTCAAACATTAAATTTACTTGCCTATATTCAGCGAAGCCTGTATAACCGACTGCATAGCCTCGTACATTGCCTTGCACGCGTTGAACGAGTTCGTCGTCTCCATAGCGTCGAATATCTCTTCCTGTCTGTCGACGTTGGTTTCATAGATGTAACCGTACTCGTCTGCCAAAGGGTGGTCTGGACTGTACACGGGCTCCGGCGGAGTTTCGTCCTCGACGACCTCGACCGCCTCAACGCCGCGCATCTGAACATATCTGAATATCTGCGGGATATACTCGCCGTCCGTCATCTTCCGCGCGAGGGTATCCTTAAACGTCCTGTCCTCGCCGAAAACGACCAGCTGCCGCTTGAAAACGTCCTCGGGACGCGTCGCAACGTCGTCCGCGTGCGCCATATTCTGCGAGATTATATCCAGTCTGAACCGCTGTGCCGTCATTCCCGACAACGGTATATTAAGTGAACTCAAAAAAGCCATATCAAACTCCTATACCTCAAAAGCCGCTTATTTCGTGCTCATTGCGCTTCTTATGCGCGAAAAATCGCCGTTCATCTGACTTATCAGCGCGTCTATGCGGTACTGCACCTTAAGGTACTCCGCCTGCTGCGTGTCGCTGTCGACATTGTTGTGATCAGCCTGGTCGTTGGTGTAGTAATCGATATACAGACCATCCACCAAATTCAGTTCCTTCTTTATCGTGCCGTTTGCGCGCAGCTTATCGTTCAACACGCCGCTGAACGTCAGATATTTGCAGTTGTAGTCGGGTGTATCGGCGTTCGCGATATTCTCCTGAATGACCTGTCCCTTGCGCCACAGTATGGACAAGCCCTGTTCTACTATCCTAAACGATGTAGTATCAAAAAGACCCATAGATCGCACCTCCAAATAAACTTTAAGCCCTCCGTCGGCTTTGCCAAGCGAATTTCGGGCGCTCCGCCCGAGCTTGACTTTGGGCATAGATACCCTTACCCATTCTTTTACATCTTCCATTATACATCATATTTTTCAAAATTTCAACCTCTTTTTTTCATTTTATTACGCAACATCGCTCGATATT
>DKXD01000185.1:34864-43791 GCA_002492075.1 Ruminococcaceae bacterium UBA7135
ACGCAACATCGCTCGATATTGGTGAAAACAGGTAAAATCCCGTTTGAGCGCGTCCGCAATTTTACTTTTACAATGCGGTTTATTTTCATTTATTGTGAATTTTTCACAAAATTTCAAACGGATTTTTCATCACAATTTATTACTTTATAAATTAGTAAGAATATACGTAAAAAAATGTAAAAAAATTTCAAAAAGCCCTTGACAAATCGAAAATCGTGTGATATAATCAACCTAACAATTAAATTAGTCCTTATAAACCCATGAAGCAGAGATAAAAATGCCCGCAGCACTCACAGAGAGCGGTCGGCGCTGAGAGTACCGCAGAAAGCGGGGCATTAAATGGACTGCCGAGGGCGCGATGAAAAGACGGAAAATATAACAGACGAGCGCGCAGGCGCGATGTGATCTGGTTTATTTGAAGTCTTAGTATCTCGCGACGTGTGCGAGCGTTAATCGCAAGGGTATGGTGGTACTCGACGAGTGCGCGTTATTTGACGCGAATTAAGGTGGCAACGCGGATATTCTTTCCGTCCTTATCGCAGAAATTCTCTGCTTGTGGGACGGTTTTTTTGTGCTAATTTTACAAAAAGAGGTGTTATTTATGCTGTCGCCGACTTTAAAAGACGCGCAGGCTATATCCGGCTATGACATTATACCGGTAAAGCGCGAGTTCCTTTCGGACTTCATAACCCCGATAGAGGCTCTGCGCAAGCTGCAAAATGTCAGCCGTCACTGCTACATTCTGGAATCCGTGGAAAACCGAGAAAAGTGGGGGCGATATACGTTTTTGGGATATGACCCCACTATCGAAATATCCTGTCTGAACGGCGAACTTACCGTAAAGGACGTGCGTTCGGGCGATGTGAAGCAGTATCACCGAGCGCATCCGGCGGACATTATTCGCGAGATAATGGCAAAAATGAGATCTCCGAAGCCGGAGGACTTTCCAAGCTTTACGGGCGGACTGGTGGGGTATTTCAGCTATGACTACATCAAATACAGCGAACCGTCGCTCGCGCTTGACGCCTCCGACGAGGAGCATTTCAAAGATGTTGACCTTATGCTGTTTGACAAGGTTATAGCCTTTGACAACATTCACCAAAAAATAATGCTGATAGCCAACATTTCCACCAAAAACATCGCCGAGGAATACAAAAAAGCGGAGAAAGAGCTGTTTGAACTGGAAACGCTTATCCGCACGGGAAAACCCGCCGAAGTCAGAGCTCCCAAGCTTAAAAGCGAGTTTCGTCACCTGTTCGGGAAAGACGCGTTCTGCGAAATGGTAGAAAAAGCCAAAAGGTACATTTACGAGGGCGATATCTTCCAAGTAGTCCTTTCAAACCGACTTGACGCGGACTTTGAAGGCGGACTGCTGGACGTTTACCGAATTCTCCGCGCCGCAAACCCCTCGCCGTATATGTTCTACTTTTCAAGCGACGATATGGAAGCCGCGGGAGCGTCTCCCGAAACGCTTGTAAAGCTTGAAAACGGAATTCTGCACACGTTCCCGATAGCCGGCTCGCGCCCGCGCGGCAGAACCGACGAGGAGGATATGGCATTCGAGCGGGAGCTGCTTGCCGACGAAAAGGAGCTGTCCGAACACAATATGCTTGTTGATCTTGGGAGGAACGACATCGGCAAGATATCGAAGTTCGGCACGGTGGAAGTTGAAAGATATATGGAAATACTGCGGTATTCGCACATTATGCACATCGCCTCAACAGTCAAGGGACAGATAAAGGACGGCTGCGACGCGTTAGACGCGATAAATGCCGTCCTGCCCGCAGGAACGCTTTCGGGAGCGCCCAAAATCCGCGCCTGCGAGATCATCAACGAGCTTGAAAACAACAAGCGCGGCATTTACGGCGGAGCGATCGGCTACATCGGATTCAACGGCGGCACGGATACCTGCATAGGCATACGGCTCTGCTACAAGAAAAACGGACGTGTGTTCGTGAGAGCGGGCGCGGGAATTGTCGCGGACAGCGACCCCGAACGCGAGTTCACGGAATGTGTCAACAAAGCGAAAGCAGTCGTGAACGCGCTCAATGATGTAACAGAGCGGGAGGGAGAGCTATGATATTTTTAATAGACAACTATGACAGCTTCTCTTACAATGTTTACCAACTGACAGGCTCGATAGACCCGAACATCCGCGTTATACGCAATGACGAACTGTCCGTTGACGAGATACTCTCGCTCGCGCCGTCGCACATCATCATAGGTCCCGGACCGGGGAGACCGTCCGACGCGGGAATTTGCGAGGAGCTTATCAGAACGGCAGACGGCAAGATCCCGATACTTGGAATTTGCTTGGGACATCAGGCGATATGTGAGGCGTTCGGCGGCGTTGTGGGCTATGCGAAGCGGCTTATGCACGGCAAGAAGTCAACGATAACGGTAGACGACAGCTCCGCGATATTCCGCGGTTTAAGCGGAGAAATAAGCGCGGCGCGTTATCATTCGCTGGCGGCGATAGACCAAGACTTCCCCGAGGAGCTTGCGATAACGGCGCGAACCTCCGATGGCGAAATTATGGCAGTCGAACACAAAAAGTACCCCGTTTTCGGACTGCAATTTCACCCCGAGAGCATACTCACCGATGACGGAGAAAAAATAATGCGGAATTTCCTTGAAATCGGATAGTTTTTCGGGGAGCATTTTGAAGCAAAAAACGCACTGTTTTTAATGATAAAACGAGGTGATACTATGATATTGGATGAGATCGCGGCGAAAACGCGCGAACGCGTTGACGAAGCCAAACGCGCCGTTTCGCTGCAAGAAATTCGAGCAAAGGCGGAATCGCTGAACAAAAACACCGGCTTTCCGTTTCTCCGCGCTCTTAAAGGAGAAAATATCGCGTTTATTTGTGAGGTGAAAAAAGCAAGTCCGTCAAAGGGCGTTATCGCAGAGAACTTTCCGTATCTGCAAATAGCGCGGGACTATGAAAAGGCGGGAGCTGCCGCTGTATCCTGCCTTACCGAGCCGTTCTGGTTTCTGGGAAGCGACGAATATCTCAAAGAGATAGCCGAAAACGTGAAAATACCCGTTCTCCGCAAGGATTTCACCGTAGACGAATATATGATATACGAAGCGAAAACTCTCGGAGCGTCGGCGGTTTTGCTGATCTGTTCGATTTTAAGCGAGCGGCAGCTTTCCGAATATCTGGAAACAGCGCACTCGCTGGGGCTTTCCGCGCTTGTTGAAGCGCACAACGAAGCGGAGATCGAAACGGCGGTTAAAGTCGGGGCGAAGATAATCGGCGTGAACAACCGAAACCTGCAAACGTTCTCGGTAGACACGGAAAACTCGGCGCATTTGCGGGAATTAGTGCCGCGTGACCGCGTTTTCGTTTCGGAAAGCGGAATACAAACCGCCGAGGATGTGGAAAAACTTCGCAAAATAGGCGCGAACGCGGTGCTTATCGGCGAAACGCTTATGCGCGCTCCCGACAAGAAAGCCAAGCTCGACGAGCTGAGGGGCGGGACATGAGCGTTAAAATAAAGCTGTGCGGAATGTTCCGCGAACAGGATATAGAATACGTCAACGAAGCCAAGCCCGACTATATCGGATTTATCGTAATGTTTCCGAAAAGCCACCGAAACATCGGCCTTAAAACGGCTCTGCGGCTGAAGAAACGGCTCTCGCCCGATATAAAGAGTGTCGCCGTTTCGGTGGACGCTCCTGTTGAGGAGTTCGCCGAGTTCGCGCTGTCCGGCGCGGCGGACGTTTTACAGCTCCACGGAAACGAGGACGTGGAATATATCGCAAGGCTCCGAAAACTCACAAGCGTTCCGCTTATCAAAGCGGTTAAAGTCACAAGCGCCGCCGACATCGAAAGAGCAAATCTGCTTGACGTTGATTTCCTGCTGTTGGACAGCGGCATGGGTTCGGGAAAGGCGTTCGATCACTCACTGATAGAGCGGGAGCGGATAACCAAGCCTTTTTTCCTTGCCGGAGGACTAACGCCCGATAATCTGGTACAAGCCGCCAAAGCGGTTCGTCCTTACGGAGTTGATCTTTCAAGCGGCATTGAAACAGATAAGCTAAAGGACAGAGGAAGAATTCTTGCGGCGGTAAGGAACATAAGGAGCGTGCAATTATGAACTTCACCATATTTCCCGCCGCTCAAAGCGACGTTAAGGAAATATTTCGCTTGAACAAGGAATTGATCGACAAATATGAGGACGTCGGGAAGATAAACTACGCAAAAGTGATAGAACAGGTTCGCAAAGACATTAAGGAGCATATCGACGAGTATCGGCGTATAGTCTGCGGCGGCGAGATCGCGGGCTATATGCTTGTTGCCGAGCGCCCCGATTTCACCGAGCTTGAAGACCTGTTCCTCTACCCGATGTTCCAAAACAAGGGTATCGGCACGGCGATCCTGCGGAAAATACTTGAAGAAAGCGAAAAGCCGATAATACTTCGCGTTTTCGTCAAAAACGAGGGCGCTTTGCGGCTGTATACGCGGATGGGCTTTGAAATATCCGAGACCGTGCACGAGACCCGATACAAAATGGTTTATAAAAGTCAAAAGAAAGGAAGATGTGACAATATGTCGGACAACATTTCAAAAGGACGTTACGGCGATTTCGGTGGGCAGTATATTCCCGAAACGCTGATGAACGAAATTCACAAGCTGGAGGACGCGTATGAGCGCTACTCCAAAGACCCCGAGTTTATCGCGGAGCTTGATAAGCTCAACCGCGAATACGCGGGCAGACCCTCTCTGCTCTACTACGCGGAGAAGACGACGCGCGACCTCGGCGGGGCAAAAATCTACTTTAAGCGCGAGGACCTGAACCACACAGGCTCTCACAAGATAAACAACGTGCTGGGGCAGTGCCTGCTCGCGAAAAAAATGGGCAAAACGCGCATAATCGCTGAAACAGGCGCGGGTCAGCACGGAGTTGCGGCGGCTACCGCGGCGGCTCTTATGGGTCTGGAATGCGAGGTCTTTATGGGCAAGGAGGACACGATACGGCAAGCGCTGAATGTTTACAGAATGGAGCTGCTCGGTGCGAAGGTCACGCCCGTCACCACGGGCACTATGACGCTTAAGGACGCGGTAAACGAGGCTATGCGCGATTGGACTACGCGCGTTGACGATACGCTGTATGTTCTCGGTTCGGTAATGGGTCCGCACCCGTTCCCGATGATAGTGCGCGACTTCCAGAGCGTTATCTCAAGGGAAGCGCGCGAACAGATACTCGAACGCGAGGGCAAGCTCCCGACGGCTGTTATGGCGTGCGTGGGCGGCGGCTCCAACGCCATGGGTATGTTCTACAACTTCATAGGCGACAAGGACGTTCGTCTTATCGGCTGCGAAGCGGCGGGGCGCGGCGTTCACACGGGCGAAACGGCGGCGACTATCGCAACGGGAACGCTCGGCGTATTCCACGGAATGAAGTCGCTGTTCTGCCAGAACGAGTACGGACAGATAGCCCCCGTGTACTCTATCTCAGCGGGCTTGGATTATCCCGGCATAGGACCGGAACACGCTTATCTTCACGAGATAGGAAGAGCCGAATATGTTCCCGTAACGGACGATGAGGCTGTAAACGCCTTTGAGTACATTGCGCGAACCGAGGGCATAATCTGCGCGATAGAATCCGCGCACGCGGTGGCGCACATGATGAAGATAGCTCCTACCATGAGTAAGGACGACATCATAATCTGCTGCCTTTCTGGTCGCGGAGACAAGGACGTTGCAGCAATAGCGAGATATAGGGGGATAGATCTGCATGAGTAACAGAATTTCAAAGGCTTTCGAGAACAAGAAAGCGTTTATAGGCTTTTTGACGGCGGGCGACCCGACGTTCGACGCATCCTACGATAACATTATGGCGCTGATAAACGCGGGCGCGGACCTTGTGGAGATAGGCATACCGTTCTCCGACCCGATAGCCGAGGGCGTTGTGATACAAGAAGCGGACGTTCGCGCTCTGAAAGGCGGTATGACCACCGACCGCGCGTTCGAGCTTGCGGCTAAGGTGCGCTCTCAGACGGACATTCCGCTGGTGTTTATGACGTACTTAAATCCCGTTTTCAAATACGGCTACGACCGTTTCTTCGCAAAATGCGCCGAAATAGGCATAGACGGGCTTATCTGCCCCGATATGCCGTTTGAGGAAAAGGGCGAGGCGGACAGCATCGCCAAAGCGCACGGCGTTTCGTTGATCTCGATGATAGCGCCCACCTCCGAAGAGCGCATAAAGGCGATCGCAGAAAGCGCCGAGGGATTTTTGTACATAGTAAGCTCGCTTGGAGTGACGGGCATTCGCAGTGAAATAAAGACAGACCTTGCCGCTATTATGGCGAGTGTTAAGAAATACGCGCGTGTTCCCGCGGCTATCGGGTTCGGCATTTCCACTCCCGAACAAGCGGCGAAAATGGCGCGGCTTGCGGACGGAGTTATAGTAGGATCGGCTTTGGTGCGGCTCGTCGCTCAATACAGAGAAAACGCCGCCGGCGAAATAGGCAAACTTGCCAAGGGGCTTGCCGACGCGGCGCATAATAATTGAGAATGTCCGTTATCCATTAATTATTCCCCCGCGGAGCGGGGGAATAATCTTATTTGTGGAGTTTTGCCAGCGCGAAATTCACCGTTTTGGAAAACGGATTATAAATGATATCCTCTCCTTTTTTGGACGTGAAGAAATACTCGTTTTTGTAATAGAGCGGATAAAACGCGTTGTGGTCGATAAGCGTCTGCTCGGCTTTCAAATACAGCGCGGCACTTTCAGCGGAGCTTGCGGCTTCCTCCGCTTTGTTAAGATACTCCTCGAACTCAGCGTTATAGAAATGCGTATAGTTTTCGCTGCTCGATCTTGTAAACTGTTCAAGATAAGCCGATGGACTGTTATACTTTCCCGAAAGCTCCAGAACGGCGATATCGAAATCGCCCTCACGGAGAGCCTTTGCATACTCGTTTTCCGAAAGCACCTTCACCGTGCAATAAAACCCAAGCTCGCGCTGCCACTCCTGCATAGCGTAGGACACAGCGGTCTGCGCGGCGGTATCGGGAACGATCACCTTCGCGCCCGTAAGCAGAGTTTTATCTAACTGCGAGCTTATGCTGCTGAACAGATCCGTTGCCGCTTTTACATTATATTCTGGGATCGCTGCCGCTCCATTGGTTTCCCGATAGCTTTTGCCGTCGATAGACACCTGCTTCGGAACAACGCCCTCCGCTTTCTCATATTCGGGAAGCGCGTTCATTATTGCGCCGCGGTCAGTGAGCATACAAAGCGACTTTTTGAAGTTCTCGTTCTTAAAAAGCGCGAAATTGCTGTTGAACACCAATCCGCAGGTAATGTTATTAAATTCGTAAACGCTGTACGAGCCTTTTATCAGCGGCTTTTCGTTGTTTGAAACGGCAATGCAGCTTACGTCGCCGTTTTTGAAGTCGGGAATGTGATCCTCGGCGTCCTCGATAAAGAAGTTCAGCCCCGACGGACAAATGGTACGCGATTCGGCGTTTTTGGTGTTTTTCCCAAGTATCAGATTATTGGTATCGGTTATGGAATACGGGTCGAACGTCCAGCTTCTGAGGTAAAACGCGCCGTTTGACGGAGTACACTCCGCGGAAAGCCCATACCTCCCCTGCGCGTTCTTAAAATACTCCTCGCAGCACGGCATTGCGGGCGGCTCGGCGAGCATGCTCAAAAAGCGCGGGTTGGGGTATTCAAGCGTTATCTCAAGCTCGAAATCGCTTTTTGCCTTAACTCCCAGCTTCCCGATGTCGGTTATACTGCCCTCGTTTACGGCACATGAGTTCTTTATGCAAAAATAGTCCCTTGCGTGCGGCGCTTCGGTCTCGGGCAAGAACAATCTCCAAAACCCGAACACGAAATCGTTTGCCGTACATTGCTTCTCAAAGCCTCCGCCGTCTATCCAATAAATATCCCGCCGAATCTTGAAATCATACGTCAAACCGTCTTTCGATACGGAATAATCCTCCGCCGCGCCCTTTTGCACGGAACCGTCCTGCGCTATTTCCACAAGCCCGGTAAACATATTCGCGATTATTGTATTGGAATTCGGCTCGCTCGCCTGCTGCGGATCGAGGGTCGTGGGGTTCGCGGAGATGTCGTATTTAAAAATGCGCCCCAAGCCGTCGTCTTTGCGGCATGCGGTAAGTGTAGCCGCTATCGTAAGCGCGGTAAAGACCGCGATAATTTTAACGAATAATTTTATGTTCATCGCTCCCTTGCGATTATTTGCGTTGATATTTTTCAAAGAAACAGTTCTGTTTTTATTTTACCATACTCTTTCGTAAAAATCAACATTAAAATTATTACAAAATGATTACAAATAAAAATATCCCCGCCGAAGGCAGGGAAAATTTTATGCGATCGCTTACGCTTCGTATTCTATGACGATCCCCTCTTTGAGAGAAAGGGGAACATCTATAAGCCGCTGATTGTCGCTCCCGCGAAACGGCAGGGAAAGCGACTTTCGTTCCTCGATAAAGCGCCCGTCAACCAGAACGTCCAATATTGACAACAAATGAGCGACATCGTCCTTCATTTCGGCTTGCCGCCACAGTTCCTTCCAAGTCCAGCCGCTGTAGCACCAAAGCGACAAACCGCGCTCCTTGAAACGCCTGCCAAGCTCGTAAAGAGGTTTGGGCTGACAGAACGGCTCGCCGCCCGAGAACGTCACGCCCTTGTTCAGCGGGTCGGCTATGCACTCGTTGAACAGCTCGTCCGTATCGACAAGTCTGCCGCCGTCAAAATCGTGCGTCTGGGGATTATGACAGCCCGGGCAGTTGTGAGGGCAGCCCTGTACAAATATCGTGTAGCGAAAACCGGGACCGTCCACTATAGATTCCGAGACTGTGCCGGCTATTCTTATTTCCATAAATTCCTCCAATAAAATATAGTTTAGCTTACAGTAACGTTTGAAAATCAGCAACGTTG
>DKXD01000070.1:0-4630 GCA_002492075.1 Ruminococcaceae bacterium UBA7135
AAAATGGACAAAGAATAATTTCATTGCTAACCATAAATTAACCTCCCGCCGCCCCTCGGGGCGGCTCTTGTTGTTTTGCACAAAAATCAATAATAATTTTTGTGTATTTGACAAAATATCGTATATTTACAAAATTTGTATTGACAGGGCGTAAATTTACGAGTATAATATACTTGTCAAAGAAATTTGACGAAAAAAATAGCCCGCTATACCAGATATAAAAAACTTGACAAACTTATTATATCACAAATGGCGGATTTTGTCAATACGGTTGTAATCTTATATACGGGAGGTGAGGGAATGGACGCTTACAGAGAGCTTCGCGCTGAGATCAGCAAGCAAAAGGTGCTTCGCGACATGACAAACAAGGATCTGGCTGCAATTACCGGTCTTGCGGAAAGCACCATTAACGGTTTTATGTGCGGTCAGCGTTACAGTAAGTTGGCTGCTGAAAAGCTCCGCGAGGTGCTGAATATTCGGGAAAACGCGGCCGGTTGACCGTTCCCCGAGCGGCGGAACGGAAAGAGAGGTGAACCTAATGGGCAAGTACAAACGGCTCAAAAAGAAATTTCGCAACCTTGAAAAGAGAGTGGAACTTCTTGAGAGCAAGTCAAAAGTTACATTGTGGAGCTATCCGGAAGAGATAACCTTTCCGCAATTTGCAAGAAAGATAGAGGGCGAGATCAGCCGCCTTCGTTCCAGAATAAACAAAGACGGCTGATAAAACTAATTGGATTTGAGATAATCAATTATAGATCGGGAGAAGCTATCGAGCGCATATTCCGTGTACCGCGCAAGCTCATTGATGTCATGCTTTGTCGCGGGTTCTTTGGAGTCTTCTTCATAGGCGCTTTGGATATCATTCTTAAAATCTTTAATTGCTTCTGCAAATCTCTCTTCCAGTTCATTGATTGACATTTTTTCACCTCCTGTCGCTTCCATTATAGCACAAAGGGCGGTGAAATACAAGATAACGCCTGACCGCGTCCCGAGCGGCGAAACGGAAATCGAGGTGATCTCAATGCCCGACAACACAAACGGCGCAGAACTGACGGAATACGCGGCGGAGCTTTGCTGCGAAATAAACAACAGTTGACAAGTGTACAACCACATCAAGCATAGAATTTACTGGAGGTGATATCATGGCAAAACGAGGTGTAAAACCGCTTATGGAACCGCACATCGTTCAGACGTGTTACGACAAGAACGGGCGTATCATAGGCTACATTGCGGATAACTGTGTTGAACACGATCCGGCAAAAGTTCAAGAGCACCTTGACAACATCGCTCGGATATGGGCGATAGAGGAAGCTAAGAAGATAGCGGCAGAAAAAGAAAAAGCAGAGGCGAGTTAGCGCTGCCAAGGACGTTAAAACGCTCGGACAAGCCGGGAAAGCGCGCATGGCGTTTTGAGAAAACATCGCTGATGAAGGCACTTGGCGTTGTGAATGAGTAAAATTGTGGAAAAGAGGTGTCTGAGATGAAGTTAATATCAACAGTTAACGTTCTTGGCGCGGAATATAAAGTCGTCGAGAGCGACGAAGGCGAGGACGAAGCGCTTCGGGGCATCGATGGCTACTGCGATCCTACCATACATAAGTGTGTAATCAACTCCTTTGAGCCGGACGAAAGAAGAAGCTTCGAGGATTTATATATCTTCCGCCAAAGGGTTACTCGGCACGAACTGATTCACGCATTTTTGTTTGAAAGCGGTCTGGCGTCCGATTCGTGGGCTCCTAACGAGGAGATTGTGGACTGGGTCGCGTGCCAGTTCCCGAAAATGCTCAAGGCTTTCAAGCAGGCGGACGCGATTTAAGAAAGGCGGTACAAAATGGCAACAAAATCAAGGGGTTCGGAAATCAGACCGTACACATTATATGAGGGCAGCAGGACGGGCGCAGAAGAGTTCACTGTAGAGACGGACGGCTTGTCGTTCGGGATAATCTTCGGCGAATGCGAATCGGGATACTATATCGCTATTCCTCAGTATGGCGTGTGCGTACCCGCCGCAAAGCCGGACGATCCCTTTTATAACCGCGAGAGGCTGAGCGGATGCGGGAATGAATTTGTCAGAGATAACGCGAGTACGCTCGCCGCCGCGATAATGATCTATTTTGAGAAAACCGAGGAGGGGCAATGAACAAATTTTTCCTGATGGGTCGCATAACGCGCGACTTGGAGCTAAAAACCACGCCAAACGGCACGGCGGTGTGCGAGTTCTGCGTGGCGGCAGACAGGCGCTATCAGAAGAAGGGCGAGGAAAAGAAAACGGATTTCTTCAACGTCGTAGCATGGCGCGAGAAAGCCGAATTTGTAACAAAGTACTTTGGCAAGGGTCGTATGATCCTGATCGAGGGCGAAATGCAAACGCGGCAGTATACCGATAAAAACGGCAATCCCGCGACATGGTATGAAGTAATAGCGGAGAACGTATATTTTACGGGAGAGAAGTCCGCGCGGCAGGAGAAGCCCGACGAGCTTCCGCCCGAACCGCCGGCGCCGCGTTCGGGTACTCAGCCGGAGCAGTCCACACCAGCGTCGGAGCAAATGAAGTTCGGCGACGCTGATGACGATTACCCATTTTAAGGAGGCAAGAGAGATGATTTTAGTAAATGGCAATGTAATTGATATGGAAGGCGACACAAAAACACTCATGGCAGAATACTCCAAAGCGCTTTTCTCCTTTATCCACGCACAGTCGCGAGCATCACACAAGCCTTTTAAGGACACGGCAGAGTGGATGATAACGTTGATAACCAAAACGGTTTTGAACGCTAATGAACAGTTAGAAAGGGAAAGCAAATGACGGAAAACAAATCGGAAATATGCGCAAAGCTCGGCGAACTGCTGAAGCTCACACGGGCGGGAGAGCATATCGACAGGATCGAGTATGACAGTGAGAGTGACTGCACTGTGGTATACAGCAAGGACAAGTACGGGTGTTTACAGTCAAACGGACTGCGGTATTTAAACACGGCGGGCGACAGCGGCGCGCAGCTTATAGCGGACGTTGTGTCTGGCATTTTATGAAGAAAACAGGAGGCAACATATGAAAAAATTCGGAACAATTATAGCGGTGCTAATAATATTTTTAATGCCGTTCGTGGCACTGATAGCCAAACGCGACGCAGAACGCGAAATGCTCCGCCCCGAAGTTGTGCCGGTAAGAACTGTAAGCGCCGCAAAGCCCAAAAAGGTGAAGAAAGCTCCCGAGCCGGCGCTAACGGTACAGGAGCAAATAGCGTCGCTGAACGCGGGCTACAAGCAGATGTGGGAGAGCGAAGCTCAAAGCAAAGAGCCGCGCTATAGGCTCACCGAGGACGAGCGGCGGGAAATAGAGCGCATCGTCGCAAGCGAGGGCGGGTGTTGTCCTTACGAGTTTCAGGCGCTTGTGGCGCAGTGCTTTTTGAACATCTGCGAGCTGGACGAGCTGCGCCCGTTGGAAGTCTTGGAGCGCGGCGACTTTTGGTTAGTCTACGATGTCGAGCCGTCCGAAACGACAAAGCAAGCGGTTTCAGATGTTTTCGACAAAGGAATTTTTCCGACTGACGAGCCGATCCGCGCCTACTATAATCCCAAATATTGCAGCAGCCCGTGGCATGAGAGCCAGTGCTATGTACTGACGTGCTGCGACTGCCGATTTTTTAAGGGTCGGTGACGTCATATGCTTATAGAAAACAAATGGGTCGTTTACGATGAAAAGGACGATATGTATTACACCGGAGACGACGATCGCGGCGAGCCTGTGATGGAACACCTTAACAGCCGTGTTCGCACATACAAAAACGAACGTGGCGCAAACGGCGCTATAAGGCACATACAGTATTCCGGCAGCGAACGCGCGGAGTTCCTTGTCCTTAAGGCGGTACATATAGAAAACTTGAACGTCCCGGACGTTCCCGAAACGGACAAGCCCCCGAATGGGAACGAGCCGCCGATAATCAACAAGAGCGGCGGCTGGACGATAGTGGACAGCTTCGGAAAAATAAAATACGCGAAGAAAACCACGACCACAAAGCCGATCTTCGCGGTGCTCGATGAAAACGGCGATCTGCGAGGGTTCGGCGGTGACGAGCTGGAGGCGTGGCTGTGGTACAGCGATCTCCGCCGAGAGGTGGGCACTCGGCTGATAAAAGAAAGGATGTGATGATATGGATTGCCCGATATGCGGAGCAAAGGATATTCCGTCGGCGGTACGCTGCCGCAAATATCCGATGAGCGTTTGCTGGGATCACTGCAAAAGCTGCGAGTATTTCAGAGACTTTGACGCTCCGGGTCCGTTTTGCGGTATCGATTTTGAGCGCGATCCCGTTTGCGAGCAGCGTAAGCGTGGAAAAGCGGACAAGCTCCGAAATTAAAAAAAGCCCTCGCCTAAGCAGACGAGGACAAAGGAAAAGTGAAAAACGATTTTTGCAGTCGACTGCAAAAATTAACCCTATAGATATTATATCACTTTTCCTTGAAAAAGTCAATAGTTTTTTAAAAAAATCGCGGCATACCGCCGCGTGACGGGCTTGTAATGAGTATTAACTTCTCGGACATTTCAGAAATGAGGTGCTCCTCTTAAGCTCCAACAAAAAAATAAAAAACTATATAACATGGATATTTTTTTCTTTTTGCTTCTTTTTCT
>DKXD01000070.1:4985-5872 GCA_002492075.1 Ruminococcaceae bacterium UBA7135
CTTTTTGCTTCTTTTTCTTTTTTTATCAAAAAAAGAAAAAGAAGATGAACAAGTCAACGATTGGACAGGGAAAGTGACTATGAAAAAACACACGTTTATACGGGAGAAGTCCCTCAGTCGGCATAACTGCCGATACAAGGAAGTGGATTGGTACGAATATTCCGAAGAGGAGCAGCAGGCGGTTAGGATGCCGCGCCAAATGCGCACACGGGCTTCTCCGCCGAAAATAAAGAACCTCAACGACGAGCGGTCAAAGCGCCATTTCCGATGGCTGTTTCACAACAACTTCGGCGCGGGCGATTTTATGATAACGCTGACCTTCGCCAAGGTAACGTGCAAGCAGCAGTCGCAGCGAGAGCTGGGTAATTTTGTAAAGCGCGTCCGACGGCTCTACAGGCGAAACAGTGCAGAACTTAAGTACCTTTATGTGTATGAGGGCAAGGCGAAAGGAACGCGCCCGCATTATCATATCGTATGTAACAGCGCTTCGGGGCTGTCGAGCGACGACGTCGTTAAGCTGTGGGGCTTGGGGTATACAAACACAAAGGTACTTTACCCGGATGACGACGGGTTGTGCGGTGCGATGTGCGACTACCTTGCCAAGGAAATAAAGAACGGCGGTAAGTATGAGCGAATGTGGAACGGTTCGACCAACCTTAAGCGCCCGGATGATGTCATCGATGATAACGCGGTGACGCGAAAGCGCATGCGAGCCGTCCAGGAGGCTAAGCGTAACGACGAGGTCAAGAAGTACGTCGAGCAGATCTACAGCGGTTGGGAGCTTATCGACAGCACAGTAGGCACAAATGAGATCACCGGCAGACCGTTCGCGAGGTTCAGGCTCCTGCGCAAGGCAAAAGCTCCGCCGAATAGCCTAAAAAGCCAAT
>DKXD01000070.1:6150-9489 GCA_002492075.1 Ruminococcaceae bacterium UBA7135
CTAAAAAGCCAATCGAGCGGAAATTAGATGATAAAATCAACGGGAAAAGTGAAGTTTTCAATAAAATTCGCCGGTATTATCGCTGCGGATTAGCCTAAAATGCGATACGAGCGGATTTTATCGGAAGTGTGGAAAGGATAACCGAAATGAAAGATAAAACAAGAAAAATACTGGGAACGCCGAAAACATCGTTTCATAAGCGCACGCTTGCGTACATAGAGCCTCTGCTCACGGAAATAAACGAGGAAGATATCGAGGGCAAAAAGCTGACGCTTGAGGGCTGCTGGAAAAGCTGCTATGAAAAGGGTCGCAAGCTTGCGAAAGACGGCTGCGCCGATATAAGTGAGGAACAGGAGAGTGAATGGGTTCGCGAATATTTCGGCATAGAGGGAGCGGCGGAAGCTGTACCGCCGAAAGAGCCGTTAAAGCTCTCCGGGGAAAAAGCGCAGAGGCTCGATCTCGACCTTGACAGCTTGTTTGATTGAGGGGTGAGCGGCAATGACGAAGTATTCCGAGCTTATTAAGCTCCCCGTAAAATATCCCACCCAAAGCGACCGGAAGGCGTTTAAAGATAAAAAAACTTTGCTTGATAAATACAACAAATACAGCAAGGAAAGGTACATCATCACCGCGTCGGTCGCGGAGGAAATCCTGATCGTGGATATATTTGAACAGTCCGCAAAGGAATCATTGCTCACTTATCGGCATTTTTACGATAAGCGCGATAAAAAGTATGTTACTCAAAAAGTCGATTCCGGCAAGAAAGGCACAGGCGCAATATATACATATTGTTGGGATAGCAACAGCGTTTATGCGGACGGCGCGGAGAAGGTCATTCTGGATTACCTTGAGGCGGCGGGATGTACGTCTGGGCTGAAGGCGATAAATGACGAGGAGCAGAAGATACTTGACGCGAAGCGGCAGGCTCGTTATGACAAGATCACGCAAATTATAGACGCGCGTATGGCGGTGCTTTCGGACAAGCCGCCCGCGGAGTTCTTCGATTGGATACGCGACAAAGTTTATTTGGGTGAGCGATATTTTATTTATACGCGAAATCCGAAGGTGAAGACGCAGCGCGGCGTTTGCACGTTCTGTAAGAAAAAATTTTCCGCGATTGCCAAGAACGGCAAAACCGTTGTGTGTCCGGAATGCGGTTCGATCCTTCGCTGCTGTTCCAAGGGCAGGTGCGGAGAAATCATAGATGAATGGAGAAATGTTTCCTATGTCGAGCGCGTTACCGATCCCGACGGCAAGCCCGCCATAGTGGAACGTGTTTTCTACACAAGAAGTATTATTAAAAACACTCAGCATTGGGAAACAATGCTTAAAACAAACATATATACGAAAGAGGTTGAGCGGCGGTTTTACGATCCCGAGAACGAGTTTGTCAGAAAAAGCAACGAAGCGGACGAATATCACTACTGCAAGGACGTTTTCCTGAAGTCAGGAAAGGTGCGCTGGTGCTCCAATAATCAAGGAAATTCATGCTGGCGCAGCGGCATATCGGTATATCCTTATAATCTGAACGACATTGTCGGCAGTATGAACTGCAAGATAAAAAATGTAGAGATGTCCGCTGTCGCGGAGAATATCCGGGAAGACTTTTCGGATCTCTGTACAGTAGTGAAAAAAATCCCGGTAATCGAAAATCTTGCAAAACAGGGGTTGACAAATATTGCGGAAGCGCTGATAGAGTCTTTCAAAGGAAGCTTCGGATGTACCCACTACCACGGAAGATTTTCAAGTTATATTGAGGTTGATGAAAGGTCTGCGGCGGCATTTTTGCGCGTAAGCCGTCCCGAGGTCGCACGCTTCGCGAGTATAAACATTACCCCGCGGGAGTATTGCGCTTATATGGAAGCAAAGAAAGCGTTCGGAACGGCAGAGCTTGACGACATTCACACTCTGTGCGGCAGATATAGGGATAACAATGATGAAGTGATTGAGATAATGAGGTACGGCGTCAGACCACAAAAGCTTGTGTCGTATCTCGCAAAGCAGGAAAAGCTTCACGGGAAAGACGACAGCTTGGCAATAACATTCCGGGATTATCTTAACGCGGCGAAAAAGCTGTACGGCAGTCTGAACGCGGATACTCGGTATCCCGGAGACCTTGTCAAGGAGCATGACAGGATCACGATACTGCTTGAGGAGAAAAAGAACGCCAAGCATGCGCGGAAGCTCGCAAAGCGCGTGAAGCTGCTTGAAGCCCTGGATTTTTCGGATAAAAGGTTCACGATATTCCCGCTGCGGACAATAGCCGATTTCATAAACGAGAGCAAGCAGTTAAAGCATTGCGTAAAAACATATATAGACGACTGTGCGGACGGCAGCACGAATATATTCGCTCTGCGCATGACCGATCAGCCCGAAAAGCCGTATTTTACGGTGAATATCGCAAACGACGGTTATCTTATACAAAACCGCGGATTGCAGAACTGCGCCGCGCCCGAAGATGTTAAACGCTTCGTGGACAAGTGGCTGAAATTTGTAAAAAATAAGCTGACCGAAATGTCACTCGTCCCGGGCATTACCATTAAGACGAAAACGGTAAATCAATTCAGAATAGGAGCGTAAATTATGGAACTCACAAAAGAAGTAAGATCGAAAGCGCAAGAACTGAACAGCCGCATTAAGGCAAACGCGGAAATCGCAGCGGAGAGCATTGTAAAGGTAGGACAGGATCTGAAGATCATGCACGACGAAAAACTATACAGTGCTCTCGGCTACGGCAATTTTGACGCGTATTGTAAGTTTGAAATCAAGATCGGGCAGCGGCAGGCATATAATTTCATCCGCTGCTTTGAGACCTATGGGGAACATTTGACAGGCTTACAACATCTCGGTATCACAAAGTTAACTGCAATGATCGCTCTTGACAGCGAGGATCGCGAGGAACTCATCGAGAGCGGAGCGGCGGAGCAGTTGTCAGTGCGCGAGCTTGAACAGCGCGTCAAAGAGCTTCAGTCAAAGTGCGAGCAGCTCACGCTCGACCTTGGAGAGAAGTCAAAAGAGGAAAACAAGCTCGACAAAATGCGTAACGAAATGGAGAAGCTGCAAGCCGAGCTTGCCGCGCAAAAGGATATTCAGGCGAAAAAGGACGAGCGCATTAAGGCATTGGAGAGCAAGCCTGTTGAAGTCGCGGTGGCGAAGCCGTCAAAAGCGGAGATCGCCGAGATTGAGAAAAAGGCTGCCAAAAAAGCGGAAGCCGCTGCCAAAAAGCAGCACGATAAGGAGCTTGCCGAGCTCCGCGAAAAAGCCGAAAACGAGCGGCGGGAGGCTGTCAGGGCTGCGGAGCAGGCAAAAGCTGCAGAGATCGAGCGGCTGAAAAGCGAA
>DKXD01000171.1:0-17452 GCA_002492075.1 Ruminococcaceae bacterium UBA7135
TTCTCTCCCCCGCGAAGCGGGGGAGAGAAATAAAATAAAACTTGTACTCTTTCTATTGAGAATAGGTATAAAAACCGATCAGCATTTCTTTGCGCGTTCACACAGTATGCTTATCATCTCGCCGACGTTCTTCATGCCGCTTACCTCTTTCATTGTAAAGCGCATTTTGAACGCCTTTTCAACGGCGGCGATAAGGCTGATATGCTCCAGACTGTCCCAAGCCTCGATATCGTCCGCCGTGGTATCGTCGCTTATCTGCAAGCTCTCGTCGTCAAACACATCTTGGAACACTTCATTAAGCCGCGCGGTTATTTTATCCTTGTCCATTTCAGTTCTCCTTTATGTCAATAAATATCTTTTTCGGCGAAAAGCCGTTCACTTCCAGTTTCCATACGGTATTTCCGTCATCGTCCTCAGAGGCTTTCGCGAAACCGAAATCCCCGAAAAGCTCTTTTACCATAGCGTTCTTCTTGGTCGGATAATAGTACCCGAAGATCTCCGCAACGCCTGCCTTTTGCGCTTCCTCGACAAGGCGGTTTATCATCGCGTACTCCATTCCGCGTTTAAGAACGCGGCAGCTCATAAGCCAGAGGTCGATGTGCAGCTCCGCGCCGCGCTTTTTTCCTATGACTACCGATACAATGCCGTTGTCGCCGAATTTATCCGTAAGCCGTCCGCAGAGCCTGATATAATCGGGGCTTGCCGCGACCGCTTCCATTTCGGCTTGGGTGTAGCGCTTCGTGGTGCAGTTGAATTGGTTGCTCTTGTTGGTGAGCTGCGTTATACGCGGAATATGCACGGGGTCGAATTCCCCGATAACAGCGCTCATTTCAAGGCTCGCTAGGAAATCGTCGTAGCTTGCGAACTTCTTTTCCGCAGCCGCTCTTTGAGCGTTTGCCGCGTACATCTCGCCGCGCTTGGCGTCGTCCGCCGAAAGATTGGTCACTTCAAAATAGCCGCACTTGTCGATAGCGCGGATACATTCCTCGGGGTTCTCGAAGTTTATTGTCATTATTTCCGGCACCTGCGCCTTGACTATATCGCACTCGACGGGGTTGTCGTCTGCGAACACAAAGCTTTCGGGGAGCAGATTAAGCTCCCGAGCCGTTTCCTCAAGGTTCAGCGATTTCTCGTTCCAGTTCGCCTTTATCAGCGTAAAGTCGGACGGTTTCAGAACTCCGTCGGGGTGGTTTAATCCATCCAGAGCGTTTTCGGGGTCGTTTTTCGAGCAGACCGTCAGCAGCACGCCGAGTTCCTTGTGCGCCTTGACGAACTTCTGCAAGGCGAGGTAACTCTGTCCCTCGTGCGTTTCGTGACCTATCTCGATGCCCGACTGCCCGTCGTCGCCGATAACTCCGCCCCAAAGCGTGTTGTCAAGATCGAGCGCGAGCACCTTCTTGTTTTTCCCCATTACCGAGCATATTATGTTGGAAAGGGAGTAGGCAAATTCGGGTATCGCCGAAACGCTCATCGCGTATTTGTACAGGTGCCAGTGGCGCAGCTCGTGCCAGCGCTCCAGACCGTAAGCCGCCGACAGGTAGTTTATGTCGTGAATGTAGAAGTTCGCGTGTGTCTGCGCGAAGTCGTACAGCTTGACGTTCAGCCGCGTGATGAAGTCTATGCGCCCGAACGCGCACCCTACCTCACGGTTCCCCAAAAGACGAGTGCTCGGCATTTCAAAATTGTTCTGAATAATAACGCAGCCGAATTTTTCCGAAAGCGAAGTCCACATTTTTTCGTAACGCGCGTATTCGCGCTCCAGCTTTTCCGAAACGGACTTCGCGTCCTCGCCGACAGTGGGCTTTTCCTCAATATTACGCGCGCAGGTGTGGATAAATACCAGCTCCGGCTTGAACGCGTCAAGCTTGGGCGTGCCAAACACCGCGTCGCTCCAATACTGCGCGTACTCGCTTTCATAAAACGACGGAATTATTCCGCGGTTTCGCAAAAACAGCTCCAGAACCTTTACGATATCCGAAGTGGTAGAGCCGCCAAGAACCGCAATGCGCAGAGGCGTTCCGCTTTCGTGTTCCTTAAGAAGCCGCAGCAGCTTTTTCTTGGAGCTTATTATTTGATCGCTGTCAAACGGGTAACATAATTCGGTCAACATTTGCTTCTCCTTATTTAAAAATTTTCAAAATTCCGGCTAGCCTGCGCTACGCTCCGGCTGACACTTTTTGAAAATTACACGCTGTTGTGATGTACACACGGACAATAATGCGTCAATGCCCCAAAACTAACAACTAAGAACTATTCTTTATTAAACTATCCCCGGCAGATGATCGGCGTTTATGCCTACCGCGCTGAACGTGTCCATGCAGAACAAAACGTCCGTTATGCCTTGATCCTTGACTATCTGCGAAATGCTGCGCGGGAAGTTCTGCATTTCTTCCAGGTAGCGCATATCCACCGTCCAGATGTCCTCAAACGATCCGGTAAGGCACGGCACGAGAGCATTGGGGTAGCTGTCCTTGATTATCAGCAGCTTTCTGCTGTTTTCAACATCAGTTTCAACGTGAACGACCTTTTCATCGCCGCCCATAAATATGCAGTAGGACGAGCTTACGGGCATTTGAAGGAACATAGCGCCTTGCGTGAAATCGGTGTCGGAGGGGTTCATATAATAAGTCGAAAAGTCGTTCGGAGCGATGTAGTAGGTGAAGGTTTCGGGGTGTGCCGCCATATTCGCGTTTTCGTTGCTGTAGCCGTAAAGCGAGCCGAGGTAGTTCGGTATCTCGTGTTTTTCGTAATTGGAAAGCGGCGCGAACGGAACGCTTATCTGCGCCGTTTTCACAAACTCCTCTGCCGCGTAGTACGCGCCGAGCTGCATCCAATGATGATCCGTTCTCGCGTATATCTCCTCGTCAACGTGCTTTGAGAGCGCGGTGTACGCGTCCACGGGGATTATTCCGCTAAGCTGCGCGTTTACGTTTTCAATGCAGTCCCACTCGTCCGCCATGCTGAAGCCCTCTGGCATATAGAACGAGCCTTGCGTGGGTACTATCATCGAGAAGACGTTCACGTTCGCGCCGACCTTTTCCTTTACGGAGTTAAGAGCGCTTGCGTAGGTCGCGCCCGTGCCGCCGCCGAATATCGGCATACCGCGTCCGTCAGCCGTGACGATCACCGAGCCGGACAGCGTGCCCGGATCCTTGTCTCCCGATGTGACGGGTTCGGGCTTGCTTGCCGTTGCGGATTCGGTCGTGGACACGACAGAGGATATGACGGAGGACTCCGTTGTTGACGCTGCCGAGGATTCGGTCGTGCTTTGTGTTGATGTTGTTTCCGCAGAGCTTGTTTTGTTTTGGTCGCTGTCTATATCGATTGTCGGCATGCTTGATGTCGATGTACTTTGGCAGCCTGTGAAAGTCAACATAAGTACTGCCGACGCGATAAGTGAGATGAATTTTGTTTTCTTCAATTATATTTCCTCCTATATTTTCTTCGATTAGTTTTTAGTAAATAGTTGCCGGCAGCCGGTTAAAGGCAGTAATGCAAGCCGAAACGTTTGTAGTGACCGGGATAGGCGCGAACGGTTTCGCAGTTACCTTAATAACTAATAACTAACAGCTATTCTCTATTAAACTATTCCGGGCAGATTATCGGCGTTCTCGCCAACTGCGCTGAACGTGTCCATGCAGAACAGCACATCGGTTATGCCCTGATCCTTGACTATCTGCGAAATGCTGTGCGGGAAGTTTTGCATATCGTCAAGATAGCGCACATCCGCCGTCCATATCTCCTCAAAAGAGCCTGTAATGCACGGCACGAACGCGTTGGCATAGCTGTCCTTGATAACAAGGAGCTTTCTGCCGTTTGTAACGTCGGTCTCTATATGAACGACCTTTAAGTCGCCGCCCATAAATCTGCTGTACGATTGTCCCACGTCCTGTTCAACGAACATATATCCGCGCGTGAAATCCGTGTCCTCGGGGTTCATATAGTAGGTGGCGAAATCGTTTGGCGGGATGTAGTAGACGAAGGTCTCGGGATTGCTGCCCATTGCCGCGTTTTGTTCGCTCCAGCCGTAAAGCGTTCCGAGATATCCCTTTATCTCGTATTTATCGTAATCGGAAAGCGGCGCGAACGGCACGCTTATCTGCGCCGTTTTCACGAACTCCTCCGCCGCGTAATACGCGCCCAGCTGCATCCAGTGATGATCGGTACGCGCGTATATTTCCTCGTCGGTGTGCTTTGAAAGCGCCGTGTACGCATCCACGGGGATTATTCCGTAAAGCTGTTCGTTGACGTTCGCTATGCAATCCCACTCGTCCGCCATGGTGAAGCCCTCGGGCATATAGAACGAGCCCTGCGTGGGAACTATCATTGAAAAAACATTCACGTTTGCGCCGACTTTTTCTTTTACTTCGTTCAGCGCTTTGGCGTAGGTCGCGCCCGTTCCGCCTCCGAATATCGGCATTCCGCGTCCGTCGGCCATAACGATAACCGTTCCCGACAACTCGCCTTGTCCGCCGCCTGTTTGGGTGTCGGGTCTGCTTGTTGTTGCGGATTCGGTCGCGGATACGTCGAAGGATTCCGTTGTTGATACTGTTGACATCTCCGAGGAGCCGGACGAGTTTGTTTCCGCGGCGCTTGTTTTGTTTTGACCGCCGCCTATATCGACTGTCAGCACGCTTGTTGTCGATGTGCCTTGGCAGCCCGTGAAAGTCAGCATAAGTATCGCCGACGTGATAAGTGAGATGATCTTTGTTTTCTTCATTTTATTTTCCCCCATGTTTTCTTAGGCAGGAAAACGCCGATATAATGACGTTATCTCGCTTTATGTTTTTATTATATTTGTTTTAAGCGTAAAAATTCTGTCGAAAAGGCATCGTTTCGATCTCTTGCATTAAAGTGCAATTTTTTAACTAAGTGATCTACATGATCTTCTCCAGCTTTTCCTGAATATCTGTGGTAGCGCAGGATACAGACATACAAAACAGCAGATCTGTCACGCCGTTGTCCTTGGCAAGCTGAGCCGCGCTTACGTCGCACACGCGCAGGTCTATTATCCAGATGTCGTCGAACGAACCGAACAGGCAGGGCGCGAACGCCCATGTAAAGCTGTCTCCGACGATCATCAGCCTTCTGCCCGTGTTCAGACCCGTATTCACATAAGTTATAGCGCCATCGGGCGCATATACCATATCCCACTTATCTTCATCAAGTTCGCTCGCATTTTTGAAATAGCTGCCCTCGCGGGCGTCCTCGCACTTTGTGTTGTAATATGTGGTATCCGCCGTGCGCTTTGGCACATACCATGTAAACGTATCGGGGGCTTTTTTCATAAGCGGATTTTCCTTGCTTGTTCCGTAAAGAGTGCCAAGAAAGCCGCTGCGTTCGTGCTTGTCGTATTCGGAAAGCTCGTCGAACGGCGTCTGCGCCGTCCGCGCGAACGATTGCGCCGCGTAGTACGCGCCAAGCTGCGTCCAGTGATGGTCGGTGCGGTAATATATCTCCTCGCCGACGTGGCTTTTAAGCGCGTCATACACGTCTATCGAAATTACCCCGTTTAACCGATCATTTATATCGTCAATGTGCGGAAGCTCTCTGTCGGAAACGCCCTCTTCAAAGTATATTTCGGGCATATAGAACGTCACTTGTGAGGGTATCATCATTGAGTAAACGTTGACGTTCGCGCCCATCTGCTCCTTGTATTTGTTCACGGAAGCGGCGTAGCTGCGCCCGTTTTCATAGCCCGACGACGAGCCGTAAAGCATGATGCCGCGCCCGTCGTCAAGCACTAAAACGCCATTGTTGATCTCGCCCTCCCAATCGTTCGACGATATCGGCGGCGATTCGGATTTATTTGGGGGGCTGTCCGCGCCGCTCTGTTCCGAAACGGGCGGAGCGCTTTCGGGAACGCTTGAATTTCCCGCGCTTTGACAGCCTGTAAGCGATAAGAGTATTGTTAAAAACAAAGCTGTGATTTTTTCGGTTCTCATTTTGATTTGTCCTCTTGATTTATACGGATGTTATTACTGTGATTTGTTAATTAACAATTATTTATCGAAAAAATGTCTTGTGTATCGCCGAAAAATATATAGCGGTCGAAAAGGAGTTACATTATTTCCTCGAGCTTGTATTGGTTTTGCGCTGTCGCGCTGAACGTACAGCTGCAGAACAGCAGATCGGTTATGCCCTTGTCCTTGGCGAGCTGTACGGCGCTTGTTTCGCAATACCGCATATCCACTATCCAGATATCGTCGAACGAGCCGAAAAGGTTCGGTGCTAACGAATCCGCGTAGCTGTCCTTGAGTATCATGAGCTTTCTGTTTGTGTTAAGTCCCGTGTTCACATGAGTAATACGACCATCGCCTGCCATATATGTAAGGTTCCATTCTACTGTGCTGCCGAAGTTGTCGGGGTCATAGAAGTAGCTTCCCTGTTGTTCGTTCGTCATATCGGGGTCGTAGTATGTCGTAGTTACCTCGCGCTTCGGGATATACCAGAAGAACGTTTCGGGATTGTTCCCTATTTCGGGATTTTCGTTGCTCGAACCGTACAGCGTGCCGATATAGCCGCTCTTTTCGTGCTTGTCATACGCCGAAAGCTCGTCGAATTCCACCTGAGCTGTTTCGGCAAACGCCTTTGCAGCGTAATACGCGCCAAGCTGTGTCCAATGGTGATCGGTGCGGTAAAATATATCCTCGTCCACATGACCTTTCAGAGCGGCAAATGCGTCTATCGGGATAATTCCGTTTAAGTGCTCGTTTATGTCATCAATATGCGGAAGCTCCCTGTCGGATATTCCCTCGTCGAAGTATTTTTCGGGGAGATAGAACGACGCCGGTGTCGGTACTACCATGGAATATACGTTGACGTTCGCGCCGAGCTGTTCCTTATACTTGTTGACCGTGGCGGCATAGTTGCGTCCCGGCTCGTAGCCTATGCCGTAAAGCATTATCCCGCGTCCGCCGGGAAGCACAAGTATGCTTCCCGAGACCTCTCCCTGCTGATCGTTGTTGGGCGGTGTGTAGGAGGTCTCTTCCGGGGAAGTCACCGTGCTTTCGGGAGCGCTTTGTGCGGCGCTTTCCGAAGAAGCGGTGCTTGTCAATGAGTTTGGCGTGTTGCCCGCTGAATTTTGCGAGCTGCTTTGCGCCGCGTTCTCCGAAGAAACCGCGCTTTTCGGAGTACTTGTTGTGTTCGATTTTTCATTGGTGCTGCTGCAGGCAGTAAGCATACCCGCCATAAGAACCAGAGAGAGTAAAGCTTTTGTTTTCATTGTTGTACCTCTTTTCAAAATTTTCCTGTTTTCCCCGCCTCAGGCGGGGAAAACAAAAGAAATAATTCAATCGAAACGCCAATATTACGATTTGTATATAAGTGCGGCGTTATTCTGTTGTGTTGTGGTCGCCGCTTGTGTTTGGGATAACCACATCGGGAACTTTGTTTGTATCTTTCGATGTGCTGTCGGAGGTGTTTTGCCCGGGAATAACAACATCCGGTATTTTGTTGGAGGTGTCGTTCGATGCCCCGCCGGGGATCACCACCGCGGGAATGGAGTTCGCGGAACTGTTTGAATTGTCCTCGGGTTTTGAGGGAGTGTCTATTACGGGAGGAGGACCTACGATAGTTACTCCCCCTTTGTACTTTATCCCGAGATGCGCGCGGAAGTTGGAGATAAACAGCTTCCATGTGCTTCTCATCGGAACGGTATCGTTATAATATTTCGCAAATTGATCCGTGACCTTGCCCGCCCAATAATCCTCCCAATTGAACTCGGGCGGCTTTTCGAGGTCGCGGTTCTCGGTATACGAAACGTTGGGGCGCTGCCCGAACGTCATAAACACGGTTATTCCCGTGAATATCGTCATCAACACGACGATGTTCACGAATTGGAGGGTCTTGGTGCGTTTTTCACGTTTCCACTCGTCTTTGTTTTTCTTGACCCGGTCGCGCTCGTCAAGCTCTTCCTCGGAAACGTTCTTCTTTTTATCGCTCATATCTATCCCCCCCTTTTTTAGAAGTGCCAGTAGAGGAACGCCTGCGTTGTAGCGTCCACCATAAGTATGCTGCTCAGTACCAGCAGCGCCGCGCATGCCACAGTCCCCGAAACGGACACTGCCGTTTTTGCGCCCACCGAGCGTTCTGACAGCTTGCCAAACCACTTTATCAGCGGGAACGTGCATATTATCGCCGCGATTATTAAGAACAGATTATTGCACATAGAGATCTGATCGGGAGCTTTGCACCAGCCGTTGGGATTTGCGGGGGTGAGGTTGCGGAAAAACAAGCCCAGATTGCTAAGTCCGCCTTTGGTGTCATCGAAGTAGAATATCCCGAAGCCGAGTATAATTACCAGCTTGCTGTAAATGTGCCGTATAACTATTGGTATTTTCTTTATGCGCTTCTTTCCGAGCAACTCTTCAAACAGGATAAACAGACCGTAGTAAACGCCCCAGAGTATGTAATTCCAGCTCGCGCCGTGCCATACTCCCGTGCAGAGCCACACGAGGGCAAGGCTCATATACTTGTTTCTGTGCCCGAAGAACGTTACGGGCAGCAGATAGTCACGGAAAAAAGACCCCAGCGAGATGTGCCAGCGCTGCCAGAATTCCGTTATGTCCTTGCATAGATACGGGTGGTCGAAGTTTTCGTTGAAGTGAAAGCCGAATATTCGTCCTATGCCGATAGCCATATCCGAATATCCCGAGAAGTCAAAATAGATGTAAAGAGAATAGAGTATAATTCCGTACCAAGTACCCGCTATCGTCATACCGCCGACATTCGTACCGAGGAAGTCGTCCACTATGCGGTGGAGCTGATCCGCCAGCACGACTTTTTTCGCAAGACCCACAACAAACCGCGTAAAGCCTTCGCTGTAGTCTTTAAGGGTGGTGTGGCGGTTGTTGATCTCTTCGGCAATAGTGGTGTAGCGCACGATGGGTCCCGCAATAAGCTGCGGAAACAGACAGATGTAGAGCAAAAGATCGAAGAAATTGCGCTGCGGTTCCACTTTTTCCCAATAGCAGTCCACGATGTAGCTGATTATCTGGAACGTGTAGAAGCTTATTCCCGCAAGCGGCGCTATATCGGGCACGGGAATCTCCGAATGAAACGCCGCGTTTATATTCGTCATCACAAAGCCGCTGTATTTTATAACGGCTATCATACCTATATTGAATACAAGCCCCGCGGCAAGGACGCCTTTTTTCCCTTTTTCGCTTTTAACGCTGCCAATCCCTATGCCCACGAAGTAGTTTACCGCCGCCGATATGAGCAGCAGCCCCACGCGCACAGGCTCGCCCCACGCGTAAAAGAACAGCGACAGCACTATCAATACCGCGTTTTTCCCCTTCAGCGGCTTGACAAGTCCATAGCAAATAAGACACAGCGGTAAAAACGCGTACGTGAATATCAAGCTGGAAAATATCAATTTTTACACCCCAATTGTTTTTGTTCCCCCAAATGCATACAGCGCTTTAATCTCCAAAAGCGCAAAAGCTCACAATTATACGGATTTATTATACCATATTATTCATCAAATGTCAATATATAAAACCATGTTTCGACAATTTTTTTCGAGAATTAAAACGAAAGCATACTTGTGTCTGTTTGCTAATAAAAACGGGAAAATTTATAAAATATTACAAAAAGTTAAATGTGTTTCGTCGAACTTTAACCGCCGAGGAAGAGGACTGCGGAGTTTTTTGCCGTGGCGGCGCGTCTGAACAAACGGAAATGACTGCGTAATATTGCCGTAAAGCGGCTCTGCACCGGAAATTGAAAAAATTTTTAATTACCCCCTTGACAAAAGAAGAGCAATGTGTTATAATTATAAAGTCGTTAAATGCGAGTGTGCTGGAATAGGCAGACAGGCTAGCTTGAGGTGCTAGTGGCAGTATTGCCGTGTGGGTTCAAGTCCCGTCACTCGCACCAGTTGAACAAAAAGCCCTCGCATAGCGAGGGCTTTTTGTTCAACGCAATGGCACTTGTCTGCGCGCTTCGCGCTTGACAAGTGCTCATTGCTTGCGCCGTTTTTGCTCGAATTGCCCTAAAGGCAATTCGATTTCGCTTCGCGAAATACCGCAAAAACGACGCGGGGTTGATCGTTTGTTCAAAAGCGGCTGTTTTCAAAATATCTTTTCGTCGGCGTTTTACAATTGAACATAAACGCTCTTATGCTTCGGTAAGGGCATTTTTATTAAGGAAACAGCTCCGCGTTCACGCGGGCGCAAAGCGGGAAAAGAAAATATTTTATTGTTTCGGCAGTATATTTGATAAAAAGGAAAGGTAGATTTTATGAGTAAGGTAGTCAAGTTCGGCGGCAGCTCGCTTGCCGACGCAAAGCAGTTCAAGAAGGTGGCTGATATCATTCACGCCGACCCAGAGCGAGTTTATGTGGTTCCCAGCGCTCCCGGAAAGCGCTTCAAGGACGATACAAAGGTCACCGATCTGCTGTATCAGTGCTATGAGCGCACTCTTACCGGAGACGATTTCGCGAAGGCGTTCGCGCCTGTCCGCGAGCGCTATGACGAGATAATCAAAGAGCTTGGTCTTAAAATATCGCTTGAGGACGAGTATGTAAAGATCGGGCAGAACTTCCGTGAGGGCGCGAGCCGCGACTATGCTGCTTCCCGCGGTGAGTATCTTAACGGAATACTTCTGGCGAACTATCTTGGATATGATTTCGTGGACGCGGCAAAGGGCATTTTCTTCGACAATAAGGGTAATTTTGACGCGACCGTTACCAACGCGTGTCTCGGCGCGATGCTCGAAAAGACCCCGAAAGCTGTCATTCCGGGCTTTTACGGAGCACTTCCCGACGGTACTATAAAGACGTTTTCACGCGGCGGCTCGGACTTCACCGGCTCAGTGGTCGCAAAGGCTGTGGGCGCGTCGCTTTATGAGAACTGGACGGATGTTTCGGGATTTCTGGTAGCCGATCCGCGCATTGTCGATAATCCCGCGGGCATAGAGGTCATCACCTATTCCGAGCTGCGCGAGCTTTCGTATATGGGCGCGGGCGTGCTTCACGAGGACGCTATCTTCCCCGTTCGCAGCGCGAATATTCCCATAAACATCAAGAATACGAACAAGCCCGATGATCCCGGAACGCTTATCGTCCCCCAAGCTGACAACAACACGAAGTATCTTGTGACGGGCATTGCGGGCAAGAAAGACTTTTCGGCGATCTCAATAGAAAAGGACAGACTGAACAGTGAAAACGGCTTTATGCGCCGTATGCTTCAGGTTCTTGAAAATCACGGAGTGTTCCCCGAGCACATGCCTACCGGTATCGATACCGTATCGGTAGTCGTGAACTCCAAGGAGCTGGGGCAGGGCATAAACCGCGAGAAGCTTGTGAACCGTCTTAAAGACGTTCTGCGTCCCGATCACTTTGAGATAATTGATGGGCTTGCGCTTATCGCCGTAGTCGGACGCGGGATGAAGTCCAAAAAGGGAACGGCTACGCGCGTTTTCGCCGCGCTTTCCCACGCGGATATAAACATTCGTATGATAGACCAAGGCTCCTCCGAGCTTAACATTATCGTCGGCATTGACGAAAAGGATTTTGAAAAGGCTATTCGCGTTATTTACGATGTATTCATTTTGAGCGAGCAGTAAACGAATTTAAAATTGTCGGCGTAAATTAGCTTTGGGAGAATAACAATGGAGCTTACCAATAAGGAGATATTCGCTCTGGCGAAAAAAGCGCGCGAGCGCGGCGAGCTATCCAAATACCTTTGCGGCGAGGACGGATACGCGATACTCGGCAACCCCGATATTCCCGCCAATATCCCGACGGACTTCAGAAGAATGATACACCACGGCGTTTACGCGCTTTATAAAGCCGCGCCCGATGAAAAACTTGTTGACGAATTTGTCCGCGCCATCGTGAGCCTTGACGACACGCCCATACATGTTTGGTGCGCGTATCAAGCGGTGTTTCTGCAAATCTTGAACGAGAACTCGAAGAATTTCCCCGCGCCGTTTACGCTGCCCGACGGAGTGAGAGCGCGCGTCCGCGCCAATGTTCTGAAAAACGAAACGGCTTTGCGGAATTGCCGCGAGTATCTCGGCGAGGACTATAAGAACGGTTTGTGGGGGTACATCTCGCTTGTGGACAAAAATCTGGCGGAGGAGTGCGGGGTCTGCATACTGCGGTAAGGAGATATAATGTCATACGCCGAAGAATTTAAACGCGTGATTTTCGGTTTCGCAAAGGACGTTGAGAGATATTTATCTGGCAAAAAGTCCAACTACATTTATCACGCCGAAAAAGACGGGGAGCGCGGAACATTCGATAAAAACTACTCTAACCGTTCGCGGCTCTGTTGGGCTTTGGAATATGACGTTTGCGAAGTGCCCGACAAGTCCGGGCTTGTCCGCGAACTTTTTCTCGAAGAACTGAAAGACCGCGAGACCAACTCTTTTCAAGGAATAGGCGAAAATCTCGAAACGCTGACGAGCCTGCTTTTGCAGCTGGGCGAACCGAAAGACAGCGAGCTTTTTACCCGTGCGAAAAACGCGAATTTCGACTGCGTGTGCGGCTACGAACCGCGTATCATCAAGACGATGCCGTTTGAGAAGCTGTCCTGCCGCTACTGCATAGAAACGCTCTCTGAATTGGGCGAGAAAGAATTGGCGTTAAAGCTCACGGACGACCTCAAAAGCACAGCCGCGACCTACGAGGATCTCCGCGATATCCTTTCCTTGTCGAAATGGGTTTCACACCGCGAAAGCGACCGCAAGTTCGCGGTAACGGGGATATATCGGCTGTATCAAAAATCTCCCGAGGATTTCAAAGCGTTCGACGCGTTTTCCGCGGCTAACGACTATGCAAAATTGCTTATCGAAAAGGGCGATATCGCGGCGGCGCTTGCCGTTTTCGACAAGAACAAGGAAACACTGAAACGGTTTGAGCGCGGGTTTTATTTGCTCGGTTCAAAGCTGATATCAAGCGGCGCAGAAAATCCCGAAAGGACATGGGCGGACATTCTGCCTTGCATCAAGGAAGATATCACGCGAAATATGGTCGCACCGATATACCGTGATGTAATGCTCTCCGCCGCGGAGCTTTCGGGAGATCGGGCTATGCTGAAAGAGCTTAAACGGTATTTTGAGAAACGCGAACAGGAGAAACTATGAGCAAAGCAGACGACATTTTTATTCAGAATTGCCGCGATATTCTGGAGCACGGCGTATCGGACGAGGGCTATGATGTTCGTCCGCATTGGGAAGACGGCACTCCCGCGCATACCATAAAAAAATTCGGGATAATCAACCGTTACGATCTCTCCGAGGAGTTCCCGATAATGACGCTTCGGCGCGTTTATTACCGTTCCGCTATCGATGAGATGCTTTGGATATACCAAAAGCACTCAAACAACGTTCACGAATTGTCAAGCCACGTCTGGGACGCTTGGGCGGATGAAAACGGCTCGATAGGCAAGGCTTACGGCTATCAGATGAGCGTTAAGCACAAGTATCCCGAGGGCGAGTTCACGCAGGTGGACAGAGTGCTGTACGACCTGAAGCATAACCCTACCTCGCGCCGAATACTTATCAATATGTACAATCATCACGACCTGAACGAAATGGCTCTCGCGCCGTGCGCGTACTCGTTCACGCTGAACGTCAGCGGAAACAAGCTCAATGCTATACTTAACCAGCGTTCGCAGGATATGCTCACCGCTAATAACTGGAACGTCTGCCAGTACGCCGCGCTGCTTACTATGTTCGCAAAAGCGGGCGGTTTCGAGCCGGGAGAGCTTGTTCACGTCATAGCGGACGCGCATATCTACGACAGGCACGTCGACGCGGTAAGGCGGCTTATCGAAAAAGAACCTTTTCCCGCGCCCGAAATGCGCGTGGAGGATATCACGGATTTTTACGGCTTTACCAAAAACAGCTTTACAGCGGAGAATTACAGGTATCACGAATTTGACGAAAAGATACCCGTCGCGATTTAGGAAAGAGAACTGTTATGAATGAAGAAAAGAAATTAGCGCTGCTTATAGACAGCGACAACGTTTCCGCGAAATACGCGCAGTTTATTTTACAGGAAGCGTCGAAGTACGGCGAGCTTGCGATAAAGCGCGTTTACGGCGATTGGGAAAAGAACAACACCGGCTGGCGCATACCCGCGATGAACAATTCGATTTTGGCTGTTCAGCAGAACAGTTATATCGCGGGAAAGAATGCCACGGACTTTTCGATGATAATCGACGCTATGGACATTATGTACACGGGCAATGTGGACGGCTTTGTGTTGGTGACGAGCGACAGTGACTTCACGCGGCTTGCGATACGTCTTCGCGAGGCTGGAAAGCTTGTTGTGGGTATAGGCGAGGTAAAAACGCCGATAGCGTTCACTTCAAGCTGTCATCATTTCAGCTACTTAAATCAAGTGTGCGATACCGTGGGCGATTATAACGAGAAAACCCTGCGCAAGGCTATTCTGGATTATGTCAGGGAAAACGATGACGGCAAGCTCGATCTTGTGAAGATCAACGCGTATTTAACCTCCTGCTACGGTACGATAGATTACGCGGCGTTCGGCTACAACCGTCTTTCGATGTTTATCGACAGCTTTTCGGAGCTGCGCCGCAATTCAAACTTTGTTACGATGAAAAAGCGGTACGCTGCCGAAAAGACGGCTGCTCCCGCTGCGCAGCCCTCCGCTACGGAGATAGCCGCCGTTATCACCGAGTATCTCGAGCGGCAAAACGGCGGTCATGACGATCTTTCCAAGGTGGACGAGTATGTGACGAAGATATTCGGCAAGGTGGATTTCGGAAGATTCGGCTCGAAACGCTTTGCTCGGTTTGTCGACAACCGCTCCGAGTTCGTTCGGCGCGGCAACGACGTTGTACTTGCAAGCGCCGCGAAAGCGTCGGATATTTCGGCTAAAGAGACGGTAAAAGAGCCGGTCAAAGAACAAGCTCCCGCGCCGGAGACCAAAAAGCCCGAGACCAAAGAGATCGAAAAAGCTTCGGACGCTCATGCAAAGGTCACTATGCACATTACTCCGCAGGTGTTCACCATGGAGGTACACAAGTACGCGTCCGACAATAAGCCGAACGGCGGCAATCTTGGGCAGCTTAACAATATGCTGCTTGAAAAATACGGCAAGAACTACGTTTCGGAGTTGGGTTTTTCCGATTTCGCGGCGGCGGTAGCGTCCGTTTCCGGCGTGAGCGTTGCGAAGAATTTCATTGTTGAGGACTCCAAAAAAGCCGCGGCAGTCAAAAAGCCCGCTGAAAAAATTCCCGAGCCGGAACAGGAAACGGTCGAGGAAAACGCTGTTCAGAAACCCGAGATCAACGCGGTCAAGCGGGATATATTCGCGTTCGTTGCACAGCACGACAACAGCGTCCCCATGCCGAAGCTCGGCGCGTTTCTCACCAAGAAGTACGGCAGGGGATTTATTAAAGAGCTGGGGTTTCCCACGATGAAAAAGCTTGCCGCAAGCATAAACGGCGTAAAGGAAAAGCGCAATGTGCTCTCTCTTGAGGAAGACTTTGTAAAGCGTACCGAGGAGATAGAGCAGTTCGTTTACGATTTCGCACACGGCGAGGGAAAGTGCAGTATAAAGGCACTCAGCGGAAAGATAAGAAAGCGTTTTGCGAATTTTGATTTTACGGATTACGGCTACACGAAATTCAGCGACTTTATCAATGCTATCGACGGAGTTCGTGCGAACGGATATTACGTTGAGGCTGACGATTGATCGGCAGCTGTTAAGAAGGGGGAGTTAAATAATGTCTGCGGAAAAAGCAAAATCACATCTCGAAAAATTCGGGCTTGCGGATAGGATAAAAACGCTTGGAGAAAGCAGCGAGACTGTGGAGCTTGCCGCGAAAGCGCTTGGGTGCGAACCCGCGCGTATCGCGAAGTCGCTGACTTTTTCGGTGAGCGGTAAGCCCGTTATGATAGTAACGGCGGGCGATGTGAAAATCGATAATCCGAAATACAAGGCGCGGTTCGGCGAAAAGGCGAAAATGCTGTCGCCCGACGAGGTTTTGCAGCTTATCGGACACCCGGTAGGCGGAGTTTGTCCGTTCGGTGTGAACGAGGGCGTGGACGTTTATTTGGACGTCTCGCTCAAACGCTTTGAGCGTGTGTTCCCTGCGGCGGGCAGCGGAAATACCGCAGTCGATCTCTCAACGGACGAGCTTGAAAAATGTTCCGGCTGCAAAGAATGGATAGACGTTACAAAGCCGATGTAATGAGGGAAGAGCGTTGAAAAAGGATATAATTTACAGCCTGTCGGGTCTGTACCGCGATGATTTTCGCGTGACGGGCTATCGCTTCGGCAAAGGTGAGAAAACCTGCTGTATTATCGGAAGCTTGCGCGGCGACGAGATACAGCAGCTGTATATGTGCGGTCAGCTTGTAAAGGCGCTGGCGGCTATCGAGAAAAAGGGCGACTTCGCGCACGACCGTGAGGTGCTTGTTATCCCATCGCTGAACAGCTACAGCACAAACATCGGACGGCGCTTCTGGTGCCTTGACAACACCGACATCAACAGAATGTTCCCCGGCGACCCGGAGGGCGAGACCACACAGCGCATAGCGGCGGGCGTTTTTGAGGAGATAAAGCAGTATAAGTACGGCGTGCAGTTTGCGTCGTTTTACATTCCCGGAGTGTTTATCCCGCACGTCCGCATGATGAAGACCTGCAAAGAAAACACGTCGCTTGCCAATCTTTTCGGACTGCAATATGTCGTTTTACGCACTCCGATCGCCATGGATCGCACCACTCTTAATTTCAACTGGCAGGTCTCGGGTACGGCGGCGTTTTCCGTTTACACCAACGCCACGGAGACTATCGATGAAAATTCGGCGGAGTTGGGAGTTTCGGCGGTTTTGAGGTTCCTTTCGCGAATGGGAGTGATAAAATATCGCTGCCACGGCGGATATATGGGAACTATCATAGACGAGGATGACATGATGAATGTCAAAAGCGGCTCGGCGGGAATTTTTCGCGGAGCGCGCTCTGTCGGAGACGAGGTGAAGCGCGGAGATGTTCTCGCGCAGATAATCCATCCCTATGAGGGGGTTGTCGTTTCGGAGATAACCGCACCCGCGGACGGGATCGTTTTCTTTGCTCACAAAAAGCCGCTTGTTACCGAGAACACGTTGGCGTTCAAGATGATAAAGCGACTGCATAAATAAATGTTCAGCAGAGCCGCGCAAGAAGTGCCCGCCAAGCCGCAAAGCGGCGAGGCGGGTGCTTTAAATCTAAAAGCCGCGTAAGGAGAGAACGCGGCTCTGCGTTGTTTTTGCGGTATTTCGCGCGAAGCGCGAAATCGAATTGCCTTCAGGGCAATTCGAGCAAAAACAATGCCGGCAATGAGCGTCCGTGGCTCGCCGAAGGCGAGCTGCGGACGCCATTGCATTGAACAAATCACCCCTTGCAAAGCAATGGGTGATTTGTTCAACTGGTGTTCCCGAGGTGATTCGAACACCCGACCTACCGCTTAGGAGGCGGTCGCTCTAT
>DKXD01000171.1:17806-17927 GCA_002492075.1 Ruminococcaceae bacterium UBA7135
CGGTCGCTCTATCCGGCTGAGCTACGGAAACGTGGAACGGGGCGAATTTGACGAAACGCCGCCGCATACATATATTATACAGCTTTTCGACGTTATTTTCAAGGGCAATATCCGATTTTGT
>DKXD01000171.1:18205-51357 GCA_002492075.1 Ruminococcaceae bacterium UBA7135
AGGGCAATATCCGATTTTGTGAAAAACTGCCAAAAAAGATAAAGAAAATTTGTGAGACATAAATTTGCTAAATATGTAATAAATTAAGTAATTTAAGTAATCGCCGCGAATACTTTAGCTTACGCAAGAAAGATAAAATATGGCTTTATTAAGCCATGTTTCATGCATTACGCCAAAATTTGTGTGAAAAATAGACGAAAAAACGGAAAAGTTTTATGCAAAATGTACATTGACTAATGCCTTTATAAAATGTTATATTAGTAAGCAGGGATTACAACGCCCTTAATACGAATTCTCAATGGAAAGAGCGCAAAATTTAATTTCCGTTCTCTGCGAAGCAGGGGAGAGAAATCAAGATAATGTGTCTGCTTTTTTTAATGAGAAATCAGTATAACTAAGGTATTTTGGTACAAATTTTACTACATTATTTAGGGAGGATAACCTATGAAATTGAAAAAGATTTTATCGTTTGCTGCGGCTGCTACACTCGCTGCAAGCGTAGTGACTACCACAGCAAGCGCGGATTTTGCGGCTGTTACGGATCCTGTGGGAGGACTTTCCTCGGCTACCGGTCTTTATATGATACCGGTCTTTTGCAATGACGATTCCGGAGACATTCCTCTGACGGATTATCAGCTCGACCTTTCCAAGATAGGCGGCGTTTCGTTCACCATACAGATACCGGAAGCGGAAAGAGAGTTCTTTGACGGAAAGTTCGGCGGCGGCGTTGGCGTTTCCATTCACGCGAAGAATATAGTGAAGCCCGAAACGGTAACAGACGCGGACAAGACATACACAACTCCCGGCGGAAAGAAAGTAACCGAATGGGCTTATTACAATTGGGATAACAGCAAGGAGTATTGGGGCGTTATAGATTCGGGTGCAAAGGATCCCAACTCTTACGATATTGACGGCGTTCTTATTGAGGGTATGCCCGAGTATATAGTTCAGGACGGCTCCGAAAAGCCCGCGTTCCTGGAGACTCTGTCGCCCTACACCTATCGTATAAAAACAGATGTTGTAAATCCCATTATTGACGGCAAATGCAAGGCTGAAGACATCACAGATATCCGCGTGTTCTTCCAGGGCTGGGGCGAAAGCTGGCCTATGTTTAAGGTCGATGTAACCAGAACCGTTGTGTTCGATACCGACGGCAAGGTAATGATCGCGTTCGACCAGAAGGGCAACAAGGTAGACGGCACGGCTGATGATGAAAAAGAAGCTGTAAGACCTACCGTTCCTTCCGAAGACGATCCCGCAACAAGTGATACCGCAAGTACCGCGACCAGCAATGCAACGAGCGATACCGCAAGCAATGCCACAAGTTCGGCAACGAGCAGCACTACAAGTGCGGCAACAAGCAACACTACAAGCGCGGCTACAAACAGCACTTCAAGCGCAGCTACAAACGACACAGCAAGCGGCACTACCAGCTCCTCTTCTTCGAGCAGCGGTCTGCCTACGGGTGCTCTCATCGGCATTATCGCGGGTGTGGTAGCGGTTATCGTAGTGGTTGTTGTTATCGTAGTTAAGAAGAAAAAAGGCTGATCAATACCGATAATAGAGATCTGCCGAGATACTTTCTCGGCAGATCTTTTTTATAAGCGCCGTATGAAAACGATTTAGGTAAAAGAGTATAAAACCGTGTTTCTGTTTTCAGACGGAAAACGCAGATATAATGCGAATACAGCGGCGCTGTTGGTTTGTCACTTTATTTATTAGTTGTTATAACTTAATAAAATTGCCAAAAAAATTTGTTGCACAATGACTAAAATGCACAAAACTTCTTGACAGTTGTGTGATGATTTGGTATAATATAATAAGATAATTGTATAACTACACTTTGTTTTGGAAAGGTGGATATAGCTGTGACCGGAAAACGTAAAAATGCGTTTAAAAAAGCCGCTTGCGCCGCTATGGCAGCGCTGCTTGTTATGAGTGCGTTCCCAAGCGGCGGCTTGGTGTCGTTCGCTGAGGAAGAGATAGACGATTCTTATCACGCGGAGGTGTCGGAGGAGAAATATTCCGCAACCACCGTGGATAACAATTCGAGCGCGTATAAGAACTACATAAAGAATTACAGTGATGCGGAAAAGCCGCTTACGGAGTTCAGCCTTGATATCACCGATTACAAAGCCGAGGGCGGTAATTTTGAAAAAACCGATTTCGAGGGCGAGGAAGACGTTGTTTCGTGGCTTGACAGCGAGGGTACCATCTCGTGGGATTTTGAGGTTGAAACAGCGGGTCTTTACAATATGAAGATGTTCTATTACCCGGTTTCCGGCGCCAATACCACTATAGAGATCGAGGTTAAGCTTGACGGCGACCACCCGTTTGACGAAACGAAGCTTATAGAGCTTGACAGATACTGGCAGAACAAGACCGCGGGCATACAGTACGACGCTTTGAACAAAAACCAGAAGCGTCCGCCGCAGGTCGAATACGATTGCTGGGTTGAATATCCGATAAAGGATAAGGACGGTCTTATCAATACGCCGTACTTCTTCTATCTTTCCGAGGGAAAGCATACGCTTTCGTTCACGGGCGTAAAGACGAATATCTACATGAAGGATATTTCGTTTTACAACACCGAAGAACTGCCTTCTTATTCGGATATCAAGCCTTCACAGACGGAAATAGACGAGACGCCGGCTCTTACGAACGGCGAGCCTGTTCTTGTTGAGGCGGAGACGCCCAGCTACACCACGTCCAGCACGCTTTACCCGACTTACGACCGCACCGATTACACGATGAGCCCCGCTCACCCGGTAAATAAGCGCTACAACACCATAGGCGCGGATACCTGGAGCAAGGCTACTCAGACCGCGGTGTACGAGGTCGAGGTTCCTGCGGACGGTTATTACACGATAAATATGAAGTGCCGTCAAAGCACGATGCGCGGCTTTTTCTCGAACCGCCGCGTGTATATCAACGGCGAAGTGCCGTGCAAGGAGCTTGACGACGTAAAGATCCAATACAGCCCCAAGTGGCAGACGGTAAATCTTACTACTGAGGACGGCGAGCCTATTTACATTAAGCTGAACGCCGGCAAGAACACCATAGCCTTTGAGGCTATCCCCGGCGATATCGGCGAGGTAATGGAGCGCCTTGACGATATCATACTGCGTCTTAACAGATACTACAGACGCATAGTTATGATCACCAGTACCGACCCCGATGAGTACAAGGACTATATGCTTGAGGAGCAGATCCCCGAGTTGCTTGATGTTTTCCGGGAGACTATCGACGCGCTTTATGCGGAGAAGGACGGTATTGAGGAGCTTACCGGAAAGGGCTCCGAGGCAACGACCCTTGAAACGATGGCTGTCATTCTGGAAATGGCGGTAAAACATCCCGAAAATATACCGATGATGGTATCGACGCGTTCTTCGGGTATACGCGACCAGATAAACGCGGTTTCTGCGTGGATGAGAGACTTCCGCGGTCAGCCGCTGGAAATGGACTATTTTGAAGTAAAGACCGCGCACGAGGAATTCCGCAGCGCAAAGCCGAATTTCTTTAAGCAATTCGGCTTCGGCTTCAAATCGTTTATCGGTTCTTTCTTTGAGGACTACACATCCGTTTCTGCAAACGGCGAGGGCAGAGCTCTCAACGTTTGGGTATCGCTCGGACGCGACCAGGCTACCGTTGTAAACGAGCTTGTAGCCAGCGAGTACAACCCCGAGCACAAGACTGAGGTCGGCATAAGACTGGTTCAGGGCGCTATTCTTGAGGCGACGCTCGCCGACAAGGGTCCTGAGGCGGCGCTGTTTATCGGCGGCGACTTCCCCGTTGTTTGCGCTTCGCGCGGGCTTATGGTGAATTTGAAAGAGCTGAACGGCTATGAAGAAGTCGCCAAGCGGTTTCCAAGTGATCTTTCGACATTGTATGAATATGAGGGCGGAGTTTACGGACTTCCGCTTACCGACAGCTTCCCGATGATGTTCTACCGAACCGACGTTCTCGAGGAAATAGGGCATCAGCCGCCCGAGACGTGGGACGCACTTATTGATATGCTGCCCGATCTGCAAAGACGTTATTTGAGAGTGGGACTTATCCTGCCGTCCAATATCTCCTCACAGGTATTCGACGCGGGCAACACTTTCGTGCTGCTGATGAATCAGACCGGTCAAAGCCTGTACAACGATCAGTTGACGGCAACGACGTTCGATACCGAGGAAGCGGTTCAGGCGTTCACCAAGTGGACGAACTTCTACACCGTGTTCGACTTCTCGCAGACTTATGACGCGTTCTCGCTGTTCAGAACGGGTGAAATGCCGATCCTGATACAGAACTACGCTTCGTTCTACAGCCAGCTTTCCGTTGCGGCTCCCGAGATAAAGGGACTTTGGGACTTTACGCATGTTCCCGGCACGGAGCGCACGGTAGACGGCGAAACGTTTATTGATTACTCCGCGAACTCAGGCTCTTCGGGCGCAGTAATATTCAAGAGCTGCTCCGACGTGGACGCGGCATGGGATTTCATCAAGTGGTTCACCTCCACTGATGTTCAAGTGGAGTACGGCAAGACCATAGAGGCTGTTATGGGTCCGCTCGGACGTTATGACACCGCAAACCTCGAGGCGCTCTCGAAGCTGAACTGGTCTACCGCCGAGTACAATAAGATAAGCGACCAGATGGCAAATTTGAAAGAAGTGCCGATAATTCCTGCTTCGTATGCTGTAACAAGAAACGTATACAACGCGTTCAGAGCTGTTGTAAACAACAAGAAGGACGCACGCTTCCAGTTTGCAAGCTACAATCGTGATATCAACGCGGAGATAATCCGCAAGCTGAAGGATCTGGGCTACAACATCGACGATGACGGAAATATCGTCGAATGACAGTTGATAGCGCGCCGCCGATAATTTATTTGTCGGCGGGGCTGTCAAAGACCGACTTTAAGCTATCAACTGAATTTAGGGGGTATAGGCGTGTTCGCTAAAGATAATACGAGAAACATTGAGGACAGCAGATTTCGATATACTCTGCGCGAAATGAAGAAAAACTCTTCCGCGTATGTTCTCGCTCTGCCGTTTTTCCTGTTGTTCATAGCATTTACCGGCATACCGGTTCTTATTTCGCTGCCTGTCGGGTTTACAAACTTCAATATGGCGGAGTTTCCGAAGTGGACGGGACTTTCCAACTTTTATACGATGTTCCTGGCGGATGATGTATTCCTGATCGCCATTCAGAACACCTTGGTTTTCGCGATAATCACCGGTCCCGTAAGCTACATTTTGTGCTTTTTGCTGGCGTGGCTGATAAACGAAATGCCGGGTCCGCTGAAAACGGTGTTCACCTACATATTCTACGCGCCGACGCTTGCGGGAAACATCTACGCCACATGGCAGCTGATCTTCTCTGGCGACGCGCAGGGTCCTTTGAACTCCGTTTTGATGAGCCTGGGTATTATAAAAGGTCCTCAGCAGTGGCTGACCGACGGACGGTACATTCTGATGTGTATCATCATAGTGCAGATGTGGATGAGCTTGGGCGCGGGCTTCCTTGCCTTGCGAGCGGGTCTTCAGGGCATTGACAAAGCAGGCTATGAGGCGGGTGCTATCGAGGGCATAAAGAACCGTTTTCAGGAGCTTATTTACATTACTATTCCGGCAATGGGGCCGCAGCTGCTGTTCGCGGCGGTAATGCAGATCACCGCCTCGTTTACGGCGGGCGACGTTGGACGTTTCCTCACAGCGTTCCCGACCACCGATTATAAAGGTCACACGCTGATGACACACGCGTTCGACTACGGTTCGATACGCTTTGAGATGGGTTACGCGTGTGCTATCTGCTTCTTCCTCTTTGTGGTGATGTTGATAGTAAACAACGTTATCCGAAAAGCGATGAGCGGTATTCTCGATACGGAATAAGGAGGGCTGAAGGTGCGGTTAATTAAGAAACGCAGAATGTGGGGCGGCTCGCGCGGCGGCGACGTCGGAATATTTATTCTGCTGCTTTTGGTCGGCGTGTTTATGCTGTTTCCCATCTATTTCTCGATAATTCAATCCATAAAGCCCGTAGAAGAGCTGTTCCTCTTCCCACCGAAGCTTTATGTTATGCGTCCTACCTCGCAGTCCTTTGAGGATATGCTGAAAGTAGCGGGCAGTATGGACGTTCCGTTTGCAAGATATGTGTTTAACTCCGTGTTCATATCGGTAGTTGTAACGGTGGCGCAGCTTATTTTCTCGTCATCGGCGGCTTATGTGCTGGCAAAGGTAAAGGCTCCCGGCATAAAGTTTATGAACAAGGTGATAGAGGTAGCCCTGCTGTTTACGTCATCGGTTACTTATATCGTTCAGTATATCGTTATGGCGAAGATGGGTATCATAGATACATATCTGGCGCTGACGCTGCCGTTTATCGCAACGCCTATGGGATTGTTCCTTATGCGACAGTTTATGGGGCAGATCCCGGAATCGATGATAGAGGCGGCAAAGTTGGACGGCGCTTCGCACCTGCGAATTTGCTGGCAGATAGTAATGCCGAACGTTAAGCCCGCGTGGCTGACGCTGATGATATTCGCGTTTCAGGGCGCATGGCAGATAACAGGTTATTTGTTCGTTTATTCCGAGCAGCTTAAGCCGATTCCTGTTGTAATGCAGCAGATAGCGGCTTCCGGCTTGGCGAGAGCGGGCGTTTCCTACGCGACTGTAGTTGTGCTTATGCTGCCGCCTATGATATTGTTCCTTATCCTGCAAAGCAACGTTGTTGAAACGATGGCTCATTCGGGACTTAAGGACTGATCTCTAACAACTGTAAAAATACTAATTATTGGAAGGGTGATCTCAGTGCCGTCGATCAAACGTATGGCAAAGAGTATATTGGCGGGTGCGCTTTCCGCGGCAGTGCTTTTGGGCGGCGCGGGTATTACCGCCTTTGCCGACGAGCCTTATAAGGGTTACAGCTATGACTGGTGGGGCGACACCGTGCCCTCGCAGAACGGCTATGTTGTGGATAAGGTAGTGTCGGGACTGGATATCGGGTGCGGCGACTTTACGACGCCTTCGGATATGTTTTTCTCGGACGACGAGGAGCTTTATATCGCCGACAGCGGATATGTAGGCGAGGAAGGTTCGGGTCAAAAGGGAAGGATTGTTGTAACCGACAAGGATTTCAAGCTGCTGAATTCCATAGAGTATCTTGACTTTTCGGACGTCGGCGATTGGCTTGACGCTGAAGAAGCCGCGTATGACAGCGGCGAGATTAACGAGGAGCGGTACCTTAAAGAGACCAACATATATTTTAACGAACCGTCAGGCGTTTTCGTTGACGAAGATCAAATATATGTGGCGGACAAGGAAAACTGCCGCGTGGTCAAGTTCACGGCGGGCAAGGATTCAGACGGTGTGGGATTTGGCAAGGTCCAGAAAGTATTCACTCGCCCCGATGAAACTTACTACGATTCTTCGATGACGTTCAATCCGTCGAGAGTGCTGGTGGACGCTGCCGATAACGTTTATATCTGCATAAGGACTATCACGCGCGGCGCGGTTGTGTTCTCGCGCGAGGGCGAGTTCAACGGCTACTACGGCGCGAACCGCGTCGAAAAGACAATCGACGTAATTAAGAATATGTTCTGGAAGCTGGTAATGACGAAAGAGCAGATCTCCAGAATGAAAAGAAACATTCCCGTCGAGATATCCAACTTCGATATCGACAAGCAGAATTTCGTCTATACCGTAACGGAGAACAAAAACTCCGATACCGATACGTTAAAGAAGATGAATTCCGCGGGCACGAACATCTTCATCAATCTCGGCTACAACGAATATATCTTCGGGGATTATCTCACAACATACTATCACGGCAAGACTTACAGCTCGCAGATAACGGACGTTGACGTAGGCGCCAACGGAGAGATAAACCTGCTGGACTTCGCGACGGGTCGCGTATTCCAATATGACGACGAATGTGAGCTGATGTTTATTTTCGGCGGTATAGGCTCGCAAAAAGGAACGTTCGATACCGTTACCGCAATAGAGAGCCTTGGCACGAACGTGTATGTTCTGGACTCCAAAAAGAGTTCTATTACCGTGTTCAAGCGTACGGAGTTCGGCGCGATAGTTCACGAGGCGCAGACGCTCTTCAATCAGGGCAAATATGAGGAATCCATAGGGCCTTGGGAGGAGGTTCTCCGCCGCGACTCCAACTACTGGATGGCGTATATCGGTCTTGGCAACGCGTATCTTAACGCAAAGGATTACGACAGGGCGATGGACTGCTTCTACCGTCAGTCAAGGAGCGGCTATTCGGACGCATTTAAGAGTTGGCGAATGAATTTTGTCCGCGATAACTTCACACTGTTTGCGCTGATAATAGTTGTTGTGTTGGTGGCGATATACGTTATAGCGTCTATTAAGGGCAAAAAGAGAGCCAAAGCCCGCGCAATGGCGGATAAGCTGATACGCGATCAGGCTAAAAAGAAAGAGGAGGGGTAAGTAATGCGGTTCGATCTTGATCTTCCGGCATGGAAATGGCCGTTTTACGTTATGCGTCACCCCTTTGAGGGATATGAGGATCTTCGTTGGAAAAAGGCATACAATATGCCCTCGGCGATAATAATAGTAGCGCTGTTCTTCATCGTTTCGGTGTTCGACGTGCTGCTGACAGGTTTTCTTCATAACCACAGCATGGTAAAGGTGTTTAACGTTATCCCTATAATCATCCGCACGATAGTGCTGTTTATCACATGGGTGGTAGCGAACTGGTCGCTGTGTACGCTGTTCAACGGCGAGGGCAAAATGAAAGCTATCTGCGTGAACACTGCTTACGCTCTTTGCCCGTACATCATTGGCAAGATAATCAACATCATTCTTTCAAATATGCTGACGACTGATGAAAGCGCGTTTTTGGTGTTCGTAAGTTATATAACCATAGGTTTGAGCGTACTTATGTTGTTTTCGGGAATGAAAACGGTGCATCAATACACCTTCTGGCAGACGTTCTGGTCGATAGTATTCACGCTGGTGGCGATGGTGATCATTATCATTCTGGCGGTGCTTCTGGTGTCGCTGTTCCAGCAGGTTTATCTTTTCGTGAACGCGCTTTACACGGAAATACTCTACCGCAATCCGAATATGACCTCGGCGGGACTGATATTTATCTTTATCGGCATTATCGCGGCTGTGGTAGCTATAATCTGCGTGGCTTATACGTTTTTTGAAAAGGCGCAGAAGAAAAAAGAGCAGAAGAAATTCAATAAGGGCTAATGTTACCGAAATGGTGGTGTAAATAATGATGCAACTTCGCAAGAAAATACTTGTTCCGCTTCTTTGCGCGGGCGTTTTGCTTACGACGAGCCAAAGCGCGCTGTCGGGTTTGGCGGGAACTTCGGTTCCGGCCGCGGCTGACGCGGCTGATACGGCGGGCGGTTCGGGGAACGACAGCACCGGCGCCGATAACGCGGGTACGGAAGATAACGCGGGCAGCAGTACTCCTACTGCCGAGCATGTAACGGAAGAAGAAGCATTGGCGGAGATGACGCTGTGCGCGTCCAGCGATTCGCTGGAGATGTATGTGAATGAGGAAACGGGCACGTTCGCGGTGAAAAATCTCGCCGACGGACACTATGTGTGGAGCAACCCTTATGACGCTGCCGCAGACAGCTATTCCAACAGCGACTCAAAGCGCGCAGAGCTGAAATCGGCGCTGCTTGTGAACTCCGTTAAGGTAACGGACGTAGATGCTCCGTCTACGCCGCTGCGCTCCGCAAAGCACGGAAGCTCAGGAGAGGGCATTACTGCCGTTGAGATGACCGACAAGGGCTTTAAGGCAACTGTGGAATTCCCCGCACAAGGAATAACAATACCTTATTATGTAACGCTCACCGACGATCATTTTGACGTTTCTGTTGCGATAAACGAAATACATGAGGTTGAGTTCGACTCTCCCGAGGACATTGATGATTCAACGCGATCGGTAGTAGATCTGGGAGTTATGGCAAATCTTGGCGCGGCGTATGCTGATGAAGACGGCTACTTCGTAATTCCCGACGGTTCGGGAGCGATAATAAACTTCAACAACGGCAAGCACGCAATGAGCAATTACTCGCAGAAGATGTACGGAAAGGATTATGCGATCTCGCAGGATATGGCTCCCAAAAAGACCGAGCAGGCTTATCTGCCGATCTTGGGCATAGTCCGCGAAAACGACGCGCTGCTTGAAGTCATCACAGAGGGCGCGGCTTACGCGACAGCGAAGTCTTACGTTTCAAGGCAAAACGCGACGGGTTATAATACCGCTTATTTCGAGTTCTCAGTTCGTTCCAACGATCAGTACTTTATGGGCGCGGTAAACGCCTCCGCTTTGAAGTCTTACGAGCAGAGCAAGATACCCGAAGAGCGCGTTTCGATACGCTACTACCCTATAGCGAAGACAAAAGCAAGCTATGTTGATGTAGCAAAGCGCTATCAGCAATATCTTCTTGACGAAGGCTTGATGAGCAAGAAGGACGGTTCGACTACCCCGCTGTATGTTGACTTGTATGGCGGCACGGTAAAGGAGCAGTCGGTACTGGGTCTGCCTGTAAAGCAGCAGACAGCCGCTACAACATACGATCAGGCGAAGATGATCCTTGAAGAACTTGCGGAGTTGGGCGTTGATGATATCGTAACGGTATATAATGATTTCAACAAGGCAGGGCTGACCGACAGGATATCCGGCGGCGTGGATTACGCAAGCAAGCTGGGCGGCAAGAACGACTTTAAGGCGCTTAAAGATTACTGCGCGACAGTCGGTATAACGCTTGTGCCGTCGGTGGATCTTATGGAATATGAGCGCAGCGGCAACGGTTTTTCCAAGACGGGCGCGTCCGTTATCGGCGTTACAAAGGCGTATGCAACGCAAGGCGAGTACGAGCTTGCGTTCGGAACGCCGAACAGCCTTCGTCCAAGCTGGTTCATACTCACTCCCGCTTATTTTGAGGAGGCTTATGGAAATGTAATTTCAAGCTTCGCGTCCGAGGGCATGAACGCAATATCCACGGCGAAAGGTACAAGTATGCTGTACAGCGACTTCTCGCAGAACGCAAACAAGGGAACGTCCAGACAGCAGGCGGTTGAAAATCTCAAGCTGTGCTATGAAAAGATAGCGAACAGCGGATTGAAGTTCGTGACGTCGGTGTGCAACGATTACGCGCTGAAATACGCGGACAGTATACGCAATGTTCCTTTGTACAGCAGCGGATACGATTTGACGGACGGCGATATTCCGTTCTATGAGATCGTTATTCACGGATATATCCCTTACACCACCAAGGCAAAGAACGCAAGCTCCGACGCGGATAAGCTGTTTATGCTTTCTATGGCGACTGCAACTCCGATGCATTACGAGTTTATGTACGAAAACCCCAACAAGTTTACAGACAGCAAATACGATACGTTGTTCTACACGCATTACGACGGCTGGTTGGAGGTCGCGGCGGAGGAGTACAAGATATTTAAGGAAAATCTTTCCGAAGAATCCAATTCTCCGATAGCGGATTTCAAGTATATTTCCGATAATGTTGTTGAGTGCACGTTCGAGAACGGCACCGTAGTTAAGGCGGATCTTGCAAACTCTACGCTTGAGATAAACGGAACAAGCATTGAACTCCCTGAGAAAAACTGGAAAGGAGCGACGGTTGATTGAGTAAGAAAAAACAAACCGACAGCGCAAACAGCGCGGTCGAGCAAGCAACAATGAATGACGCTCCGATAACCGAAAACACAGCGGAAACCGCGGTAGAAATGGCGGCGGAAACTGCCGAACCCGCAGCGGAAAAGGCAGTTGAAACGGCGGTTGAAACGGGTGCTGAAGCTCCCGAAGAGATCACGGTTCAAACCGAGGATAAGCCCGTTTTGAAAAAATCGGCGCACAATACCGCGGCGGCGGCAGCGTTCAACGCGGCAGGCGAGGAAACAGACATCCGCCGTTTGGACGGTGAAAAGCGGGAGCGCAAGATAAAGACCAATAAAATATCATACGAGCGAAAAAAACACCTTTATGGTTATGGATTTATCGCGCTGTGGCTTGTAGGAACAGTCTGGCTGTTTATTACACCGGTGATCAAGTCGCTGCAATACTCGCTTACGGACGCTATGATCTACGACAAGGCGGACGCGCTTGCAATGGGATATACCGTTCCCGGTATTCACGGTCCGTGGAACAATTTCGCGAACTATGTTCAGGCGTTTGCGGGTGACCCCACGTTCCCGCAGGCTCTTGTAGAATCTATTGGCGAGATAATCCCGCAGGCTTTCGTTATTATGATATTCTCGCTGTTTATCGCGATAATCCTGAACCAGAAATTCCGCGGGAGAACGCTTGCAAGAGCGATATTCTTCCTGCCTGTGCTGATAGCGACAGGTCCCATCATCTCCGTTATCAACGGCGATATGGCGTCGCAGGGCATTTCGGGCGCGGCACAGTTCAGCACCCTGTTCAAGACCGACTTGGTTGGCGACTTGCTGGAGTTTGTGGGCATTTACAACATAAATCCGGATTTTACGAATTTCATTGAGGAAATAACCTCAAACGTGTTGAACCTTGTGTGGAATTCGGGTATCCAGATTTTGATATTCCTGTCAGCGCTGCAAAATATCCCGCCGTCCGCAAAGGAAGCGGCGAATATGGAGGGCGCAACCTCGTGGGAGTTCTTCTGGAAGATAACATTCCCGATGATAAGCCCAATGATACTTGCGAACCTTGTATACACCGTCATAGACGCGTTCGTATCTACCGATAACGATGTAATGCAGTATGTTCTGACTATGCAGAGATACGGCGAATATGGATTCTCGGCAGCAATGGCGTGGATATATTTCGCGGTGATAGGCGGTATTCTGGGAATAATCGTACTTATCGTCAACCGATTTGTATTCTATGAAAACGAGTAAGGAGGGCTGTTGAAATGTCTGATGAAAAAATACTGAAGCCCTCTGTGGCATCGGGCGAGGATGTTGGGCTTTTGGGAGCGGCTCAGCTTGCCGATGATATCAATGGCGAAACTGGCGCGGTAAAGGTTCCCGTAACACCGAAAAACGAAAGCGTTGAGGACAGACCGAAAACGGGACGCGTATCAAATTGGGACATCATCAAGAATTTCCGTAGATACACTCCCTCGGAGCGCAAGCATTACAATTACATCTTCTGGCGCAGAATAGGCGGCGCGGCGTGGCCGATTTTCAGATTCCTGATCATTTTCGGATTGTCGTTCGTTATCTTGTATCCGATACTTTATATGATAAGCTGCTCGCTGCGTCCGCAGCAGCAGATGAACGACCCCTCTGTAATGTGGATCCCCAAGACTATTCGCTTCGAGAACTTCAAAGAGGTTTGGAACGCAATAAATTATCCCCAGATCTTGTGGAATACCATTCAGCTGAATGTTGTTTCATCCGTGCTTCAGGTTGCTTCCTGTGCGCTGACGGGTTACGGATTTGCTCGATTTAGCTTTAAGGGCAAGAAGTTCCTGTTTGCGTTGGTGCTGCTGCAGATTATCGTACCGCCGCAGATACTGATTATGCCGCAGTACAGCTTATTTAGAAACTTTGATATATTCGGATTGTTCCAGGCGTTCACCGGCTCGCCGATAAGCCTTTTGAACACTAACTTTTCGATGTACATCCCCGCGTTCTTCGGAAACGGTATTCGCGGCGGTCTGTTCATCTATCTGTTTAGGCAATTCTTCAGAGGTCTGCCCAAGGAGCTTGAGGACGCGGCGTATCTTGACGGCTGCGGTCCGTTCAAGACATTTATCAGCGTAATGGTTCCGAACGCGGCAAGTTCGTTCCTCACCGTATTTATCTTCTCGATAGTTTGGTACTGGAACGACTACTACATCAGTTCGATGTTCTTCAACAACTCGCAGACGATATCTCTTAACATATCTAACCTCGCGGACACTATGGCAATGGCGTTCACAGGCAAGACGGGCGTTGCAAGAGACTATATGGTGTGGGTAGAGGCGGGTTGCCTTATGGCGATAATTCCAATCATTATCATGTATGTTTTCCTGCAAAAGTACTTCACCGAAGGTATCGAGCGTGCAGGCTTGGCGAACTAAAAAAAGCAACTGTGCCGGTATTCGGACAGCGAAGCAGGTTTACAGACTAAAAAAAGTATATTTATTTGTTCTCTCCTCCGCAAAGCGTGGGAGAGAATATTCTTTTAAAAATGTTTAAAGGAAAAGTGGTATGTATTATGGCAATCCATAATACATACCACTTTTTGTGTGTTTTCGATTAATTAACGCGACTAGTTCCAAAGCTGCTTATTTAAGCTCTATCTGGGTGACGGAGCACGCTGGCAGAGTAACGGCAAAACCGCCGTCAACGAGGGAAACGCTGTGGTCTTTTATAACAAGGCGTTCGGGATCGTCGAAATAATTCTTGTCGCGAACATCGTTGCAGCTTAATATTTTGCTCTTTGCAAAATTTGGCGAAAAACCGGTAAGATCACACAAAATTTCCGCGTCCTCGTCAAGCGAGCAGTTCGCAAGAGTGACCGTAACAACGCCGTTTTTCTCCGAAGCGGAAGCGCTTATCATCGGAAATTTCTTATCGATGCCCGTTTCCTCGTTGTTGAGGTGAGAGTACAAAAGCGTTCCGTTTTGATGTTCCTTATAAAGGTCGAAAACATGGTAGGTTGGGGTCATAATGATCTTTTCGTCCTCTGTGAGAATAAGCGCCTGCAAAACATTCACAGCCTGCGCGAGATTTGCCATTACTATGCGGTCGCTGTGATTATTGAATATATTGAGTGTACACGCGGCGGTTATCGCGTCGCGCATGGTGCTCTGCTGATACAAGGATCCCGGATCGGTGCCCGGCTCGACGTCGTACCAGTTGCCCCACTCATCGACTGCCAAGCTGATCTTGCGGTTTTTGTCGCGATAATTCATGATGTCTATATGGCGGTCGATGATCTCCTCAATATACAGCGCAGACGCAACTGTATTATAATATTCCTCGTCGGAATAATCGGTCGCGCTGCCCTTTTTATCCCAGTTTCCGCTCGGGACAGTATAATAATGCAGCGAAATAGCGTTGGTGTGCCATTCGTTTACGCTTTGCAGAAGAACGTCCGTCCAATGATAATCGTCGCCGCTGGGTCCGCATGCGACCTTGAACAGCTCGTTGCCGCTGAAATTTTTGCAGAACGCCTGATATTTTCTGTACTCGTCGGCGTAGTATTCGGGGCGCATACTGCCGCCGGCGCCCCAGTTTTCATTTCCTATGCCGATATATTTCAGCTTCCAAGGTTTTTCACGACCGTTTTTGCGCCGAAGCTCCGACATTTCGGAGTCACCGCCAAATGTGATGTATTCTATCCATTCCGCAAGCTCCTGAACCGTGCCGCTGCCAAGGTTTACCGCAAGATACGGCTGGCAGCCTATTTCCTCGCAAAGCTCGAAGAACTCGTGTGTACCAAAGGAATTGTCCTCGGTGACGTGCCCCCAAAGGTTCACTCTTTTTTTGCGTTCGCTGCCTATTCCGTCTTTCCAGTGGTACTCTTCCGCAAAACAGCCGCCCGGCCAGCGAAGCACAGGAACGTGTATTGCCTTGAACGCCTCGATAATATCCGTTCTCACGCCGTTTTTGTTCGGAATGGGGGAGTCTTTGCCGACATAGATCCCGTTATACATACAGCTTCCGAGATGTTCGGAAAAGTGCCCGTATATTTCGGGATTGATATGCGAGCGTCTGTCCGATGCGTTTACCTGTAAGCTGATTTTTTTCATGGTGTAATTCCTTTCCATAATTTTATACTAATTTCTATTTCTCTTTTCCCGTAAAGCGGGGAGAGAAACCGGTTTATTTCCAAAACGGGTCAAATTTACAGCTCGCTGCGGTTTTCCAGCGCCTTAACAAGAGTTACGTCATCTGCGAACTCCAGCGCCGAGCCGGCGGGCAGTCCATATGCAAGCCGCGTAACCTTAATTCCCATAGGCTTTATCAGCCGTCCTATATATACGGCTGTAGCCTCGCCCTCAACAGTGGGATTTGTTGCCATAATGACTTCTTTTGTGTCACTGAGCCTTGCCAGCAGCTCTTTTATCTTGATATCCTCGGCGGTAACTCCGTCCATCGGAGACAGCAGTCCGTGCAGAACGTGGTACAGTCCGTCGTAGCCGCCCGCGCGTTCAAACGCGGAAACATCCTTTGGGCTTTCGACGACGCAGATCTGATCCTTTCGGCGATTTTCGTCAGAGCATATCGAGCAGATATTCTGTTCCGTGAAGTTCTGGCAACAGCTGCACAGCCGAACGCTTTTGCGCGCTTTTATTATGTTTTCCGCGAACTCGCGCACTTCGTCTTCGGGCAGGTTCAGCATATGATACGCCAATCTTTGCGCGGTTTTTATCCCCACGCCCGGCAGCTTTGCAAACTGTTCCGCCGCCAATGCCAGCGGCAGTGATATATGATCGGACATTTTTGTAACCTTTCTTTTCTGTTCTAGTTTACTTTTTTGCGGCGGTTCGTCTTTCATGGCGTTTCTACGAAGTTCAAAGCTTCACACGAAAATCGCGGTCTACGCGGGCGTTGTGGAAGTTTTCGGGGAGCGCGTATTCCTTTTTGGAGAAGTACACGGCGACTTCGGCAGAGCTTTCCGTCACCTTGTCCATATTTCCGCCGTAAAGCAGAATGTCCGCGTCAGCAGCGTTGGCAGCTGTTGCGGAGGATATCGTCACTCCGCCTGCCGAGAACAACTCCTCGCCAACAGGTATAGTATTCAGCTTTGGCAGCAGCCCCGCCGCCAAGGTGTTAGAGCACACCTCGTCAATGGGAAGCATTTCGAAAAGCTCTTTTATTGCAAGAGAGCCGCCATAGTCCGCGTCGGGTGCGGCAAGCTTAGTTATTTTGACCGCGCCGCCTTCGCGCATAACTCGCGAAATGCTCGTTGATAATCCATCGCCGCCTCCCGAGATGAACACCGCCGCCGATCTTCCGTCAAACACTATTGCTGCAGATGTGTATGTGTTTCCCACAAAGCGTACCTCGTGACGGTTCAGCACGATCACAGAAGATAACGCGATAATTGCCGCCGCCATTCCCGCGGCGATCTTTCCGAACAGAGCAAATCGTTTTAGGTCGGCGAACGCGCAGAATGTGATCGTTAAAGCAAGCAGCACCATAAGTACCCAAGAGCCCGCGAAGTCCAGTGAAAGCGACATTGCTCGCAGCTTTCCCAACGTTCTTATAATAAACGTTGAGAGTTTCATTGACCAGTCTATCGGCACGGCGAACAAAGGCGCCTGCGTCACTCCGAGAAGCAGCATAAACGTCATTGCCGCAGCGATCAGGGGCGCTAAAACCAGCGAGGTCACCGCCCCGAGCAGCGATACGCTTTTGAACAGAGCCGCGCTTATCGGCGCCGTGCAGATGACCGCGCAAGCCGAGCATATGAGCGCCGTCGTTATGGGAGACAGCACGCTCTTCGCCTTGTCGGGGATGAATTCGCACAGCTTTTCGGAAAACGCGGGTCCCGCTACGCCTACTCCGAAAACGCCCAGCACTGACATTGCAAAGCCAGCGTCAACTATCGTAAGCGGGGAAAGTATCGGTATCACCGTAACAGCAATGCAGAGCGAGTTCAGCGGGTCAGACTTTCTGTGCAGCAGCATACCGGTACTGTACAGTAAAAACATCACCGAGGCGCGCAGCACGGACGGCGATATTCCATAGAACAGCAGTCCCGCGGGCGCGAACATCAGCGAGACAGTTATCCGAGTTTTTCGGCGGGTTTGTGGTATCAATATAAGCAGCGCCGCCGCGAGTACCGCGAAATGCGCTCCCGAAACGGCGGTGTAATGCGCTGCCCCGCTTACCCGAAGATACTCGGCGTTTTTCGCGGAAAGCTTGTCGTCATCTCCGAACAGCATGGCGGCGGCAAACTCTCGGCTTTCGCCAAAGACGTTCTCCGCAAGCCGCCCATAAAAGCTGTCATGAATAACGCGGAATACGCTGTAAATACTTGCGCCCGCGTATTCGGCGGAGCATATCTCGGTGATCTCGCCCGAAAGAAGTATCCCGTCGGACAAGTCCTGCACGAAATTATCGTTGTCCGCTGCTTCAAGCTCTATCGTCACATCGGCGATGTGATCATCAGGCAGAGCCTCTGCGCACGAAAGCCGCAGTTTTGTCGTTCTGCCGCCGAGATTCACCTTGGCAATCAGTTCCTCCGACTGTCCCGAGCGTTCGGTTATTTTCAACACTTGTATTTGCGCGTTCAGCGTCTTGCCCGCATAATCCCGTATGGGATCGAGGTAAAGCCGGGTATAAGCGAACATCAGGACGATGCCAAATAAAGCACCAGCCGCGCAAAGCGCGGTTTTCTTCCTTTTAACCGACAAAAATATAAAGGCGGCTGCCGCGGCAGCGAAAAATAACGCCCCCGACACACCGCCGCCAAAATATACCATCAACATTCCCGCCGCGAAGAAAGGCGCAAACCTCACAAAGGGCAGCGAGACCGATTTATCTTTTTCGATCAATTATCCGTGTTCAGATAAGACCGGGAAGAGAAACTCCGCCTGTGACCTTTTCCATTTCTGCGGTGCCGTAATCTTCGATCTCCTGGATTATTTCATTCACGCCGCTGATGATAAGGTCCTGAAGCATTTCAATATCCTCGGGGTCAACGACCTCGGGCTTGAGCGTTACGGATTTAAGCTTCTTGTCGCCTGTCATAACAAGCTCCATAGCCCCGCCGCCCACCTGCTTCGTAAACTCCTTCTGCTCTATTTCTTCTTGAACGCGGGTGATATCCTCCTGCATTTTCTGAGCTTTTTTCACCATTTGGTTCATGTTGGCGTTTCCGCCCTGAATTCCCTGGGGAAGTCTTGATTTCATATTACTGTCCTCCGTTTTGATCGTTTTTGTTTTGAACTTCTATACCAAGCTGTTGTGCTTTTGTCAGCAGCTTATCAAGCTTGCTTTTTTTCTCGCCGCCTGTTTCGGGAGCCTTTTCCCCTTTGATCTTCAGCTTTACCGAAAAACCGAGCAATCCCGATATCATTTCTCCCACGTCATTGAGTTCCTCGTTCTTGACATTGTTCAATAGCATGGGATTTGAGGAGCTGACCTCCAGAACGCCGCCCGAAAGCCTTGCTGTAGAATCCGTGAAGAAGGACTCGTACATAAATCCCATTTGGGAAACAACGTCTTTCCAACGCTCTTCTGTGAGTTCGTCGGGAGCGTTCGGCGCGGTGTTCTGTTCCGCAGCGGGCTGCTCCGAATTGCTTTCATCAGCCGCCGTTTCCTCGGTTGGCGGTTCGGGAGCGTTTGGCGCTGTCTCGTCATTATCCGAGCCATCACTGTTTATCGGGTACTCGTTATCGTAAAAGCTGTCGTTGGCGGGCGGTGTATCTTCCCACGGCGGCGCGGGCGTTTCCGGCACTTTTTCTTCCGTGGCGGGCTGCGTGATCGTTTCCGGGGAGTTTGCTTCTTTGGCTGTTTGCTGTGCCGAATTATCTTTCTCATCGGATTCTTTCATTTTTTGCATAGTTCGGTCAACAAGCTCTTTTGTGCGCTTTGCCGCAAGGCGTTCGCGCTCCGACATTTCCTCGTAGGATTTCGGTATTATCTCGTTTGGAGTCGGCACCTGCACTATCATGGTCGGCTGCTGCGGCTTTGCGGATATCCTCGGAACCGCAGCGGTCGTAGCCTCGATGCCCATACACATTTTCACAAGGCACATTTCCGCTAGCGTTTTGCGCTGCTTGGTTTTTCCTATATTGTCCGCGCACTGCTGCAAAAGCGTCAGGCAGCGGAGTATATTCGCGAGGTCGTACAGCTCCGCGTTTTCCGCCAGCCTTGGGTGATCCTCGGGCAAAGCGGACAGCAGATCAACATCGTTGGGAGCTGTCTTATACAGCATAAGGTCGCGGTAGTGCGAAGACAATTCGTCTATGGCAAGAGATAGATCCTTTGAATTCTTATGCAGTTCGCTTAGCAGACGTATACAGCCCGAAGCGTCGTTTTTAGCGACCATTTCCGAAAAAGCGAACAGATGCTTGCTATCCGTCACGCCCGCGCAGTCACGGACTGTTTGCATTGTGATGTTTTCATCGGCGGAAACGCAGCGATCCAGCAGTGAGAGTGCGTCTCTCATGCCGCCGTCCGACAGCCTTGAGATAAGGTCTGCCGCGTCTCTGTCGAGAGTGACGTTTTCTTTTGCCGCAACGTCAAGCAGGCGTTCGGTGCTATCCGCGATATCCACGCGCTTGAACTCGAACCGCTGGCACCGCGAGCTTATCGTCGCGGGAACCTTATGCAGCTCCGTAGTCGCCAGAATAAACTTGACATGCGGCGGCGGCTCTTCAAGAGTTTTCAGCAGCGCGTTGAATGCTGCCGCCGAAAGCATATGCACCTCGTCGATTATATAAACGCGGTATTTGCAGCTTACCGGAGTATACGCAACTTCGTCGCGCAGCTGGCGTACATCGTCCACGCCGTTGTTGGAAGCCGCGTCCATTTCCACGATATCCGTAGTCTCGCCGCTCATTATTTCACGGCAGCGCTCACATTCAAGGCACGGATTTCCATTCTGCGGGTTAAGGCAGTTCACCGCCATTGCCAATATTTTGGCGCAGGTAGTCTTGCCTGTGCCGCGCGACCCCGTGAAAAGGTACGCGTGCGCGGTGGTTTGGTTTGCGACTTGGTTTTTGAGTGTCGTTGTTATATACTCTTGAGAAATAACGTCGTCAAACGTTCTGGGACGGTATTTTCTGTATAACGCAAGATACAATTGCTCACCCCCGCTTACCGCTTGATTTTCGTTGAAACAGCAAATGCTCCGGATCATGGGAACAGACTTGCTGCGGCACACAAAGTGATCCGCTTAATGCTGCTCGGTTCCCCGCCTGACATGGTTCACAGCACTCTGTTGCACAGGGTCTGCCCCCATGATCCGAAGCATTTGCCATATAACTTTTATTATTATACATCATTTTTTAAAAAAAATCAAGGGGTTTTTTCGATTTTTTGGCGAACAGGTGAAAAATGCCCTCCGATCGCTCGGAGGGCATACACATTATTAACGTTTCTTTTTGTTGGTCATAATAGCGATCAACGCCGCACAGAGTGCAAACGCTATCGGTGTGATGATCGCCGCTTTGCCCGTTCCGGGATTTCCCTTAACGGCAGAGCTTTCGTTCGATTCGTTTTCGAAGCTGTCGGGAGTGCTGCTCTCGGCGGAGCTTTCCGCAGTTTCCTCGGAGGTCTTGCTGTCGCTCGCCGCAGGGCTTTCGCCGTTTGTCGAGTTCTCCAATGCCGAATCGTCGGGTGCGGTGGTTTCGTTTTCGGCGTTTTTGTTTTCGTTCGCCGGGGGAGCTTCATCGTTGTTTTCGGGAGCGGTCGGTTCGCTGTCCGAAAGCTCTATGAGTTCGCCGTCCAATTCTTCGCTTGTGATGATATACGGGCTGAAGCTGCTTGCCGTGAAGCAGACACGTCCGTTATCTGTGGTTGACGGAACAAAGCTGCACCGTCCGTTTTCAACGTGATACACGCGCAGAACGCGATAGTTGTCAAATCCGTTTGGTATGGGCATACTTACCCGAACGTTTCCGTTGGGCTGAATGGTTTGTCCGCCGCAAACGAACGACAGGTCGCACGCAAACCTTGTCGCGGAGCAGCAGCTTTCAATGGGCTGCGCCTTAAAACGAGTGTCCGCGGGAAACGCTTCGGGTTCGGCTGTTATCTGAATATCGGTCTCTTCACTTTTAAATTCAAGCGCGGGCTTGCTTTCCTCAGGTTCGCTGTCAGTCGGCTCACTCTCAGCAGGTTCGCTTTCTGTGGGCTCGTTCTCAGTCGGATCACTTTCGGTGGGCTCGCTCTTAATCGGTTCTTCTTCGGCGTCGAATACGCTGTCATCGCCGTCAAGCGCGAAGAAGTTCACGTTATACGAAACCTCTTTCCCAAGCCCCTCTATCTTTACATTGAACACGTCGCCGTGGCTGTATCCGCCAACGTCGTCGGGACGGAATATAACGCAGCCGTAAAGCGGCACGCTTGTGTCGTTGTTCACGCTGAAGTAACCGTCCGCTTGCTCGCTTGAGAATGTCCATACATGCATATCGGACTTTCTTGTGAGCGTTACCTTTATATTATCCGCGGGAACGGTTTCGCACATCGAAAAGCTCCAAGCGGTATCGGCGGGGAAGTATTCGGCGGGTGTATTCGGCGCGGGCCAGCATATCCCCGAATTGGACGCTTGCGTAAGCTGACTGTCGGTAGCCCACATCGTGCCGAAATTTCCGACCTGTCCGAATGCCGTCAGATACATCGGCGGGTTAAGGCACCAGCGTCTGTGTCCGAGTTCACCGATATTTTTTCGTTTGTATCATACATATACCCCATAACTACCGAGTGTGCGGGGTTGTTGAAGCCGTTTGCCAGATTGGAATTCTTCGCTCCGACCTGAGCGCACCGCAGCGTCCACATATCTATGCCCGGCATATCGTTGTATATGGTGTGAGTAAGGTATCCCTTGTGATTAAGCACCAATGCCGCCGCCTGCGCGTAATCCGTGGCGTAAGGACACAGCGTTACGTCTTGAACGCCCACGCCCGCGATAAAGCGCATAACGTTGAGAGCGTTGCGACCTTCGATCATGTCCGTATCACTGAGCTTTCCGAAATTCGCGAACGGCATATAGCCGTCGGGCGCTTTGGCATACTCGGTTTTTCGCGTCATATCGAACGGGTGTCCGTTTATGTATTGACGGATCACATCGCGCGAATGTTCTGTGATGTTTAGTCCGACAGACGGCGCGGTGAAGTCTGTATTTTCCGCAAGAGCTTCATTCGCCGAGCCGTCCGCGAAAGCGGTCGCAGCCGAGGTCAGCATAACGGCAGCTCCCAGAACAGCAGACAGTAATCCCTTAAGTTTCATAGATATTCCCCCTTTTGATTTTCGGGCAAACGGTATTTTTGTTCGGCACATTATTTTTATTTGCGTACCTACTAATACCGTCCGCGTTTTCTTATTCCCCATTTTATTATAGCACTCGGAAAAATCCGTTGTCAATAAGCGGGAATAACAAATTTTTCCTCGCGGATTTTGTCAATTTGCCGAATGAATTGTGCCGCTTTCGCTTTGGGAGAATATATCTTGTGGCAAATGTTTTTTTGGTATGAACACTTGCAAAGAGTGGAAAAATATGTTATAATAAAAATAAGCTGAAATTTAATGAACAGATGATGTTACTGTTGCTCCGTTAATGTTCAGCGGAAAAATATAAACGGGCGTTTTGGAGGAAAAGCTATGGTAGTTCAACCGAAAGTAAGAGGATTTATCTGTACGACCGCTCACCCGGCAGGCTGTGCGAAAGAGGTAAAAAATCAGATAGACTATGTAAAGAAACAAGGCAAGCTGAACGGTGCGAAAAAGGTGTTGGTTATAGGCTCGTCTATGGGATATGGATTAGCGTCCCGCATTTCGGCGGCGTTCGGGTGCGGCGCGGCAACGGTCGGCGTGATGTTTGATAAGCCTGCGTCCGGCAATAAGACGGCAACTTCCGGCTGGTACAACACCAAGGCGTTTGAGAAATTCGCGGCGGAGGAGGGTCTGTACGCGAAAACCGTCAACGGTGACGCGTACTCCGACGAAGTGAAGCGCGAAGTGATAGACATTATCAAGAACGATCTCGGCAAGGTGGACCTTGTTATATATTCGCTTGCCGCTCCGCGCAGAACGGTCGGAGACGTAACTTACAAAAGCGTTCTTAAAACCACGGGCGCACCGTACACCAACAAGACGATAGATCTCCGCAGCAACGAGATATCCGAGATAACGATAGAACCCGCCACAGAGGAAGAGATAGAGGCAACCGTCAAGGTTATGGGCGGCGAGGACTGGGAAGCGTGGATAGACGCTATGAAAGCGTCAGATGTTCTTGACGACAACGCGGTGACCATTGCGTACAATTATATCGGTCCCGAGATCACTCACCCGATGTATTATAACGGTTCTATCGGCAGAGCAAAGGCGCATTTATTGGCGACTTCAAAGAAGATTACCGAAAACGGCGTTCGCGCTTATGTTTCGGTTAACAAGGCTCTTGTTACGCAGTCGTCCTCCGCCATACCGATCGTGCCGCTCTATATTTCGATACTTTACAAGGTCATGAAAGAAAAGGGAAACCATGAGGGCTGCATTGAGCAAATGCGCCGACTTTTCGGCAAGCTTTACGGCGGCGAGCTTGGGCTTGACAAGGACGGTCAAATTCGCATGGACGATTGGGAAATGGAAGATGATGTTCAGGAGAAGGTATCCAAGATATGGAACGACTTAAACGCGGACAATTTCAAGCAGCTTACCGATATGGAGGGCTACTGGAAGGACTTCTATGCGCTGTTCGGTTTCGGCATTGACGGTGTGGACTATGACGCGGACGTTGATGTAAGCGTGGAATAATGTGTCTTTAAAGCAAAACTCTCTCCGCTAATGCGGGTAGAGTTTTTTGTGTGTTTATACTAATTCGCTGTCAAGGTATAGACAAAAAAATGACTTAACTCAATACAACAACACTAATATTTGTCTATACATTTATCACGAATTAGTATTAGAGAGTTTCAACGGCATATCCGTTTTCTTCAAGTATATCCAAAATGCTCGGCGGCGCGGCATAGTGCATAGCTCCCACTACGACGAACGTTTTCCCGCCTGTTTTCAGCTTATTCATCACATACGCCGCCATTTTCTTCTGGCGGTTCGCGTACATTGCGTCGTAGTACTGCTCGTAATCCTTTTTCAGCGTTTCGGACATTTCATCTGTTTCGCCGTCCTCGCTCATAAGCGCTTTCAGTGCGTTTATGTCGCCGCTTTTCCACGCGTTGTACAGCGCGTCGAACTGTTCCTGCGTTTCCTCCGGGGTTAGCTCCAGCGTTTGATTGAGCGTCAGCGTTTGCAGTTCCGCCGAGCAGCTTGCCTCTGTTTCGTACTGTTCCTTTGCGGTCTCTATTTCATCGATTTTCTTTCCGCGCTCCTTGGCGTATGAGAGCAGCAGCATATCCGTTCCAAGGTTTGCGTCGTACCCGCACTCCTCCGCCGCGCTGCTTGACCACAGCGAACTCCAGAACGCCGGTATGTAGCTTTCGTAGACCTGATTATAAAGTCCCTTTTCGGAAAATGCTTTTACTATTCTATCATAGTCCGCCCCCATATAATCGCGGGCGGTTTTGCCGTTTTCGCACAGCAGCACGGACACAGCTTCGGTCATTTCGATATAATTCTCCTGAAACGCCTGCACATCGACTTCGACCGCCAGCGTTTCACACTCGTCCAGCGCGTCGCACATCTCCCGCGGGTACGTCGCCTCGGGCTTTCCGACATGCATTGATCCCAGCATATACACCACCGCGCCCGTTTTCGCGTTTTCTACCTTAAAGAACGGCGGGTTTACCTCGAAACTGTTTTCCGCCGAGGTGCTTGTAAGGTCAATTTTTGGCGCGTTTGATATCGGCTCGCTTGTCGGTTCGGTTTTTTTACAGCCTCCGAACAACATCATCGTAATCAGCGTGATAGCAACGATTATTCGCTTTTTCATTTTTTACTCCTTCCGATTTTTAAGCAACGTTTGGTTTGCGGTCGCAGACCGCCGCCGTCAGGCGGCGCAGCGGCAAAGCCGCTGAAATTGCCGCCATCGGCGGCAATTTGTCTGCGACCATCCGCGCATTTCACACGTCCGCCCCGAACAAAGCCGAAGGCGGAGTGAGTGGGCGGCGGGCGAAATGCGCTTCCCCCGGGGAGCAGCGTTTCCCAACGGCTCGGGGGAAACGCTGCTCCGTACCCGAGGGCGATTTTTGTGGGAAGCACTCGCGCTTCGCGCTCGGCTGCGCCGCAAAAATCGCCGGGGCGGGGCACTCAAGTTCGCCGCACTTCGTGCGCACTGAGCCAAAACGCAGACTGCCGCCCGGGGCGAACTTTCGCGCCCCGCTTCAAATGAGCTTATCGCGTTTCTTTTCTTCGCGCCGCCGACGGCGTTCAAGACGTTTGGCTTCGCGGGCGGCTTTCTCGGCAAGCTCCTCGGCGTGATCTTTAAGATATTTGCTGTACATATCTGGACGCTTTTGGCGTGTCATCTCCATGGCTTGCTCTGTTTGCCATTCGGCGACCTTTTTGTGGTCGCCGCAGAGCAGCACTTCGGGAACGGCGCGACCGCGCCAGATCTCGGGACGCGAGTATTGCGGAAATTCCAGAAGCCCGTTGTAGTGCGATTCTATGGAATACGCATCCTCGTTGGGAAGAACGCCTTTTTGAAGCCGCGCTACCGCATCGCAGACTATCAGCGCGGGAAGTTCCCCGCCCGTAAGAACATAGTCGCCGACCGAAAGTTCCTCGGCTTGCAGCTCGTCAAGAACGCGCTGGTCTACGCCCTCGTAGTGCCCGCAAAGCAGAATAAGCCCGTCAAGAGCGGCAAGCTCCCGTACCTTGCCTTGCGTGAGTACGGAGCCTTGCGGCGACATATAAATAACTCGCGGCGGCGTTATGTGCTGAGCCTTAATCGCTTGAATACAGTCGTATATCGGTTGAGCTTGCATAACAAGCCCTGTGCCGCCACCATAGGGCTTGTCGTCTACGTTGCGGTGGCGGTCTTCGGTGTAGAGCCTGATGTTGTGCGTGTGTATCTCGATGAAGCCGTTTTTTATCCCGCGCCCTAAAATGCTCGTGTTAAGAACATTGTCGCACATATCGGGGAACAGCGTCGCAATGTCTATTCTCATGGTCAGACCTCGAATAAACCGTCAAGCGGAGTTATCAGTATCTCGCCGTTTTCAACGTCAATGCTTTTCACTACCTCGTCAATGCACGGGAACATAAGCTCCCTGCCGTCGTCGCTTTTTAAAGCGTACACATCCGCCGCGCCGTTCTGAAATATCTCCGTGACCTTTCCGTAGACCTCGCCGGTTTCCGCGTCCTTAACGGTAAGCCCGATGATGTCTTGAATGAAGTATGTCTCCTCGGGAAGCTCCGCGTCCTCGCGGTCAAGGTAGAGCATTTTCCCGATGTAGGGCTGCGCGTCCTCAATGGAGTTTACGCCCCTAATCTTGATTATGACAATGTTTTTGTGAGGGAATGAGCGTTCTATATCAATTTTGCGTTTCTCTTTTCCGAGATACAGAACGTTAAATTCGCACAGCACGTCGGGCGAGTCGCAGTAGTATTGACAGCGCAGTTCTCCGCGTACCCCTTGAGTTGCCACTATCTTTGCTATTTCAAGATATTTTTTCATAGATCAGCCCTCGTTGTTTTTCCCAAGTTTTTTGTTCAAAACCGCTTCTACTGCCTGTACGCAACATTTGAAATTCAAAGCGGCTATCGCGATAAAGAACACCGCGTTCAGTACGTTTTGAAGAGTTCCGTATTCCAAGAACATAACAGAAAACGCCATTGAAAGCAGCAGCAATAGGTTTACGATGATCTTCGACCAATAGATTGTCATGTACAGATATTTTTTTGTGTCGATAATGCGGTAAATGAACACCACCACATAGCTTGCGAGAGTTGCGATAGCCGCGCCTTCAATGCCGAGCTTTGTGGGAATAAGTATCAGGTTCAGGATTATGTTTACCGCCGCGCCTATACAGGAGGAGATCATTGCGTGAGAGGTTTTTCGAGCCGCCTCATAAATGCTTGATAAGAAGTTGTCCATGGCCTGAAAGATCGTCGCGAACAGCAGCGTGGGAACGTAAAAGAACGCGGATGAAAACGATTCGTCTCCGAAAAACGGGATTATTATCGGGCGCAGTATCAGCATAATACCGCCGCACGTCAGGAACATCACCGTTTGCTGCATACTAAGTGTATTGGAATAGAAGATAGACGTTGTGCGCGAGTTGCGTTCGGTTATCGCGGTCATGCGCCACGCCTGCGCGAAGATCCCGACAACTATCGTCACAAGATTGGGGAACTTGTACGCAAACGAGTAAATGCCGTTCGCCTCGGCGCTGATAAACCCCTCCACCATGTACATATCCGAGTTGTTTATGATAGCCCACATGATCATAGTGGGCATAAGCGGTATGGAGTACCGCAGCATGGAGTTGCGCAGCGTTTTGTCGTTGTTTATGGGACGGTATTGCGTGAATATCTTCGCCGTGAGATTAAGAAACAGCATCGAGGTAACATCGCCTGCGATGACCGCCCATATATAACCGCTGACGCCCCACTTGAATACGCCGAGAAACAGCAGATTGAACAGTATCGTGGATATCGTTGTGATAATTCCGTCCACGGCAAACAGCTTCACGCCGTTGGGTTCATAACGGCATCGCACATAGATTCCGCTTACTTCCTTTACAGAGCCCGTTATGACGTATATGTACATCAGCCATTCATAGCCTTTAAGCATCGGAACCATTCCCACAAGCGGAACGAACAGCGCGAATATCGCGCACCCGATAAGGCACACGTTTATTCCTGTGGAATATACCATTTTACCGTTGTTGTTCTTTTCAAGGGCAAAGCGAAGCACGCCGTCCGCTATGGACAGCGTAACCACCGATATAAGCAAGCCCGCCGTGGAAACGATAAGGTTCATCGTTCCAAAGCCCGCCTTGCCAAGTGTGCTTGTGTAGAAATTCAGCATTACATACACAAGCAGCTTCGAGCTGAATTGACCGATAGTCAGTATCAGCATATTGCCCGCAAGGGTGCGATATTTGTTTTTACCCATTAAGATACCCGTGTTTTTTGTCAGTGTTCGATCAACGACAGGCAAAGCGTCGATTTTATCCCGCGCTCCCACGTTTGCATATTGTCAATCGGAATTGTTCCTTATTTCGGAGAAGAACGCCGTAAGCACCTCGCCGCACCGCTTTTCAAGAACCCGCGAGCGCACAAGCGGAACATGAGTGAACTTCTCGTCGAACAGCGTCACAACGGAAGCACACGCTCCGTTTTTTTCATCGAACGCGCCGTAAACAAGACGTTTAAGCCCTGAATTCATAACCGCGCCCGCGCACATGGGGCAGGGCTCCAGCGTCACATATAAGATGCAGTCCGTAAGCCGCCTGCTTTGAAGCCGTTTTGCCGCCTGTTCTATTGCGAGCATTTCCGCGTGCGCAATGGGCGATTGAAGCTCTTCTCGGCGGTTGTATCCCTCGCCGATCACCTTGCCGTTTTTGTCCACAACGATTGCTCCGACGGGCACTTCCCCTAAAGAGGCTGCTTTTTCCGCCAGAGCAAGCGCTTTCTCCATATATTCTTCGTCAAGCGTCATTACATTCTCCTGAAGAACTGAACGCCCAGCGTCAGTGCGCCCCATACTGTGTTGTAAAGCAGCAGCCAGAACACATTGAAAAGGTTGAACTTTTTAAGCTGATCGCTGTCGCTTATCAGCGTAAAGACGATAAGTGCGATAATGGCGATAACAACGCCGATAAACTGCATAACGTTTCCTATGGCGGCGCGGTCGCGTATCGTTCTTGCGACAACGACGGAGTTCGACAGCGACGAGAACGAGCCGTCGCAGGTAACAGCTGCGCTGCCATCGGACACGAACTTCGTGTTTTCGTCAAACGTGTCGTGCATTTCAAACGGAAGTACTTTCACGCCCTCCTCGTCTATCCCGAATACACGCGCTATAACAGGCGTGGTTATCATTCCGTCCACAGTCTTTACGACCAGCGAGATGCCGCGGAACGCAAGCTCTCTTACGGAACGCCGTATTTCGGGATCCGCTGCGGGTCTTACGAAGAACAGCAGGCAGACTTCTCCGCCCACCGCGAGATAAATTACCTCGTCGTTGTTTTTGTTAGCAGCGGCTTCCTTTTTGGTGTTTGGAACGGTTATCTCGTGCGCCTTCATGTGAGCGCGTGTTCCCAACAGAACTCTGCGCCTGTCTATCCAGCCCATAACGCCGAGATTATTTTCGTAAACGCACCCCGAAACGGGCTTTAAAAGCTCCTTTTTATAATTGAGTATGTGGAACAGCGCATCGGACATAACGCTGTCGGAAGCCATTGCAAGGCTTGCCGCGTAGATTATCGCCTCGTCAATGTTTATCTTGCCCTCGCCGCGGGTCTTGGGCGTATCATATCCGCAAATATTCACGATCTTTATCGCTTCCGCAGGGAAAAGCATTTTTGCGTTTACAAGAACGGCGTTTGTTTCACTCATTTCCTCGGCGGCGTTGTATCCCAGTATCGCGCAGCCGCGCTCTTTAGATTTGCGCGACGCAAGATATATCGGCAGCGTAACGGTCATAGAGCTTGAGAACGACGCAGATACCGCCAGTATCGCAGTGCTTACCGTAGCCACCCACGATTGTTTATTGCCCGTTATGTTGGATTTGCAGGTGAAGAACGCGATAACGCCGCCCGCTATCGCAGCGGCAATCGCTATCGGAACGATCTTTCGCGATGTTCTGTCGGAGGAATCCTCACAATAGGCGGAAACTATAAAATCGCACAGCATTTCCGTTTTGCGTATCGAGGCAATGGAGGGTATGCCCTCGACTGCTCCCTTTGCCAGCTGATCCGAGCCGCTGCCCTCACAGCGTTCGATAAAGTATTTGGACTTCGAGCCGAAAACAAATTCAAAGTTCTTTTGCGCCGCTTTTACGGTAAGCAGTTTGGATAATGTGTTGAATATCAGAGCGGAAAGGGATATCGCAAGATAGATCTGCGAGAAACCACGCTGAATATAGTCGCTTGAAGCGAGGTGCGGAATAGCCGCGACAAGCGCGCCCGAATGAGCCAGCGCGCACAGCGTGTCTCCGTCGGGGCGCAGCTTGAACAGCCGCGTAAAGCCGTTAGAGAGCACAGATGAACACGAAAGGAACGAGAATATCCCTATTCCGAGGTGAATATAAAGGTAGGTTTCGGGATTGCTTATCATATTTCCAAGCCGACCGATATTCGGCTTGAATATATATACCGCGCCGACAAAAACGCTTGCCGCCAGCAGCACCACTAATATGATAAGTCTGCCCCAAAGACCTTTTGACGCGCGGCGGAGTCTGTCGCATATGACCTCTTCGTCGTTGAGATCTACGGGCGTTTCGTCTTCTTCTTCCTCGGCTTCATATTCCGTATCCGCATCTTCGTTTTTTTCGGATATCTTGTCGGTCTCTTCTGTGTCGCTTTGACCTTCAATAATAAAATCCGCCAGCTTGCGCTTTTTCTTTTTGGCAAGCTCGTTTGCCTGTTTTATTCTTTCAAGCTCGTCGTTTTCCTCAAGCTTGATCTCTTCCGCCGTATTCGGCGGGGCGATATTCAGATCCTCGGAGCTTGGAAGATCGCTGCTTTGTTCGTTTATTTTCTTGTTCAAAGCGTCGATTATGCTCTCGCCGACGTGCAGTTCTCCGGTGAACGGCGCTTGCCGAGCGGCTGCTTTTTCCTCGTCGGCACGCCCGCGTCTGCGGGAAACGGACGGTGTGTATTCTTTGATATGCTCTTCGCCCTTACCGAGCCTTTTAAGGTCGTTTCCGCTTACCGTCAAGGTGTCTGTGTCTTCGTCGGCTATAAGCTCCGCGGCGGCTTTTTCACGAGTTTCCATGGGATTCAGCGAATCGAGGATGTCGTTCGGATTTTCGGATTCGCTGTCCAGTTTCAGCAGTGCGCTTTGAAATTCTTCAAGCTTTTTTTGGCGGCGCATTTCCATAGTTTCCGTCGGAACGAATGTTTTTGCGTCGTGCAGCTCTATCTCATTGCTGTCGTTGCTGTCATCATCATTGGAGGCATACTCGTATTCGTCGCCGTTATCGGGCGAATAGGTCTTTATATCGTTGTCCTCTTCTTCCTCATACGAAGCGGAAAGATCCTCCCAACGCTTCATATCGGCGGCGTTTGCAATATCCCTTGAAATGCGCGCGTTTACCTCGTCCTCGGTGCGCTGCTTCGCGGCGAACTCCTTTACATCGTCGTCGGGCTCGGGAGCGGCGCTCCGCTTGTTTTCCGCGGCTTTGGCGATATCTCTTGCGATACGCGCTTCGACCTCGCTGTCGGTGCGCTGCTTTGCGCTCCTTACCGCCTCGCGTTGCCTGCCGGAGCCGATAGAGTCTATGACCTCGGTAACGCTGAGATCGGGCTTTTTCTGCTGCTTTCCCGATCTTATCAGCTTGTCTATTTCGTCGCCGCCGCCGATTATATCCGTTACGCTTTCGTTATGCGTTTTTTTCTTTGACTTTCCGACGCGGGCGGTATCTATTTCTTTAAGAATGTCGTCTATACTGTATTTTTCGTCAGCCATTTTGATCTCCTTTTATTTGAATGCCATGCTGTTGGTTTATTTGCCGCGCTGCCTTACTATCTCATACATCAATATCCCCGCTGAAACGGACGCGTTCAGCGAATTGACCTTGCCGTTCATCGGCAGACTTACCACCGCGTCGCAGCTCTCGCGAACAAGCCGCCCCAGCCCGAAGCCCTCCGAGCCGACGACTATCGCCGTGCCGCCCGTAAAGTCCGTTTTATCGTAGGGCTCGCCGTCCGCTTCCATTCCGTACACCCAGATGTTACGCTTTTTAAGAGCCTTAATCGTGTCGACAAGATTGGATACTCTCGCTACCTTTACCCAAGCCGCCGCCCCCGAGCTTGTTTTGAATACCGTGGAGTTCAGCGATGCGGAGCGCCGTTTCGGAATGATAACGCCGTCTGCGCCCGCCGCTTCCGCGCTTCGTATTATCGCGCCGAGATTGTGCGGGTCGGCTATCTCGTCGGCTATGATTATAAACGGCGGAGTGCCTTTTTGCTCTGAGACAGCCAGAATGTCGTCAAGCTCAGCGTATTCCGCTGCGCAAAGTTCCGCCGCGACGCCGCCGTGCTTTGGGGTTCCGCACATAGCCGAAAGCTTTTCCGCGCTTACGTCTTTCACGACTATCCCGCGTTTTTTCGCCGCGGGAACTATTCCGCCGAACTGAACGCCCTTTTGCACGAAAAGCGTGTCGATCTCTTTGTCGGAGTTCAGCGCCTCCAAAACGGAATTTCTTCCGTATATTATCTGCCTTTCAATATTATCCATACGCTCTTCTTTCTTAAAGTTATACTCATACATTATCTATTATACCATATATCGAAAATTATTTCAACCGAAAACATATGTGCAAATGTGAAAATTTCGCAAAAAATATTGAGGTTTACCGTTGCATTTTATACAAATATATGGTATAATTATACTGTGTTCGTATGAACTGCGATAAATTATAGTTTAATGTTGTTT
>DKXD01000069.1 GCA_002492075.1 Ruminococcaceae bacterium UBA7135
CATTATTGCTTGTTGAAATAATCTATACCTCTGTCGGGATTAAAGTAGGTGCGGATATATCCGTCCGTTGATACCACAACGAACTCGTTTGTACTTTCAATGTAATAAACGTCGTCGCCGTCCTCTTTTTCCGTTTTATGCAGCGCGGCAGGATCGTTCGGAACCGCCGAAGCCGCTTTTTCGTACTCCTCCGCGGACTTAAAGCCCATATCTCTGCCATGCTTTTCGTAGTGCTGCTCCAAAAGGTTCTTGTTGCGGAATTTGTACTCCGTCGCAACGGTCGGGGCGCTTTCGGACGGCGAGGAGCTTTGAACGCTTGTTTGGGAAGAGCTTACGCTCGTCGGACTGCTTGAAACTGTACTCTGTTTCGTGCTTGACGTGCTCTGTACCGTGCTTGTCGCGCTTTGCTCGGTAATTGAAGCTACGCTTTGAACGCTCGTTTGGGAAGGACTTGACGAGGTATCGCTTGTAACACCTATAAAATCCCCCACTCTGCCCGTAAAAAACAGGATCAAAAACACAACTGCCACGACGGACAAAATGATTATCGCGATGGTTTTTAATATTTTCTGTGATTTGCCGCTCATTGCTCTCACCTCGGCTTCTTCATCGTCAATGATATCCTGCCGCGTTTTTCGTCAACATCCAGAACCCACACCTTAATAACGTCGTTCACTTTAAGAACCTCAAGCGGATGCTTTATCCGCCGCTCGCTCATTTGCGAGATATGAACCAGTCCGTCCTCGTGTACGCCAACATCCACAAACGCGCCGAAATCTACGATATTTCTTACCGTACCCATAAGCTCCATACCGGGCTTTAAGTCCTTCAGTTCCATAACGTCGCCGCTTCTCATCAAAGGAGGCGGAAGCTCGTCGCGCGGATCGCGTCCGGGCTTTTCAAGCTCCTTGACGATGTCTTGAAGCGTAGGAAGTCCCGTGCCGGTCTCCTCTGCGATACCTTTAAGACCCACGCCGTTCACCTTAGCGCGAACTATCTCGCTGTTGCCAAGTTCCTCGGAGGTTATCCCGCACTTATCGAGCAGTATATTCGCGGCTTTATAGCTTTCCGGGTGAATGCCCGTGTTGTCAAGAACATTTTTTCCTCCGGGCACGCGCAGAAATCCCGCGCACTGCTCGAACGCTTTCGCGCCCAACTTGCTGACCTTCAAAAGCTGCTTTCTGTCGGTGAACGCGCCGTTTTCCTCGCGGTAAGCAACTATATTCTTCGCAACGGCGCTATTTATTCCCGAAATATAAGACAAAAGCGAATATGAAGCAGTGTTGAGATCAACCCCAACAGAGTTTACGCAATCCTCAACAACTCCCTTTAAAGCCTCGTCCATACGTGCTTTGGGCATATCGTGCTGATATTGCCCTACTCCAATTGCTTTCGGGTCTATCTTAACGAGCTCGGCAAGCGGGTCTTGCAGTCTGCGGGCTATAGAAACCGCCGAACGCAGACTTACATCATACTCCGGGAACTCCTCCGCAGCAAGCTTTGAAGCGGAATAAACGGATGCGCCTGCCTCAGACACGACCATATACGATACCTTTTCGGGTATCGTCCTTAGCAGATCGGCTGTGAACTGCTCCGTTTCCCGCGAAGCTGTGCCGTTGCCTATGGCTATTGTCGAAACATGGTGCTTCTCTATCGCTCTTGCTACCACCTGTTTTGCTTTTTCCGCTTCTCCCTTTGAACGCGTTAAGTAAATTATAAAGGTGTCCAAGACCTTTCCCGTGCTGTCCACTACCGCGCACTTGCAGCCGTGAGCGTATCCCGGATCAAGACCCAGAGTAACCGTGTCCTTGACAGGCGGTGCCATCAAAAGCTGACGCAAATTAGAAGCGAACACCTTTATAGCGCCCTCCTGCGCGTTCGCGGAAAGCTCGGCGCGTACCTCGCGTTCCACGGACGGGAAGATAAGGCGCTTATAGCTGTCCTCGCACGCTGCGCGAACCAACTTGCCACACTCGGAGCTGTTTTCCGTAAATTCGCGCACACACAGGCTCTCTCCCTCGCCCTCGGGTAAAGAGACGGCGACTTTTAACTGACCCTCTTTTTCACCGCGGTCCAGAGCCAATGTCTGATGTCCCGCGAGACGGCTCACCGCGCCGCTGAACTCAAAATAGTTCTTATATACCTCGTTGGAATCCTCGGCGGCAGCAGCGGAGGTTATCGTACCCTTGCGGAAGATAAGCTCACGCAGCTTTTTACGCAGCTCAGCGCTGTCGGACAAGTCCTCGGCGATTATGTCCATAGCGCCTTGAAGAGCGTCGTCGGTGGTAGCTACTCCCTTTTCCTCGTCGATAAACTTCTCCGCTTCCCGATTGGGAACGGTATCGGCTTTCTGCTCCAAAAGTATCTTCGCAAGCGGCTCCAGACCTTTCTCACGAGCAACCGAGCCGCGAGTTTTACGCTTCGGCTTGAACGGGCGGTAGATGTCCTCCACCTCGACAAGCGTCATTGCCTTTTCGATAGCAGCAGAAATTTCTTCGGTCATCTTCTCCTGCTCGGTTATGGACGCGGAGATCTCCTGCTTGCGCTTTTCAAGATTGCGGAGATACGTAAGCCTGTCCGAAAGCTCACGCAGCACGGTATCGTCCAAGGAGCCTGTCTGCTCCTTGCGATAACGCGCTATAAACGGTATCGTCTTATCATCGTCTATAAGAGATACCGTGTTGTCTACCTGTTCTTGCCGCAGATTGAATTCCTTTGCGAGAATTTGATTTATGTTCATTTTGCACCTCATGAATATTTTGAATTAGCCGACTCGATACTTCCGATCGG
>DKXD01000030.1:0-6185 GCA_002492075.1 Ruminococcaceae bacterium UBA7135
TTGACGAATAGACATCTATATTTAGCGTTTCTATAAAATTGAAATCTACATCTTGCACAAAGAACTAAAAGATAGTTAAACAAATAATATACTGTTCTGCGTCGAATTGTCATTACATCGGTATTTTCAAAATAAATGATGAAAATTGCCGCCAAAACCTATTGAAAAAATATGTATTTAGTGATATAATACTAGCATAGAATCAACCCGCGGCGCGTATGTAATTCGGCGCAAACGAACGTAAACGCGGAATAAAACCGACTTTATGGAAGGAAAACAGTTATGATAAAGGATATTCAAGAGCAGATATTGAAGCTGAAAAAAGAGCATGATGTGTGCATCCTGGCGCATTGCTATCAGACGCACGACATTCTGGAGGTAGCGGATTATATAGGCGACAGTTTCGGGCTGGCTCAGCAGGCGGCGAAAGCGGCGAACAAGGTCGTTATGATGTGCGGAGTTCGCTTTATGGCGGAGACCGTGAAGATACTCTGTCCCGAGAAGACCGTGCTTTTGCCGGAACCCGACGCGGGCTGTCCTATGGCGGAGCAGCTTGATACGGAAATGCTCGCTCGGCTTAAAGCGGAGTATCCCTATCACGCGGTCGTTGCTTACATAAACACTACCGCCGAGCTGAAAACGCAATGCGACGTGTGCGTAACGTCAAGTTCCGCTGTGAAGATAATCAGGAATATGCTCGAGGATAAAATACTTTTTATTCCCGATAGAAATCTGGGCGGATATATTAAGGCTCAGTGCCCCGAAAAATCAATAGTTACGGTGAAGGGCTGCTGCCCGACCCACGCGCGGTTCACGGCAAAGGACGTTGAAAGGGCGAAAGAAGCTCACCCGAACGCGTTTGTGCTCGTTCACCCGGAGTGCGGCGCGGATGTGGTGGAAAAAGCCGATTTTGTCGGCTCTACCACTGAAATTATGAGTTACGCAAAAAAGTCCGACCGCACCGAGTTCATAATCGGCACGGAAAACAGCATAGTTCAGCATTTGGGGATAGATTGCCCCGAAAAGAGATTTTATCCGCTTTCCAAGGACTTTATTTGCAGCAATATGCAGCTTACGAAATTGGGCAGCGTGCTGCGGTGCTTGCAGGGCAAAGGCGGCGAGGAGATCGTTCTTGACGAGCAGACGCGCCTTGCCGCAAAAAAGAGCATAGACCGTATGCTGGAGCTTGGAAATGACTGATAATAAGGCGCTGATAGCGATGAGCGGGGGGGTAGACAGCTCCGTTTCGGCGCTGTTGATGAAGAATGGGGGATTTGACTGCGCGGGCGCTATGATGAATTTATACGGCGGCGCTTCGTTTGATGACGCGAGGGCTGTTTGCGAAAAGCTTGAAATGCGTTTTTACACGTTTGATTTTTCGGGGGACTTTAAAATCAAAGTGATCGAGCCGTTTGTGTGCTCATACGAGGCGGGAGAAACCCCAAATCCATGCATAGAGTGCAACCGTTTTATGAAATTCGGCAGACTTTATGAAAAGGCGGTAGAGATGGGCTGCAATTATATCGTAACGGGGCATTATGCCCGCGTCGAGTTCGATGAGCGAACGGGACGGTATCTGCTGAAAAAGGCGCTCAATACCGCTAAAGATCAGAGTTATGTGCTGTATTTTCTGGGGCAGGAGCAGCTGGCGCATATAAAGCTGCCTTTGGGTGGATTTGCCGATAAGACTGAGGTTCGGAAAATAGCCGAGGAAAACGGGCTTTTAAACGCTCATAAAAGCGAAAGTCAGGACATCTGCTTCATTCCCGATGGTGATTACGCGCGGTTTATCCGCGAATACACCGGAAAGGATTATCCGCGCGGCAGCTTTATGCTGCACAACGAGCCGATAGGCTTGCACAACGGCGTTATAAGCTACACGATAGGTCAGCGAAAAGGGCTTGGCATATCGTATTCCGAGCCGCTTTATGTTTGTAAAAAATCCGCGATTGATAATACGGTAACGCTAGGTACGTCAGCGGAGCTTTTTTCAAGCGAGTTTACGCTTAAAAATTTCAATCTTATCTTTTTGCCTGAGCCGCCCGCGCAGCCGCTTAAAGTAGGCGTTCGCACGCGCTACCACTCCGAGGAAGCGCTCGCTTTGGCGTATTTTAACGAGGACGGTACGGTGACTGTGCGTTTTGATAAGCCTCGCCGCGCCATCGCTCCGGGGCAGGCAGCAGTGCTGTATGACGGCGATATAGTAGTCGGCGGCGGCACGATAACATAGACCGCAAAACAGATATTGTGGTCAAGGCGGTGACCAACCGCTAAATAAACCGAAATTTGTAAAAAGCTAGTAAAAAATAGCCAAATATTGGACATGATTCCTGCGAATATTTGTGCTTTGCTACAAATTTCTTAAAAAAAGGGTATTTACCTCTTGATTTTTTTATAATATGAGGTAAAATATAATTAGCAATCGTTATACGAGAGTGCTAAAAGTTGATGCTTTCGGCGCTTGTGCTTTAAAATTAGGAGGAATTTTTCAATGACGATCAAACCTTTAGCAGACAGAGTTGTAATTAAAGCCGTTGAGGCGGAAGAGACTACCAAAAGCGGTATCATACTTACCGCGGCGGCGCAGGAGAAGCCCTCTATTGCGGAAGTCGTTGCAGTAGGACCCGGAGGCGTTGTTGACGGCAAGGAAGTTAAGATGTTCGTCAAGGTAGGTCAGAAAGTGCTCATCAGCAAGTATTCGGGCAATGAGGTAAAGGTAGACGGCGAAGAGTATTCTATTGTAAGACAGGACGATATTCTTGCGGTGGTTGAGGGGAGCGAGAAGAATACCGCTGCCAAGAAGCCCGCAAAGACAGAAGCACCCGCTGCAAAGCGCGGCAGAAAGCCTGCTGCGGCAAAGGCTGAGGCACCCGCTGCGAAGCGCGGCAGAAAGCCCGCTGCGGCAAAGACTTCGGCACCCGTTGCAAAGCGCGGCAGAAAGCCCGCAACCAAGAAGTAATTTGCGGTAAAACAGCCACAATTCGGCGAATGCATTGTCGGATTGCCAACGATACACGTGTATCTGCGGCATAAGTATGTGTTCGCCGTTTAAAATTGAAACATATTTAAGTTGTGAACACTAAGGAGGAAGATTTTTTATGGCAAAGGATATTATTTACGGAGAGGAAGCAAGAAAGGCTCTTCAAAAGGGCATTGATACGCTTGCTGATACCGTTAAAATCACACTCGGACCCAAGGGCAGAAACGTTGTATTGTCCAAAAAGTACGGCGCTCCGCTTATCACAAACGACGGCGTTACGATCGCAAAAGAGATCGAGCTGGAGGATCCGTTTGAGAATATGGGCGCGGCTCTTGTTAAGGAAGTTGCCACAAAGACCAATGACGCTGCAGGCGACGGCACTACAACCGCTACTCTGCTTGCGCAGGCGCTTGTTCGTGAGGGTATGAAGAACATTGCGGCAGGCGCAAATCCCATGGTCGTTAAGAAGGGTATGAAAAAGGCCGTTGACGCTGCTGTTGCGGAGATTAAGAAGAACTCCAAGAAAGTTGCGGGCAACGATGATATCGCGCGTGTAGCTACCGTTTCAGCAGGCGACGAGTTCGTAGGCAAGCTTATCGCGGAGGCTATGGACAAGGTAACGGCAGACGGCGTTATCACTCTTGAAGAGAGCAAGACAGCCGAGACCTATTCCGAGGTAGTTGAGGGTATGCAGTTCGACCGCGGTTATATTTCACCGTACATGGTAACTGATACCGATAAAATGGAGGCGGCGCTTGATAACCCCTACATTCTCATCACTGACAAGAAAATATCCTCCATTCAGGATATACTTCCCCTGCTCGAGCAGATCGTACAGTCCGGCAAGAAGCTGCTTATAATCGCCGAGGATGTTGACGGCGACGCTCTCACCAATCTGATACTCAATAAGCTGCGCGGTGTATTTACCTGCGTTGCGGTAAAGGCTCCCGGCTTTGGTGACAGACGCAAGGAGATGCTCAAGGATATCGCGATCCTGACGGGCGGCGAGGTCATCACAGACGAGCTTGGTCTCGACATCAAGGACACGCAGATAAGCCAGCTCGGAACCGCAAAGCAGGTCAAGATCACCAAGGAGAACACGATAATAGTTGACGGCGCGGGCAAGTCCGCGGACATCAAGGCTCGTGTAAGTGAGATAAGGAACGCTATCGATAACACTACCTCCGAGTTCGATAAGGAGAAGCTCCAGGAGCGTCTGGCAAAGCTTTCGGGCGGCGTTGGCGTTATCAAGGTAGGCGCTGCTACCGAGGTTGAGATGAAAGAAAAGAAGCTTCGTATCGAGGACGCTCTCGCGGCTACTAAGGCTGCTGTTGAGGAGGGTATCGTTGCAGGCGGCGGAGTTGCGCTTATCAACGTTATGCCCGCTGTACAGAAAGTTCTTGCAAAGCTTGAGGGCGATGAAAAGACAGGCGCTGCGATAGTTCTTAAGGCGCTTGAAGAGCCTATCCGCCAGATCGCTTTGAACGCGGGCGTTGAGGGTTCAGTGATTATCGACACCATAGTTAAGAACGGCAAAGTAGGTTACGGTTATGATGCTTACAACGAGAGCTATGGCGATATGATAAAGAAAGGTATCGTAGACCCCGCAAAGGTTACTCGTTCCGCTTTGCAGAACGCATCTTCCGTTGCGGAAATGGTTCTCACCACCGAGAGTCTTGTGGCTGACAAGCCCGAGCCCGAAGCTCCCGCTGCCCCTGCTGCTCCCGGAATGGGCGGAATGTACTAATTTGAGGTAATAATATAAGATAGAACGACCCGCGCGGGAAATGCGCGGGTCGTTTTGGCATGCATAAAAAGAATTTTGGAAATCGCTTGACAAAGTGTGAAAATTGTGTTATAATAAAGTGATAACTTTTTTTCATTTATTTTTTAGGAGGAAACTATTATGTTTTGTTTAAATTGCGGAGAGCAGCTTCCCGATGGAACACAGTTTTGCACGAAATGCGGAGCGCCTGTTGCATCGCAGTCACAGCCAACGCCGTCAGCCGTTGATCTTAATAAGGCGAGCCAGTCTGTGCCGCAGCCATCTCAGCCCCTTGGCGCACAGCCTCAGCAGTTTGGCGCACAGCCGCAACAGTACGGCGCGCAACCGCAGCAGTATGGCGCACAGCCTCAGCAGTACGGTGCGCAACCGCAGCAGTTTGACGCTCAACAGCCGGGATATGCGGCTCCTGTTTACGGTCAGTCGGTGGCAGTAAAGAAAAAGCCGCCCGTTGTGCCTATCGTGATAGGAGTTTGCGCGGCGGCAGTCGTTGCGTTCCTTATCGTGCTGTTCACCGTTATTATTCCTAATAACAGCGGTATCAAAGGCAAGCTCAGACACAAGTGGAGTACCACAGAAGACGGAGTTGCCTTAATCTACGATTTTAAGAAGAATGAGGTTTCGACCGGCGGCATTATATCTTTGCCCATTACATGGGAAGTGACAGGTGATGACCGGCTTAAGATTGAAATGTCGGCGTTTGGTCAATCTCAGACTGAGGAATACATATTTTCCATAAGTGATGACGGAAAGACCTTGACGCTTGCTCCTCTCGATTATCCCAATCAGAAAGGAGAGCTTAAACGAGTTGACTGAGGTTTTTGAGCAATTTGAGCTTTGTAATTTGTTTTAATACATAAAAAGTTTTTGGATCTCTACCCCACAAAGTGGGGTAGAGAACATTGTTATAAAGCGACTTTTGTGTCGTAACAAACCAACGCGCCGGAAAACGAGTTTTTATACAGACGGAAAACCCCGCTTGAAAGCGAGGTTTGTGGTATATGAAAATTAAATAAGGAACGCTTTTTATTGCATTGTAATGTTGTTTTCATTAGGAGTGTTGTTATCGCGGCTGTTCTGCTGTGGATAACCTTGTTGCGGGTAACCTTGCTGAGGATAACCTTGCTGAGGATAACCTTGTTGAGGGTAACCTTGCTGAGGATAACCCTGCTGAGGATACCCCTGTTGAGTATAACCCATTGCGGCTGACGTACTTCTTAATTTCTTTAAATAGGAAGCTATGCCCATACCCGCACAAATAATAACCACAACAGTAAAAACCAAGCCCAATATAATAGGGATTAAATTAGAATTAATATAAGAACGCAAATCCCTTGCCCCATCTCCGACTGATAAACGATTATACCAATTATTTGTGCTGAGCAATATGAGAGCTCCGCCAAGCATACTGCTGACTATCCT
>DKXD01000030.1:6446-6752 GCA_002492075.1 Ruminococcaceae bacterium UBA7135
AAACCCCGATACCCTTGCGCGGTACTTTGTTTTTAAAACGGCTTATTGCCGCAATAAGCATGGCTAAGAACATAACAACGCTGCTTATTATCATCATATATGCCAAAATAGCCGGAAGCGCGGGTTTTGAAGTCCAAACAGTGTATGTACCCGATCTTGACAATTCCCAACAATATATATAAACGATCACGTTGCCTAAAATCATTATCAGAGCGCAGACTATCGCAGTGATAAGCATTGATTTCCTAAAACGATACATAAATTCTCCTTTTCAACTATTGCTGCTCTTTCATTATAAAGTATGTA
>DKXD01000186.1:0-20630 GCA_002492075.1 Ruminococcaceae bacterium UBA7135
AAAAATAAAGTATTATTTTGTAAAATTTACCTATATTTATTTCACAAAACGGAAGATAATAACGTTTACTGTAAATAAAAGATCAACATATTTTAGGTAAATTACTCTAGAGATAACTTAAGCACACGTTTCCCTAATAAAAAGACACCGCCTGCATTTAATGCAGACGGTGCCGTAATATAACGTTGACCTATAAATATCACATTTCTTCGTTGGCATCCTCGTTAAGCGTTTCAGAGGAGAAAATGTCGTTATTCGAGAAAGGGGACTTTGCCTCGGGAATAGCCGCATCCTCATCATCGCTCTTATCGACACCCTCAACGGGCTTTGTAAACGCAGACTCGTCCTCCACTTCCATATCCTCATCGAAATCGAAATCCCAATCGTCATCAATGTTATCGTTATCCCAATCGTCGTAGTAGTTTTCCTCGTTTTCCTTGTCGATCTTCTTCTTTGTGATATAGGTAGCCGCCGCGATACCGCCCGCAACAGCCATTGCACCGATCATCAAAACACCAAAAGCCTTCATAGACTATTCCTCCTTAAAACTTGGGCAAATGAAACTGCCTTTTAAAATATTATACACCCTCTGCCAAAAAAATGCAAGTACCCTCTCAATTTTTGGTGATTTTGTACAAACAAATCACATGTTTCCTGTGACATTCATCAAAACCGAAAGAGCGGCAACAGGCGCAGTCTCACAACGGAGAATACGTTTGCCCAGCGACACGACGGCAAATCCCAGCGCTTGAAGTTCTTCCGCTTCGCTCTGCTCGAAGCCGCCCTCGCTGCCAATAACAATATCCACATTCCTTTTGAACTCCGTCACCGCGTTTTTCAGCGGAGTTTCGGAGCACTCATAAAACATTATGCCCGTGTTTTCGGGAGAAATAAGCGTTTTCATTTTAGAAAATTTTACCGTTTCTCCAACGGTGGGAACAATTCCTCTGCCGCATTGCTTTGCCGCTTCATACGCGATTTTTTGCCACCGAGCCGTCTTTTTAAAAAGCGTCTTTTCATCGGGACGCGAAACGCAGCGCTTTGTGATTATGGGAACTATCTCGCACGCGCCGCACTCAACGGCTTTTTGCACGATAAAGTCCATTTTATCGCTTTTGGGCATAGCCTGAAACAGCCGCACATGAATACTCGGCTCCGCTTGATTGGGCGACCTTTCCACTATCTCAAACTCACAGCGGTCTCCGTCGGAAGAAAGCAGCTTCGCCAATATATCTGTGCCGCGCCCGTCGCACAGAACCGCGATATCGCCCGCTCTCATCCGCAAAACAGACGTAATGTGTTTCACGTCCTCGCCTGTTATCACTGCCGTGGTTTCTGCGATATTTTCCGTAAAAAAACGCGGATATCTCCACCGCTCCAATATAATTTCGCCCTCTTTCGTTTGATAATTAGGTGTGCAGCGCGTAAAAATGTCGACCGTCGTCAATTCCACCCGAACTCTCCCACGTTTCCGAACAGCCGCCGGACATTGGCTTTTAAGCCCTCATGACCGCGCCGCGCCAGCTTGGGATCGGTTTTCAGCAGCTCCTCCGCGAGACGCTCCACTTCTCCGAGTATCTCCGCGTCGTCCGCGAGATTGGCTCCCCTCATCGGCGGCAAGCCGCTCTGCTCGCGCCCGAAAAAGTTGCCGGGTCCGCGCAGCCGAAGGTCGGTATCCGCTATCTTGTAGCCGTCGATCGTGGACTTCATGGCCTCCATTCGCGCACGGGTGTACTCAGATTTATTGTCCGTCATCAGTATACAGAAGCTCTCGTCCTTACCGCGCCCCACGCGCCCGCGAAGCTGATGCAGCTGCGACAGCCCAAACTGCTCGGCGTTTTCGACAAGCATAACAACGGCGTTCGGCACGTCTATTCCGACCTCGATCACCGTTGTGGAAATAAGCAGCTTCAGCTTGTTATCGTGCAAATCGTTCATCACCGCGTCCTTATCCGCCTGCTTCATCTTGCCGTAAAGAAGCCCAGTGGGGATATTGGCGAACTCATTGGAAGTCAGCTTGTTGTAATATTCTATGGCGCTTTTCTTGTCGCTCGTATCGTTTTCGTTTATCTCAACACGCGGACACACGATAAACGCCTGTTTTCCCGCCGCGATATACTTCTTGATGAAGTTGTATACGCGTGTGCGAAAGCTTGAATCCACCGCGTAAGTCTTCACAGGGATACGTCCTTTGGGCATTTCGTTTATAACGGATACGTCCAAGTCCCCATACATTATGAGCGCGAGCGTCCGCGGTATCGGGGTTGCCGACATTGCGAGAATATGCGGCGCTTCTCCTTTTTCTGCGAGAGCCGAACGCTGACCCACACCGAAACGGTGCTGTTCGTCGACTATTACCAGCCCGAGGTTCTTAACGTTGACGCTCTTTTGAATAAGTGCGTGAGTTCCTATCAGCACATCTATCTCGCCATTTTCGGCAGCCTTGTGAACTTTTTTCTTTTCCGCCGCCGTCATGCTCCCCGATATCAAGGCAAGCCTTATCCCAAGCGGTTCGAGAAAGCCCCGAAACGTATCGGAATGCTGCCGCGCCAACACCTCTGTGGGTGCCATTACAAGCGTCGCGAAACCGTTATGCGCCGCGAAATACGCCGCCGCGGCAGCGACCATGGTCTTGCCCGACCCAACGTCGCCTTGTATCAGTCTATTCATAGGATAAGGGCGCTTCATATCGCCGATACAGTCGCTCACGGCGTTCAACTGCGCATTGGTTGCCGTGAATGGCAGCGAATTGTAAAACTTATCCATATCTACGTCCGCCATGACCGCCCCCGAAAGCGTCCGACCGCGGTTTTTCATCTGCGAAAGTCCCAGCTTCAGCGTCAGCAGCTCCTCGAAAACCAGCCGTTTCCTCGCCTGCTCGTACTCATCACGGCTTTTCGGGAAATGTATCTTCCGCATAGCCTCATCGGCTTCCATAAGCGAGTATCTTGATATTATTTCGGGTGGGAGAGTTTCCGCGCGCTTGACGATATTAAGCGCGTTTTTCATATCCTTGCTTACGGAGGCATTGGAAAGCCCCTTGGTAAGCGGATATTTCGGCATAAGACCGCCCTCTCCGACAGGTACGAACTGCGGCGAGGAGATTTCCAAGCCAAACGAATCGCCCGTTATTTTTCCCACAAAAACGTATTCTTTATTAAGTTGCAATAGGTCGAACGTGTATTTCGAGTTGAAGAACACGGCGGTCATCTCGCTTAAACCGTCTGTCAGCAGCGCCCTGAACACCAAAACGCGCCCGCCGTAATTCGACGGATAATTCTTACGGGAAACCACAGCGCGGATAACGCAAACCTCGCCAATTTCGGCTTCACCGATATTGCGCGGCTCGGTGAAATCCACATAGCCGCGCGGGTAGTATTCGGTAAGGCGCTCAACCGTATCAATGCCGAGCTTCCTATAGAGCGCCGCTTTCTTGTCGCCGACGCCTTTCAGATCAATAATGTTCATATTACTCCACAGAAATGATGTAATAATATACGGGCTGTCCGCCGTTTAGCAGCGATATCTCAACGTCCGAAGAAACCTTGGAGCGCAGATATTCGTAAGCGGCGGCAGCGTTCTCGTCCGCCACGTCCGAGCCGTACATCACGGTGATATACGAGGACGAGGAAGTCATAAGCCGTTTCGTGAGCTTTACAAGCGCCTTTTCAAGGCTCTTTTCGGTAAACACGATCTTTCCGTTATCCATTGCGAGGATATCGCCCTGCTTTATCTTGTGCCCGTCGTATTCGCTGTCGCGGACCGCAAACGTTATCTGTCCGCTGCCCACGCGGTCTATGGCTTCGGTCATAGCGGCGCGGTTCGCCTTGAACTCGCCGTCGGGATCGTAGTTCATCATCGCCGTAACGCCCTGCGGAATAGTGCGCGTCTGCAAAACACAAACGTTTCTGTCGGTGAGCTTCGCCGCCTGCTCGGACGCCATAATGATATTTTTGTTGTTCGGGAGCACAAAAACGTTCCGCGCGGGCGTTTGCTCGATAGCTTCAAGCAAGTCCTCGGTGGATGGGTTCATGGTCTGACCGCCGCATACCACCTGATCCGCGCCGAGGTCTTTAAAGAGCGCTTCTATACCCGCGCCCGCGGCTACCGCAACAAATCCCGTTTCCTTGGTTATCGCCGCCGGTGCTTTTCTGTTCTTTTGCGCCGCCACGTCCGCCTTGATGACGTTGTTGTTGGCTTTGCGCATATTCTCAACGGTCACGTTGTCAAGCTCGCCGAACTTCAAGCCCTCTTCGATAGCCTTTCCGGGGTGGTTGGTGTGAACGTGCACCTTGATTATGCCGTCGTCGTCCACAACGGAGGCGTTGTCGCCGATCGTTTCAAGATACGCGCAAAGAGCCGCTGTATCGCGTGATGTGCTGTCCTTCTGTACGATAAATTCCGCGTTATAGGCATACTTCGGGGGCTGCTCCGCCGCCGCGGCAGCAGCGGGAGTTTGCGGCTTCAGCTCGTCCTCGGCGGAAATTATCGCACCGCCCGACAAAACCGCGTACATTCCCTCAAGAATCACGATATATCCCATACCGCCCGCGTCCACAACGCCCGCTTTTTTCAGCGCGGGGAGCAGTTCGGGGGTCTTTTCGAGAGATTTTTTCGCCTCTTTGATATATTCCTCTATAAACTGCGCGGCGGAAATTCCCGCCTTCGCAAGCTTCTCGGTGTTTTCCCACGCCTCGCGCGACACGGTAAGTATCGTGCCCTCAGTGGGCTTCATAACCGATTTATATGCGGCGTCAACTCCTATCTTCAGCGACGCGGACAAATCCTCAGCGCTTGCGGTCTCCTTGCCCGAAAGACCCTTTGAAAGTCCTCTGAACAGCAGCGACAGAATAACGCCCGAGTTTCCGCGCGCGCCGCGCAGCATAGCGGAAGCCGCCTTTTTTGTGACCTCGCCCACAGTAGCGCCGTCGGGAACGTTTAAAAGCTCCGCCAGCGCGTTCTTTATCGTCATCGACATATTCGTTCCCGTATCGCCGTCGGGCACGGGGAATACGTTCAGCTCGTCAACTTCCCGTCTGTTGTTGTAAATGTTGTTTGCTCCCGAAATGAACGCGTCACGCAGGAGCTTTCCCGAAATCGTCATCTTCCAAATATCCCTTTCCGTCATACTCTTATAGAATCAACATAAACGTGAACTTTTTCCACGGTTATCCCTGTGCTCTGCTCTATCGTGTAGCCTACCTTATTTATAATAGAGCGTATCACGGCGTCCATATTCACGCCGTACATCAGCGAGATATGCAGATCCACCAGCAGTCTGTCCTTCAAGAACCGTACCTTTACGCCGCGCCGCCGCTCGTGCTTCTTGCCGTTAGGCAAAACGTTTCGCAACGTTTCTTTCACTCCCGTAACGTTCATTGAAATGACGCCAAAGCATTTTGCCACGGTGTTTCCGATAAGCTCGGTGAAATAATCGGGCGAGATAGATATCTTGCCGACGTGGTTTTGCAGTGTTACCATAAGCCCTCCTTTTAATGTACAATGTACAATGTATAATTTACAATTTTGGTGCGGCGCTTTGCGCCGCTTTATTTTAAATATGCGCACAGAGTGCGCTCCTTAATTGTCCATTGTCAATTGTTCATCGACAATTATTATCCCTCTTGACATCGGCTTGCAGACCGCCGTAAAACATTCGGGGAACTGCCGTGCCGCCGTCTTTGCCGTTTCCTCGTCCGAAAACGCGCCGAACACCGCCGAACCGCTTCCCGTAAGCTCCGCGCCGTCCGCGCCAAGCTCCGTCAGCCTTTCGGCGATGGCGTTCAGCCTGTCGTTTTGGTATATCGCTCGGAACACGTTGTAGTACTCTCCCGCTCGGCGCTCTCTGCGCGGAACGGATGATCTGTCGTAATCCGCGTAAGCGGATTTGGTATCGCACCCGAAATCGGGCTTCACTATCAAAAAGCAAACCGCGGGATAGGGCTGCTCGGCGCTCATTACCTCGCCGATACCTCGACAAAGCTTTGTGCCGCCTACCATACAAAACGGTACGTCCGCGCCGATCTGCGCCGCCAATTTCAAAAGCGTTTCCTCGTCAAACGGCTGCCCCGAAAGCTCGTTCAGCCCGACAAGAACCGCCGCCGCGTCCGCGCTGCCGCCGCCCAGACCCGCACCGTGCGGGATACGCTTGTCGATGTTTATTTTTGCGCCGCCGCTCTCTCCCAAAAGCGCGAAAAAGCGCTCCGCCGCTTTAAAGCAGATATTCTCCTCGTTCTTGGGAACCGTTGGGTCGGAACAGTCTGCCGTTATCCCCGAATTTGTAAGCTCCACAGTCACGATATCCGAAAGATCCACGCTCTGCATAACGGTTTCCAACAAATGGTAGCCGTCATCGCGCTTGCCCGTAATATCCAGAAACAAATTTATTTTCGCGTGAGCTATAAGAGTTATCATTTCTTATGTTCCTCAAGAAATTCGCGTATTCTGTCCAGAGCGGTGGTAAGATGCGCTATCGAATATGCGTAGGAAACGCGCACATAGCCCTCGCCGCTTGCCCCGAACGCAGAACCCGGAACAACGGCTATCTTCTTCTCGTTTATCAGCTTTTCGCAGAACTCCATGCTTGCCATTCCGGTGGACTTTATACAAGGGAACACATAGAATGCACCCTCCGGCTCGAAGCAGGGAAGCCCCATATCGTTGAACTCTTTAACGACAAGCCGCCGCCGCATATCGTACTCCTCGACCATGTGCTTTACGTCGCTGTCGCATTTTTCCATAGCCGCTATCGCCGCATATTGGCTTACAGTCGGACTTGACATAATGCAGTATTGGTGGAGCTTCAGCATTTGCTTGATTATCGGCTGCGGTCCCGCGACATACCCAAGCCGCCAGCCCGTCATGGCATACGCCTTTGAAAAACCGTTTATCACAAGCGTGCGCTCTTTCATTCCGTCTATCTGCGCTATCGAAACGTGCTTTTCGCCGTTGTAGGTCATTTCCGCGTATATCTCATCGCTTGCCACAACGATATTCGTATCGCGGAGGACTTCCGCTATCGCTTCCAGATCCTCGCGACGCATTACCGCTCCTGTGGGGTTGTTCGGGTATGGGAGTATCAGCAGCTTTGTGCGCGGCGTTATCTTTTCTTTGAGTGCCGCAGCCGTAAGTCTGAAGTTGTCCTCTACCCTTGTGACGATCGGCACAGCCGTGCCGCCCATCATTGTGGTGATCGGCGAGTAGCAAACGAAGCTCGGTTCGGGAACCAACACCTCGTCGCCCGGCTCTATCATCGCGCGTATCGCAAGGTCTATAGCCTCCGAGCCGCCCACCGTTATGATAACCTCGCTGCCCGGGTCATATTCCGTATTTATAAAGTCTTTCAGATAATTGCAGACCGTTTTTCTAAGCTCGATAAGCCCGGCATTCGCCGTGTAAGCGGTTTTTCCCTTTTCAAGTATGTTTATCGCCTCTTTGCGGGCAGCCCAAGGCGTTTTAAAGTCCGGCTCGCCGACAGAAAGCGAGATAACGCCCTCAACCCGCTGCGCGATATCGAAAAACCTGCGTATTCCCGAAGGCTGAATGTCGCTTATCTTCTTCGGGATCAACCTTTCGTAGTCCATCACGGGGAAACCAGCCCCCTGTCATCAAAGTTATCCTCATTGAAGATATGACCTTTTTCCTTATAGCGGCGCAGAATGAAGTGAGTTGTCGTCGAAAGAACGCCGTCCAGCACCGCAAGGCGCTCGGAAACGAACAGCGCAACGTTTCGCAGGCTTGTGCCGCTTATGGTGACGGACAAGTCGTTCGCGCCCGAAAGCAGGAATACGCTGTCAACCTCCTCATACTCCATTATGGTATGAGCGAGATCGTCGAAGCCTCTGTCCTTAATGGGCGTTATTTTAAGCTCGATTATCGCGGTAACGCCGTATTCATCGACCTTTTCCTCGTTGATTATCGCCGAATAGCCCATTATGATGCCGTCACCCTCAAGCCGCTTTATCTCGGCTTCTACGGTTTCTTCCGTTTCGCCCAGCATAACGGCTAGCTCTTTATTGGACAAACGCGCGTCTTGGCGCAGCAGATCCAGCAATTTGTTTGTGTTCATAGCATATCTCCTTATAAATCTATTTTTATCATGTTCTCTCCCCCGCTCAGCGGGGAAAACTCGTCTCAAATTATCTCTCCCGCTCGGCGGAGAAAAACTATATCTTTATGAATTTCGGCTCTTTTTTCTTGAATACGCATATCTCGTTAAAGCCGAGGTCGCGCAGCAACGCATAGCATTTGTTGATATCCTTTGCCACATCCGAGGTCTGGTGAGCGTCCGAGCCTACCGTTATCAGCTTGCCGCCAAGCTCCTTATAGCGCTTGATAAACGGAGCGCTCGCCATAGGTCCGCCAAGCCCGCGCCTGTACCCCGAGGAGTTGACTTCAAGCGCGATATCTTTCTTTACGATTATTTCCAATATCTTGTCGATTATCGTTTTATATGTATCGTAAGCTGCCTGAGCGCGCTCCGTCTTTTCTATTACCAAACCCGCGGGGGTATCCACATTCGTAAATCTCAACAAAAATGTGATATGAGCCAGCGAACAGAACTTGCCCCATTCGACTAAGTTCAGCATATCCTCCCAATACTCGATCATCACGCGCTTGCGGTCGAACTCGTTGTCAGGTATCTTGCCCATATGTTCATAGTGACATGTACGGTGAACGCTGCCCAGCACGAAATCATAATCGTGAGCAGCCAATATTTCCTCCGCGGTATGCAGGTTATACATCGGCTGACCTATCTCCGCGCCGTAATAAATGTGCATTTTTCCGTCGTATTCGGCTTTCAGCTTCTCAAACGCGGGGCGGGTCTTTTCTATCGCCGCCCAATAATCCCACTCGCCGTCGTGGAACTCGTCAAGCTCGATATGGTCTGTCAAAGCAAAATGCGACACGCCCAGATCGAACGCTGCTTTCGCCATATCCTCCGGAGTTGCCGCGCTGTCCGAGGACAGGTTGCAGTGATTGTGAATATCCACCAAATTATCCATTAAAACGGGTCCCTTCTTTGTGTTCTTTGCCAACTGCATTCATATATCCGATAACGAAGCCGTTTTATACAGCCGCAATAATATCCATCTTCTATTATAACACAAATTTTTATTTTTGTCTAGAAATAGCTTTACTTTTTTTGAAATTTTTGCTATAATAGAGAAGAAGATATAAAAAACAACATTTGCGGGGACATTTTTTATACAAAATGACCGCAGAACGGAGGAATTATGAGAGCTGTAGTAGCTGTTATCGGTAAAGATACGGTAGGTATTCTTGCAAAGGTGAGCGGCATATGCGCCGAACATAAGGCAAACGTTATGGACGTTACCCAAACGATAATGCAGGATCTGTTCGCCATGACAATGCTTATCGAAATTTCCGGTCTGACGATAGATTATATCGATTTTGCCGATAAGCTTGTGAAAGCCGGCAATGAGATGGGCTTGCAGATACACGTTATGCACGAGGATATCTTCAATTCGATGCACAAGATCTGAACTCCGGCGGGAAGCTCAGGAAATTTTAAGTTTTTTAAGTAAGGAGAAACAGCTTAAATGTTAAACACCGGCGATATTTTGGAAACAATAAAGATGATACAAGAGGAGAACCTCGATATCAGAACGATAACGATGGGTATCTCGCTTTTGGACTGCATAGACGGCGATGCGAACCGCGCGTGCGGTAAGGTCTACGAAAAGATGATGCGCAAGGCGGAAAATCTCGTAAAAACGGGCGAGGAAATCGAGAAACAGTACGGCATACCGATCATAAACAAGCGCATATCCGTAACGCCGATCGCTATGGTGTCAGCGGCTTCGGGCGATCCCGTAAAGTACGCGAAAACACTGCAAAAGGTCGCGGAGGGTACGGGAGTAAACTACATCGGCGGCTATTCCGCGCTTGTTCACAAGGGTTTTTCGGCGGGCGACAAGGAGCTTATAGAATCCATCCCCGAAGCGTTGGCGGAAACCGCAAACGTTTGTTCCTCGGTGAACATAGGCTCCACAAAGGCGGGCATAAATATGGACGCGGTGGCTTTGATGGGAAATATCATCAGGCAGGCGAGCGAAAAAACCAAGGACGACCACTGCTTCGGCGCGGCGAAGATAGTCGTTTTCTGCAACGCGCCCGAGGATAACCCGTTTATGGCGGGCGCGTTCCACGGCGTGGGCGAATACGACTGCGAGATAAACGTCGGCGTTTCGGGTCCGGGAGTTGTAAGAGCGGCTCTGGCGAAGCACCCCGACGCTAACATTAGCGAGATAGCGGACGTTATCAAGAAAACCGCGTTCAAAATAACGCGAATGGGGCAGCTTGTCGGCACGGAGGCGTCAAAACGTCTGGGAGTGCCGTTCGGCATTGTCGATCTGTCACTTGCGCCTACCCCGGCGGTCGGCGACTCGGTAGCGCATATCCTTGAAGAGATAGGTCTTGAGAGCTGCGGCGCGCACGGCACTACGGCCTGCCTTGCCATGCTGAACGACGCGGTAAAAAAGGGCGGCGTTATGGCGTCCTCGCATGTCGGCGGGCTTTCGGGAGCGTTTATCCCCGTTTCCGAGGACGCGGGAATGATCGACGCGGTAAACAGAGGTTCGCTTTCGTTGGAAAAGCTCGAAGCTATGACCGCGGTATGCTCCGTCGGGCTTGATATGATCGTAATTCCGGGCGATACCCCTGCCGACACAATATCCGCGATAATCGCCGACGAGGCGGCTATCGGCATGGTGAACTCCAAAACCACCGCCGTGCGCGTTATACCCGCGATCGGTATGAAAGAGGGCGAAACGCTCGAATTCGGCGGACTTTTCGGCAGCGGACCCGTTATGCCCGTTTCAAAGTTCAGCTCATCGAAGTTCATCTCTCGCGGTGGACGTATCCCCGCACCGCTTCAGAGCCTTAAAAATTGACGGCGGTATACCAATTTGATCATAGTAAATTTTACAGAATATGGTTTATCCCCCCAGCTTTTCAGGGGGATAAACTAATCTGTATAAAAGCCTGTTTTCGGACGCGGCGATTTGTTTGGTTATGATATAAAAATCGCTTTATAACAGTGTTTTCTACACCGCGAAGCGAGGGAGAAAACGAAAAATACACCTGCAAGCCGCATATGAACACGGTATGTTTTGGATGATGCGTGCAAAGGGCTGACAGTGTGTTGAAATAAAAAGGAGGTAATGCTTTGCCGGAAAAAACAAACTTTTCCCTTAACAGAAATCAGATCAAGTATATTGTTGTCGCGGCGATGATAATAGATCATATAGCTTGGGGCTTTGTTGACCGAATCAACCCTTATTTCGGCGGAACCATGCATTTTATCGGGCGGCTTACCGGAGCGACCATGGCGTATTTTGTGGGCGAAGGGTATCAATACACTCGAAGCGTTCCTAAATATCATTTGAGATTGGGGATATTCGCGATTATTTCGTGGGGTCCGTTCGTATATTTCGAGTACGGCTTTTTTCCCTTTTGCGGCGAAAGCGCGAATATTATGACAAATCTCAGCCAAAGCGTGATATTCACGCTGTTTCTTGGACTTACGGCGATACGCGTTTGGGAAAGTCCGAGAATCGATAAACCGATAAAGGTCTGTTTGGTCGTCTTAATTTGCATGGCGTCATGTATAGGCGATTGGGCGTTTATGAACGTGCTCGGTTGTCTGTTTGTGCATGTGTTTCGCAACGACCCCAAAAAGAAGTGGACGGCGTTCACGCTTACATATTTTACTCCGAATTTTCTTATGATAACGTATTTGGCGATCGGTTCGGGACTTGACATGGCGTTAAGAAATATTTTTCAATTCGGAGTTCTGCTAGTTCCCATTATGCTGAGGTTCGTGTATAACGGTAAAAGCGGAAGCAAGGCTTCCGTTCATAAATGGTTTTTTTATGCGTTCTATCCGCTTCATTTGCTGATACTCGGCTTTTTGAGGTGGGGATTTTAAAGACTGAGGTAAGAGACAGCTCTTACCTCTTGCATTTTCCGTGAGAGTGTGCTATAATGTATTTGTATAATGAAAAGAAAGGATCGTTATTATGAACATTCTGATAATCGGCGGCGGCGGGCGCGAACACGCTATCGCTCGCGCGCTTTCAAAATCCCCGAAAACAGACAAGCTCTGGTGCGCCCCGGGAAACGGCGGCATTTCGGCAATCGCGGAGTGCTTCCCCGAGGTAAAGGCGACCGACCTTGACGGCGTTGTCGCTCTCGCGGAGCGTTTGCAGCCCGATTACGTTTTCGTAGCTCCCGACGACCCTCTTGTAATGGGCTTGGTGGATATGCTGAACGAAAAGGGCTTCAAGACGTTCGGACCGCGCGCGAACGCCGCGATAATCGAGGGCAGCAAGGCGTTCTCGAAATCTCTGATGAAGAAGTACGGTATTCCCACGGCGGCTTACGAAACGTTCACCGATGAGGAAAAGGCTTGCGAGTACATAAAGACCCAAAACAGTTATCCCGCCGTTATCAAGGCGGACGGACTGGCTCTCGGAAAGGGAGTTATCATAGCAAAGGACTACGACGAGGCGAAAGCCGCCGTGCACTCGATGCTGGTGGACGGAAAATTCGGCAAAAGCGGCTCGGAGATCGTTGTCGAGGGATTTATGGAGGGTACGGAGGTAACGGTGCTGGCGTTCACGGACGGCAAGACCGTAAAGCCCATGATCTCGTCAATGGATCATAAGCGCGCGTTCGATAACGACGAGGGGCTGAACACGGGCGGCATGGGAACTATCGCGCCCAACCCGCTGTATACCGACGCTATCGCCGAGGAGTGCATGGAGAAGATATTCAGACCGACTATCGCGGCAATGAGCGCGGAAGGCAGACCGTTCAAGGGCTGTCTGTACTTCGGTTTGATGCTGACTAAGGACGGAGCTAAAGTAGTCGAGTACAACTCCCGTTTCGGCGACCCCGAAGCGCAGGTGGTTCTTCCGCTGCTCGATACCGATCTTGTGGATATTATGGAGGCTATTTGGGAAGAACGGCTTGACACGCTTGATATAAAATGGAGCGACAGCTCATGCGCCTGCGTAGTCATGGCGAGCGGCGGCTATCCCGAAAAGTACGAAACGGGCAAGGAGATAAGCGGCTTGAACTCCGATGGTCAGACCGCGGCCGACAGCGCTTATGTTTATCACGCGGGAACAAAGCTCGACAACGGAAAGTATCTTACTGCGGGAGGACGCGTTCTGGGCGTTACGGCTGTCGGCGAGGACTTGAAAGCCGCTCTTGGCAAAGCGTATGCGGCAGTCGGCACTATCTCGTTTGAGAAAGCGCACTACCGCAAGGATATAGGGCACAAGGCTCTGGGTAAATGATATGATGGATCTTATCGCTCCATGCCGTTTCGGGCTGGAGAAAACGCTTTCTTTCGAGCTGAAAAGGCTCGGCGCGGAAAACGTCCGTGCGGAGGACGGCAGAGTGTTCTTTTCGGGAGACGCGGCGACCTGCGCGAGAGCGAACGTGTTCTGCTCGACCGCGGAGCGTATCTGCGTATTGCTTGGGCAGTTCCGCGCGGAAACGTTCGACGAGCTGTTCGAGGGGATAAAAAAGCTGCCGCTGTCGGAATTTATCGGCAGAAACGACCAATTTCCCAACAAGGGAAGCTCGCTGAAGTCAAAGCTGACGAGTATTCCCGCGATACAAAAGATTGTCAAGAAGGCAATGGCGGTAAATCTCGGCAAGGCATACGGCGTAAACGTGCTTCCCGAAAACGGCGCTTTGTGTCAGATACGATTTTCGCTGATGAAAAACGAGTTCACGCTTATGCTCGATACCAGCGGCGACGGACTTCACAAGCGCGGCTACCGCGCGGTGAGCAACGCCGCGCCCATTCGCGAGACTTTAGCCGCGTGTATCGCGGACATCGCTAGAGTGCGTGAAAACGACATCGTTGTCGACCCGTTCTGCGGCTCGGGAACTCTGCTTATAGAAGCCGCGTATAAGGCGCTGAATATCGCGCCCGGAATGAACCGCCGCTTTGCCGGGGAATATATGAAGTTCCTCCCAAAACAGGCGTGGGAAGCCGCGCGCGAAGAGGCGCGTTCGCTTATCAGAAAAGATGTTGAGTTCCGCGCGTTAGGTTACGATAACGACCCCGGGTGCGTTCGGCTCACCAATGCCAACGCGAAAAAGGCGGGCGTTGCGGAGTATGTCAGCGCAGAGCTTCGAGATATCTCAGACTTTAAGCGCCCCGAACGCCCTGCGAAGATACTCACGAACCCGCCTTACGGCGAGCGTATGCTCGAGGTGGAGCAGGCGCGGGAGCTGTATGCGGTAATGGGTAAAAAGCTCCTGCCGCTCGGCAAAAACCAATTGTATGTTATAACTCCCGACGAGGAGTTTGAGAACATATTCGGCTTGAAAGCCGATAAAAACCGTAAGCTTTACAACGGAATGTTGATGTGCAGACTGTATACCTATTTTAAATCATATTCCAATTAAATATTTCAAAAGTCTTTTTGTTTTCGCCGCCGCAGACGGGTGAAACAAAAACTGAAACATTTAATTGGCGGAGCAACGCCTATGAAAAAAAGAAGCAAACCCGTATTTAACGGAGCGGAAATCATCACCGCGCTGATATATCTTTGCTCGATATGCGCTCTTACGATGTACCTGCTCTGCAAAGACTATGCCGTGATATGCACGATTATAATGACCGCGCTATGCAGCGGTATCTATATGTTATTTTACGCGTTCAGAAACCGAAAGCTGATATCCTTCTGTATATTTATATCGCTGTTTGCGGCAGTGGCGCTGATATGCTCGTCTGTGGGCGCGGCAATGGGACGAATAGCCCTCATCGAATTTATCTACACCACCTCCGATACCTTCAGCGTGCCGCTTGCCGCGGCTTCTATCGTGCTCTTTTCGTTCGTGGTGACTTATCCCGTGTTTTACTTCACGGTGCGGCTGCCGCGTCCGTGCTTTCTGCTGCTGCCCGCGCTCGCGCCGCTGATACTCGGCGCAAGAACGGTAGGCGCTCTGCCTGCGGGACTTGTCGCGTTTCTTGCTGCGGGATATTTTGTGGCTATCATGGGCGTTTCACGATTGGAGTACCCCGCCGATAACGTCTATATAGAAGACAAGCACTCGCGCAAAGAACGCCTGATAGCTTTTGGATTGTTCGGAGTAATAGCGGCGGGAGTATTATTGATCGTTCCGAGAAACGACAGGACTATCTACTCGCGCTATCTAGACACAGTATGGTTCAGCCGCCCAAACTTTTACGGAACGCGTTCTACGGGATTTTCGCAAAGCTCCTCGCCGAACACAGGAAACAACGAGCCGCCCGAGGATCTGCTATTTTATGTGTGGTCTGAATATCCCAACAACATTATCAGTCAATCGTTCGACAAATACCGCGGAAAAGACGGGTGGACATATCTCCAAAAATATTCATACGGACATTCAGACTGGCGTGACGAGCAGTCGCAACTGAACTACAACAAGCTCGCATACGACCTGAAAAGCGGCGCCGAAGACGGCAAATTGGCGAAATATGCCGACGATCTGCTAAATCTGCCCGATATATCAGAGGACAGCATCAAAAGCACCGCCATGTATATCCAGGCGGCGGACAATGTCAACAGCACTGTCGTGCTGCACCCCGCCGGCACGTTCAACGCTTCAATAGCCAACCGACAAGATACGATATACCGAAACGCCAAGGACGAAATGTTCACCGAAACTCCGTTCGGTGTGAAAGCCTCGTATACATTGGACTTTTACGGTCGCGGCATTAACACCGAATTTGCAAGATATTTATCCGGTCTTTCGGGTGAGGAGTATATCGAGCTGCTGGACCTTGCCGCCGAAGAAGAAGTGATAAGTGAGGAAGCCGCCTACGCATTTATAAACGCCTTTGACCTAGCCGAGGATTACCTTATCGATACCACAGACGTGGCGATCACACCCAAAATAAGAGAGCTTGCCGAAACTATCACGGCAGGCCTGGACAACGACTACGATAAGGCAAAAGCTATCGAAGAGTGGTTCGGGCGCGATGGCTTTGTGTATGATCTGAACTTCGTGCCGCAGGAGCTTACCGCCGAATACTTCCTGTTTAAAAGCAAACGCGGAATATGCACGGATTTCGCTACGGCGTCAACGCTTCTGCTGCGCGCGGCGGGCGTTTCCGCGCGTTATACCGAGGGGTATCTGATAAAGACGGACATAGCTTCCATTGATATGTACGGGCGGTATGAAGTCAAGGCGGATCAGGGACACGCGTTTGCCTCAGCGTATATCCCCGGAGGCGGCTGGATAGAGATCGACGGCACAAAGACCGCCGCTATGGCAAGCGCCGCCAAGGAAGCGCAAAGAGTGATATTCTATATTGTCGCGGTGGTAGCAGTAGTTATCGTGCTTTGCGTAATATTCAGAAAACGCCTGTCCGAAGCGATCTTTTCGATACGCTATAAACTCGGGCGCGGCACTAAAAAGATACGCGCGCTGTATTTAAGAACACGTCGGATTGCTTGCAGTATCACGGGTGTCGAACCCAAATCAGCCACTTCAGGAGAGGTGCGTGATGTGATATCACGCACGCTGTCGCTGGAAAAAGAAGCGAGCGAGATAACCGATGCGGCAGACGCTCTGCTTTACGGAGACGGCGGCGTAAAACTCAATGAAAAACGGCTTTATAAAAACTACAAGCTGATACTCAAAGCGCGGCGGGCACGCGGCAAAGGATAAAAGGAGCGTTGAGATGTTACATATAGGCGGCACGTTTACGGCGCTGATAATAGCGGTAATATTTATGCTGTTCCTCAACGGCGATATAGGCTGGGCGCTGATATATATTCTCGGCGGTACGGCGGTGATCTCCGCGGCACTTTTTATCATTTCAAGGCGGCACATCTCCGTGCAGCTTACGGAGCTTTCGGGTACGGTCGAGTGCGGGAGAAAAGTGGATATAGATATAATACTCCGCAAAACGGGATTTTGCATTATGCCGTTCATCGAGCTTTGCGTGAACATCGGCGCGGACAGTCTTCCGCTAAGAATACGCACATCTTTGATCTTTGGCAAGGAAAAGCACGTTATTACAAGCTTTCGCACAACGCATAGCGGTCTTAACCGCATAGAGCTTACCGAAGCCGTGCTGTATGACTTCATCGGAATGGCGCGCGGACGATTAAAACTCGGACAGAGTACGCAAAAAGCGGTTTTGCCGCGGATAATCGAATACGACGGTCCGGAGATACTGCCGAATATGCTGCCCTCCGAGGAAGAAGAGGTCGAGGAGGGTATTACGGTGATGAACGGCGGTATGCCGGGGTATGAGCACCGCGAATATGTTCCGGGCGATTCGCCGCGGCGCGTGAATTACAAGCTCTCGGCAAAGAAAAACAAGCTTATGGTGCGGCTGGACGAAAGTCAAGGCTCGAAGTCCACGAACCTTTGTATCACGGACAACGCAATGCCGATATGCTGCGACAAGGCGTTCGCTTTGGCAAGCAGACTTGTTATCCGCGGCGGCACCGTAAAAGTCTTTCACAAGGGAGAAGAGCGCAGCGCGTCCACGCCCGAAACTCTCGACCGTATGCGCGAGTGGCTCGCGTTTCGCGAATACGCCGAGACCCCCAACCAAGCCATAGCAACTCCGCCTCCGCCCGATACGTCGGTGATATTCGCGGGCGACGGGATCATTACTCAGCTATCCATGATCTAACGTTTCTATACGCGTTATCCCCCACCGAAGGCGGGGGATAAGTCATTTGATATTATTTTACGATCACATTGTCCTGCCCGCAGAGCCGTTTAAGCGCGTTTATCAGCGGGGGACAAATTCTCACGCCGCGTAAGCCGCGCACTCCTCTGCTCGTTCTGGAATCCGCGAAGCACACGACAGCTTCGCGGACGCCTTTGTTCGCGAAAAACATTCGCTTTACCTCGGCTGCTCGGGGATCGTTCTCGGAATCCAGCTTCACATAGAGTTTTTGACGTGGCTTTTCGGGAAGCTCTACGGCATTCTTGAAGCTGTCGATTTGCAGGCTGCGTTTGCCGTCACGTATAGATAGCCTTGCCTTGACGCAATACACCTGACCCTGACGCGGTCTGCCAAGGCTTTTCAGCTTGTCCGCGAAAAGTACCGCGCCCGCCTGTCCCGAAGCGTCTTCAAAATCCGCGAACGCCATAAGGTTCCCTTTTTTGTCTGTGAATGACCGCACCGATATGCACAGCGCCGTTATCGCCGTTTCAGCGCCGACGTTCAGCGCAAGAGCGTCCTCGATATACATACAATTATCGTAAGAACGCCCGATATACACATCTGCGGGATGCGCCGATATATACAATCCAAGATACTCACGCTCGTTTTCTATGCGCTTTACATCTGTGAAGTCCTCCATATTTTTAAACGCGAATTCCCGCACCTCCCGGTCAGCCGAACCGAACAGGTCAAGCTGTCCGCTTTCTATGCGCTCGCTCTCCGACGCTCCGAAATCCACCAGCGCTCCGGCGTTTTCAAAGAGCGTGCGGCGGTTCTGCGGAAAGCAGTCCAGCGCGCCGCTCATTATAAGGGATTCGGTAACGCGGCGCGTGTTGCGGTATTTTGACATTCTCACCGCAAAATCGCTTGCCGACATGAACTCGCCGTTTTCGCGCTCCGAAATTATCGCGCGCGCGAAAAGCTCGCCCACGCCGCGTATTCCGCACAGACCATAGCGCACACAGCCGTCCTCCGAACGGAACTCAAAGCCGCTATTGTTCACATCGGGGAGTAGTATTTTCACACGGTTGGCGCGAAGATCGGCAATATAATCGGGAACTCTTCCCGAAGCGGCGTTGTCGGCTATAGCGTTGGTAATGGTCTCGCACATATAGTCGAGGTAAAAATGGCAGCGCAGATACGCGGTCTGATACGCCACCTGAGCGTATGCCGCCGAGTGCGACTTGTTGAATGCGTAGGACGCGAATTTTACAAGTTCGTCGAATATCTCGTTGGCGGTCTTTTCGGGAACGCCGTTCGCGATCGCCCCAACGTTGGTATCGCTGCCGTGAACGAACGCCTGACGCTCCCTGTCCATAACATCGTACTTCTTCTTCGACATCGCGCGGCGCACTATATCCGCTCTGCCGTATGAGTATCCCGCGACCACGCGGCATATCTCCATTACCTGCTCCTGATAGACGATACAGCCGTAGGTGACCTCCAGTATCGGCTTTAACAGCGGGTGCTTGTAAACTATTTGTTCGGGCGGCTTGTGCCGATTTTCAAGATACGCGGGAATGGAATCCATAGGTCCGGGGCGGTAAAGAGCGTTCGCCGCCGCAAGATCCTCAACGGAACGCGGCTTCAGTCTTACAAGCAGCGAGGTTATTCCGTCCGATTCAAACTGAAAAACGCCGCTCGTGCCGCCCTGCCCCAGCATTTCAAAAACCGCTTGATCATTCTCGTCAATGGAGCGGATATCAAAATCGGGCTGCGTTCTGCGAACGATATCGCAGGTTTTCTTGATGACCGTAAGGTTTCGCAGCGAAAGGAAGTCCATTTTCAGCAGACCCAGCCGCTCAAGCTGCGGCGCGGGGAACTGCGCCACGGAAACGTCGCCCTGACGGTTTAAGGGAACATACTCGCAAACAGGCTCACGGGTGATAAGCACCCCGGGCGCGTGTACGGAAACATTTCGCGGCAAGCCCTCTATACTCATCGCAACCTCGACGAGCTTCGTTATTTCGGGGTCGGAACAGTTCAGCTCTTTAAGCTCGCCGTTTTCAAGCTCGTTTTTCAAAGACGAATCACCGAAACGCGGAAGCGTTTCCGCAACACGGCTCACCTTGTTTTCGGGAACTGCCAACACTCTTCCCGCGTCGCGCACCGCGCCCCTTGCCTTCATAGTATCGAACGCCACTATCTGCGCAACTCTGTCCGCGCCGTAACGCCGCTTTACGTACTCCACCACCTCGTCGCGCCTCTCCGCGCAGAAGTCGATATCGATATCGGGCATTGAAACGCGCTCGGGATTTAAAAAGCGCTCGAACAGCAGACTGAAGCGTATGGGGTCGGTGTCCGTTATGCCGAGACTGTACGCGCAAAGGCTGCCCGCCGCGCTCCCTCTGCCGGGACCTACGGCTATGCCGTTTTTCTTCGCGTACTTCACGAAATCCCACACGATAAGGAAATAATCGGTAAATCCCATTTTGTCGATGACCGAAAGCTCGTGCGCCAACCGCTCTTTTATCTCCAAGGAAAGCGCTCCGTAACGCTTTTCCGCGCCCTTTTTACAAAGCTGCGCAAGATACCCGACATTATCCGAAATCCCCTCTTGTGTGAACAAGGGGAGCTTTGTAACGCCAAACTCGAACTCAAAAGCGCACTTCTCTGCGACCTCGCACGTCCGAGCAAGCTCTTCCTCCGTGAACATAAGGCGCATCTCGTCATAGCTTTTTAGATAATACTCGTCGGTGGGCAGCGCAAAGGGATTTGGAGCGGTGACGCGTATGTTCTGCCCGATACACGAAAGCACTTTTTGAACTTCGCCGCCGCTTTTTTCAACGTAATGAACGTTGTTTGTCGGAAGCGTCGGGATACCCGTTTTGACCGAAAACTCGCGCAGCTTTTGACACAGTGCGGCTTCATCGCGTGTGTTGTGTTCGGCAAGCTCCAGATAAAA